>NZ_JBUEGB010000041.1:0-57065 GCF_054963695.1 Micromonospora sp. RTBAU3-60 | reverse complement strand
TCAAAACATCACGTGCCGGTTTCGGCACCGCAGGTCTGCGGTTTTCGTCGGCGTTCCCGACTCAGCTATATGCACGGGCCGGCGGCGAAGGCGGCAGCGGAATCGAGCAGACGGTCACCCCGGCCCAGCAGAACTGACAACCGACCGAGACCAGGAACGGGTCGGCCGCACCGGGGCATCCGACCGTGGCAGTCGGCGGGCATGTGTTCATCGGCCGCCGCGCGCGCCGGCTCACGGTCACGTCGCTGTCCATCCGGTAGACGCGGCGTTCCAAGTCTGCCCAACCAAGGATCCTGCCAGCGCCGGATCGGCAAGCGCGAACACTCGCTGCAACACCACTCCGAAATCCTGGGGCAGCCGGTCGTCGAGGCGATGCTTGCGTCGCCAGGCCGCCCACCTTGATTGTGCGAGCGTTGCGTAGCGGTCGAGGACCTCGCTTAGCGGCGTGGGCACCACCTCGCGATACTCGGCGACCCGTCGCATAGCCATGGCGAGTTCGTCCCCATCCACGTTGTGCTGTCCGGACAGCAGGTATACGTCGGCAAAGTCACGCCAGCGGGTGTTGGCCTCACCGCGCTGCAAGGCCGTCACGAGCTTCTCCGCGTACACCATGGGCAGGGGATAGCCGGTTACCACGATTTCCCCGTCGAGCAGGCGGGGCAGCTTGATTGGCTGCGGCTCGGGCCAGATCGGATCGCCGACGTTGACGTCGACGTGAAAGGTCAGCCGCGCGGCGGCGAGACTTCCGGTGAGGCTGACGCGGACGCCGCTATAGACGTCGTCGTCCCGGATCGTTTCCGCTGTCGCGGTAGTCGTGTCAAGTATCAGGCCATCGTTGAGCGGGAGACTGGCCACGTCGCGGACAACGCGGAGCACCTGATCCGCGTCGTTGGAAATCCATCGCCCCTGCAGGTCCACGTCCCTGGTGGGCCGACGGGCGGCATAGGCCGCCATCAAGACCCCGCCTTTGAGCACGAGCCGGTCCGCGTAGCGAGAGTTGCTCAAGCGAGCAAGAAAGCCCTCCAGTGCGTACACCTGATGCAGTTCGTCTGTGGGCCGGCCGGTGCGGCGGGCAAGGTTCTGAAGGTCAAGGTAGGCGCGGCCGGCGACGGTGGCTCGGGTCGGTCGGGTGGTCACAGCAGGATCTCCAACGCCTCTCGGAGTGGCCGCTCAGAGTTAGGAAAGTGCCGAGCCATTGCCAGGAGTTTCGAAGGCGATGCGTCGCGCCGCCTCAGCCACCGCTTGAGCGCCGCGTACGCGAGATCCGGGCCCTCACGGTGTCGTAGTCGGACAGCGTCGACAATGCTGCGCTCAGGGCCGTAGAGCCCGATCAAGGTCTCGGAGTCGAGGGGTAGATCGGTGCGCCCCACCTCGAAGGTGGCGGGGTCGAACGAGTGCCAGGCGACGGGTGCGTTGGTGGCAGGTCTATGCCGACCGCGAGGCAGTGCAACATCGATGCGGGACGGAATGTCGTCGATGAGGCCATGCCGGGCCAGCGCCGTGGCCAGGCAGAGCGTGGCGAGCGGTGCGCGCCGAGCGATCTCGACGAGGTCAATTTCCACTCCCTCGGCCTCGCGGCGTCGGTACAGGCCCCGGCCGACAAGCTCGATGAGTCCACGATCACGCAGCCGGTACAGCTGCCACTCAGAGAGACCGGCGGCCAGTGCCTGGGAGTAGCTAAAGGTGGCTGGGAGCCCCCTAGGCAAGGGGCTCTCGGCGTCGGGGCTCTCAGCAGAACGCACAAGGAAATCCTATACAGCTACCGGCGTTATGTAGAGGATTTCCTTGCGCCTTTTGGCCGTGTCACGCAGCGAGCATCGTCTGGCTGGCTCCCAGCCGTCCGGAACTTGACCGGCACCTTTAGGTGCACCCGCTCGGTCCACGGGCGCGCACGGCGATCCCGGCCCGCGCCGCCACGATGCACGCATGCCGGTGCCGCGAGACCAGCACGCACAGCCGCCCCGGGCTCCAAGTGGAACGCCGTCGCGTCCCGCCGCCCGGTCGCACTCCCGGCCCTGCAGCCGGTGTCGATGGTGATGCCCACGCCGGCCTCACCCAGCCGCGACCCGATGACCGCCACCTGGGCGCGCGCCCGCCCAAGGTTCGGGCGGGCGCCGGGTGCAGGTGATCGGCGTCGTTCTACGATCACCTGCGCCTGCTACCCAGAGGCCCGAGGCTGGATCGCCCCGGGATTCCGGTAGGTCAGCCGACGGGTGGGGCGGTCCAGGAGGACCGGATCAGCTCCCGTTCGGTGGCGGCGAGATGGGCGGTCGCGGTGAGCCAGGCCCAGGCGTACCGGTCCGGGTCGGGATCGGTGAGCCGGCCGAACGCGTCCCGGCCCCGCCGGTCGGCCTCGTTGGCGAGCGCGGCGGTCACCGCGGCGGCGGTGGTGAAGCCGGCGCGACGCAGTGGACCAGCCAGCCCGGTGCCCTCGCCGCGGGCCGCCTCGCCGACGGCGCGGCGACCGCCGGAGACGGCCAGCTCCGCCAGCCGGCGGACCCGCCACAGTGGGGACTGCGCCACCGCGTCGGCGCTGACGGCGAGCACCGGTTCGGTCATCGTGGCTGAATCGCGCGGTGGTAGGTGGCTGCCCTGGATCTGGTCGTAGCCGAGGTCCGCTCGGCCGTGCCAGTCTGCCGGCAGCCGCAGGGTCTCGGTGGCACCGGGCACCGCGCCGACCGCGAGCGGGTGCAGCGTGCTGGCCCGGTCCGGGTCCAGCCGGCCGACCACCCGAATCCGCAGGCCCGGCCAGGAGGCGAGCCGCCGCAGGTTGGCCACGTGGGCCAGCGCCGGGTGGGAGTTGGCCGGCACCAGCCGGATCATCGGGCCATCCGGCACCGGCGGGCGGTCCGCTCCGGCGTCGGCGGCGGGGGCCAGCTCGCGGGCCAGCACCTGGTCACCGACGGCGCCGACCACCATCAGGTCACAGCCGACCAGCGCGGTCCCGGCCCGGGCCGGGTCCTCCGGGTCGTCGGCGGCGAGTTGGGCGGTGACCACCTCGGCGAGCGGGCGGGCGAACAGTTCCGCCAGCGGTCCGGTGGACCAGTCGGTCGTGGTGAGCGGGGTGGCGCGTACCCCCTTGCCGGCACCGAGCCGGCCGTCCGGGGAGACGGTGGTGCCGGTGATCCGCAGGCCGCCGCGGGCCAGCACCGCGTGGTTGACCGCGACCGCGCCCATCTCGGTGACCGCCCGGGCGCAGTCCCGTGCCCGGTCGGGGCCGCCCGGTTTCACGTCGCCGAAGGAGAGTTGGCGTCCGTCGGCGGCGATCAGGTGGGTGACGACCCCGGCGTACCCGGTCGCGCTGATCACCGGTTCCCGGCAGACGCCGTACACCTCCAGGGCGCCGTCTGGTTGGTAGGTCCGCCGGAGGGTGCCGACCAGCGCCGGGTCGGGATCGCCGGCGGCCAGCCGGCCGGCCACGTACAGCAGGTCGTGCAGCACCTCGACCAGCTCGGCCAGCCGGTGGCCGGTCTGTCGTTCCCGGTGGGCGCGCAGGCCACGTACCGTGCGCAGCGCGGCGCTTTCGGCCCGCGGCAGGCCGGCCAGTCGGGCGCTGTGTGCGGCGCGCAGCAGTTCGGCCTGGGGGACCGCGCCGGCGGCCGGCACGCCGGCCGCGAGGACCGCGGCGGCTGCCCGCCACAGTGCGCTGGCGGCGGCGCGTTGCGCCTTCGTCGGTGCCGTGTTCTGGCCGGTACGACCGGCGGCCGCGCCAGCCGGGGTCCGCCCGGTCGTTCCGGTACGCCCGGTGGCCGCGCGGGTGTCGTCGGCAGTGGACGGTCCGGCGGTGGTGGACGCCGGGTCGGGGTGGGTGGCCGGGTCGGCGATCGGGCAGGCGACGAGGACCGCGGTCCGGTGCAGGCAGCGGGGCGCCAGCAGGCAGCTGCACCGCGCCTGGTGCGGGTCGGTGACCGCGCCGGTCGGTCCGGGTGTCAGGGTGACCAGGGCCTCGGGGCCGCAGTCGATTGACACGCCGCCGTCGACCCGGCCGACGGATGTCCCGGCCAGCCGTTCGACGGTGGCGTCCAGCCGCTTGTGCAGCCGATGTGGCAGGGCCGCCACCGCCGCGGCGGCGACGGCCGGCAGCACCGGCGGCAGCCGGTCGGTGTCTGCGGCGGTGGGTGTGCGGTCCGTCAACGTGATCCTCCGCGTACGCGGTCGCCCACCCAGCGGGCGAGTTCGAGCGGGCTGAGAGCGGCGACCGGCATCCCGGCCGCGACGAGCTGCTCGGCGACCGGTACCGAGTAGCAGGGCACTCCCTTGTCGTTCAGCGCGGCGCAGCCGAGCAGATGCACGCCGGAGCTGGCCAGTGTGCGGACCTCGCCGAGCAGCCCGGCCAGCGGGTAGCCCTCCTCGAAGTCGCTGACCACCGCGACGATGGTGCGGCTCGGCACGGTCACCAGCGAGCGGGCGTGGGCCAGTCCGGCGGCGATGTGCGTACCGCCGCCGACGCGGACCTCCAGCAGCAGCGACAGCGGATCGTCGACCCGGTCGGTCAAGTCGACCACTTCGGTGGAGAAGGCGAGGAAGTGGGTGGACAGGGTGGGCACCCCGGCCAGTACGGCGGCGGTCAACGCCGACCACACCACCGACGCCTCCATCGAGCCGGACACGTCGACCACCAGCACCAGCCGCCAGTCGGCCTCCTGGCGGGTCCGGGTGTTGAAGACGGGGCGTTCCGGCACCACCACCGTCCGGCCGTCGCCGAGCCGCTGGGTGTGCGCCAGGTTCGCCCGCAGGGTACGGGCGAGGTTGATCCGGCCGCCGGGACGGCGGGACGGACGCGGGTTGGTCAGCCCGGTCAGCGCCGGGCGCACCTGGGTGGCCAGCTGTTTGGTCAGCTCCTCGACCAGCCGCCGGACCAGCGGCCGTAGCTTGGCCAGCTGCCCCTCGGGCAGGCCACCGGCCAGCGACAGCACCGAGGTCAGCAGTTCCATCGAGGGGCGTACCGCGGCCGGGTCGAGCTCGGTGAGCACGTCGGCGCGGCCGCTCTCGGCGGCCCGGGCGATGACCTCCTCGCGTACCGCGGTGCCGAACAGCGCCTCGAGTTCGTCGGCCCACTCGCGGGCGGTCGGGAAGGAGGCTTCCTGGCCGCCGCCGGCCGCCTGGCCGAAGTCGGTGACGCCCTCGCCCTGGCCCGCCCCGTACAGCTCGTCGAGGGCGCGGGCGTAGCGGCGGGCGTCGGCCGGCAACCGGTCGGGTTGGCGGCCGAGCAGCAGCCGCCACCGGTCCGTGGGAGTGAGCCGGGCGTCCGGCGTGTCCGGCCCGGGTGCGGTGCTGGCGGGGGTGTCGGCGGAGCCGGTGGGCGTGCCCGGGATCGGGATGCCGCGGGCGAGCAGGGCGGCCCGGCCGGCCGCGTCGGCAGCGGCCCAGCGGGCCAGCAGCTCGGGCGGGGCGGACAGGGCCAGATCGAGCCGGTCGCCCAGCCGTTCGGCGACGGTGTGCAGCAGCCGCTCCCGGGCCGCCGGGGTGAGTACGTCGAACCCGCCGCGCAGCGCCGGCAGCCGGTCCAGGAACTCGGTGTCGGTGAGCCGCTCGATCCGCTCCAGCAGCGGGTCCAGCGCGGCCGGGGCGGACTGCAGCAGCGGGTGGGCCGCGGTGAGCAGGCCACCGAGCAGCCGGTGCAGGTGCCGCCGCGTGTCCGGTCCGGTCGCCGCGTCGATCCAGCCGGCCACTCGGGTGCCCAGGGTCTGCAGATCGGTCAGGTCGAGCAGCACCCGGGCGGCCAGGGCGGCGCCCTGGATCAGCGGCGAACCGGCCCGGGCCAGGTAGCCGAGGGCCTCGTCCAGGCGCAGGCCGATCCGGTCCTCGCCGGCCCGGACCGCGAGGTCGACCAGCGCGGCGCCGTCGGCGGCGGAGTCGCTGCCGGCCAGGCCGGGCAGCCCGCGGACCGCGGCGTCCAGCAGCACGACGGCCAGTTGGGCCGCCCGGGCCCGGCCGTCGGCGGTGGTGCCGGGCAGGTGTTCCCGGCGCAGTGCCTCCAGCAGGTCCAGTGCGGCCAGCAGTTCGGGCAGTGTGCCGGTGCCCGGCAGCACCGCGGCGGCCAGTTCGAGCCGGTCGGTGACCAGCTCGGGCAGGTCGCAGCGGGCGGCGTCGCGTAGCCCGGTGAGCAGCTGCGCGGCGGTGGGGCCGCCGTCGGCGGCCTCCCGGCGGAACCGCTCTCGCAGGGTGCCGGCGGCGGCCAGCGCCGCGGTCACCCCGCGTACGCCGACCAGGTCCAGCCGGGCCGCCACGGACGGCGTCCAGGCCAGTTGCCAGCGGGTGGTCAGGGCGGCGCCGTCGCCGGTGCCGGACACCGCGATCGGCTCGCCGTAGCCGACGCCGCAGACCTGCAGGCGTTGCAGGAGGATCTCCCGCCGCCCGTCCAGGTCGGTGCGCAGCGGGTCCAGCCGGACCTCGCGGGGCTTCGGGCTGTCCGGGTTGGGCAGCCGCAGCGCGGTGAGTTCCGCCTCGATGGCGGGGCCGAGCCCGGACCGCGGCGTACCGGGGGCGACGCGGCCCCGCTCGGCGCCGACCAGCACGGTCTCCAGCGCCTTGGCCAGTGCTCGGCCGCGGCCGAGCAGTTCACCCTGGCCGAGCACGGTGGTCACCGCCTCCAGCACCTCGCCTCTGCCTGGGGCGGGCAGGTCCCGCAGCCGGGCCAGGTCGCCGGCCAGCCGTACCGCCTCGGCGGCCTCGCCGGTGCCGGCGGTGTGACCGGTCGAGCGGAGTTCGCGGCACAGGTCGGTGACCGCCCGTGCGGCGGCGGCCTGGATCCGTTCCGGGTCGCCGGCGGCGGTGAAGACGGACTGCTGCCAGCGCGGGTCGCGGATCCCGGCCGGGTAGCCGGACCGGGAGTCGAGCAGGTCGAACGCGTACGGCACCAGCGAGGTGACGGCCGTGCCGCCGCCGTTGGTGGTGGCCGGCCCGGGCCGGGTCGTCACGGGCCGGGCCGTAGCGTTCGATGCGGCGCCGGACCGGGTGGACGCGGCAGCGACGTCGGCGGTCGACGCCCGAGCGCCGCCGACCGGGGCGGGCGTCGGAGCCCTGCCGTTGTCCGCAGTGGACTCCGGGGTGGCACCACCGGCCGTCCGGGCCGGGTCATCGCCGGCGCCGGCCGGCGGGGCGGCGAGCAGGGCCGGGGCATGGAAGGCGCCGACGACGGCGGCGACCCGCCGGCCGTCCGCGCCGGCCTCGGCCAGCACCCGGCGCATGTGCCGCTCGCGGGCCAGGTCCCGGGCCGGTACGCCGTCGCCGCTGGCGCTGTCGGTACGCATCGCCCAGCCGACGCCGAGGGCGGCGCGGCGGACCGCCTCGGGCGGGCAGCCCGGGGCACGTACCTCGACGACCCGGTCCCACAGGTCGTCGCCGTCCCGGCCGGTGCCGCTGGCGCTGAGCGCGGCGGCGTAGCCGGAGCGGCGCACGTCGGGCACGGGCGCACCGGCGTCCGGGTCGGGATCGGCGGTCGGCTCGGTACCAGCGGTCGGGTCGGAGTCGGTGGTGTCGGCGGTCCAGCCGGGGTCGGCCAGCGGCAGGTCGCAGCAGACCACCTCGACGCCGTGCTGCCGGGCCCAGCGGATCGCGGCCAGTTCCGGGGAGAAGTCGGCGAACGGGTAGAAGCCCAGCGGGCCGTCCGTGCCGTGGCTGCCGACGAGGGCCAGCGGGGCCCGGGCGGCCGGGTCGGACAGGTACGGCAGCCACCGCTGGAAGTCGGCCGGCAGCTCGATGCAGACCACCTCGGCCCCGGCGGCGTCCAGCAGCGCCGGGACCATCGCCGCGAGGGCCGGGCTGTGATGCCGCACCCCGATCAGGTACGGCCGGACCGAACCGGCGAGCACGTCGACCACGGCTCGCGGGTCGGCCGTCGTTGGATCGACCGTCGACGGGCCGGCCGGGTCGACGGTCGGCGGGGCCGCGCCGGGCGACGTGCTGGAGAGGGTTGTCACCTCAGGTTCTCCCGCAGGTCCCAGAGCCGGCGCCACATCGCCGAGCCGTCCTCGGCGCGGCGGCGGACCGGGCCGTCCCAGTAGCCGAGCAGTCGGGCGTGGTCGTTCGGGTCGTCCTTGCGGACCACGCCGAGCAGGTGCCCGGGCACCAGGTCGAGCGCGTCCCCGCCGGACAGGTACGCGGTGGCCAGGCCGAGCGACACCGCCACCTGCACCGCTTCGGCCGTGGACATGACCGTGCCCGGCCGTTCCACGTCCCAGCCCTCGCCGGACCGGCCGGAACGCAGGTCGCGGAAGACCGTGACCAGGGCGTCCAGCACCGCGTCGTCCACCCGGTAGGCCGCGCCGGCGCGCTGCACGGCGGCGGTGGCCTGCCGGCGGACCAGGTCGGTCTCGGTGTCCACGTCCGAGATCGGGTGGATGGTCTCGAAGTTGAACCGACGCTTGAGGGCTGAGGACATCTCCGACACGCCGCGGTCCCGCAGGTTGGCGGTGGCGATCACGGTGAACCCGGGCACCGCGCGGATCAGGCCGTCCTCGGTGCCGCTCAGCTCCGGCACGTTCATCCGCCGGTCGGACAGGATGGACACCAGCGCGTCCTGCACCTCGGGCAGGCAGCGGGTGACCTCCTCGATCCGGGCCACCCGGCCGGTGCGCATCGCGGTCAGCACCGGCGAGTCGACCAGCGCCTGCGGGGTCGGGCCCTGGGCGAGCAGCAGGGCGTAGTTCCAGCCGTACCGGAAGGCGTCCTCGGTGGTGCCGGCGGTGCCCTGCACGGTCAGCGCGCTGGTGCCGCAGACCGCGGCGGCCAGCAGCTCGGACAGCATGGACTTGGCGGTGCCGGGCTCGCCGACCAGCAGCAGGCCACGCTCACCGGCGAGGGTGACCACGCACCGTTCGACCAGGCTCCGCTCGCCGACGAACTTCGGCGGGATGGTCATGCTGGCCGGCAGTTCGGTGCCGTCCGGGCCGGTGCGCCGGTCGGCGGGCAGCTTCAACGCCTCGCCATTGCTGCCCTGGATGAAGGTGACCACGGCGCGCGGGGTCAGCGCCCAGCCCGGCGGCCGGGCCCCGTCGTCGTACGCGGCCAGGAAGGCCAGCTCGTCGGCGTACCGCTGTTCGGCGGAGAGGACCTGGGCGGCGGTCTCCGGCGCCGCGGTGGGGCGGACGTGTTCCGTCACGGTCACTGGGGTTCCTCGATCTCTGTCTGGTTCGGGTGGGTGTTCGGCACAGGGTTCGGCGACGGTCGGTGCCGCGACGACCTTGGCGGTCGTCGCGGCCACCAGAGTCGGGGTCAGCGGTGGGCGCCGCGGGTGGGCAGGTTGTCGAGCCGGGGCCGGTCGCCGTCGCGGAGGCGTTGCCAGGCCCGCCGGTAGAGGTCGGCGGCCGGTTCGAAGGGCACGGTCACGCCGAGCCCGGCCGTGCCGTCGGGTGCGAGGTCGAACAGGGCGACCTTCCAGCCCTCGATCGGCGCCTGCCCGCTGCCGCGCTCCAGCCACGGGCCGGGCAGGAACAGCGACCGGCCGGCCCGGGACCGGCTGGCCTCGATGACCAGGTCGGTGCCGGCCAGTTCGGCGCGGGCCGCCTTCAGCCGGGCCGGCTTCCAGCCGGTCCACTTCGCCGTGTTGCGGTCGGTGGGGTCCGGCATGGCCAGCAGCATCAGGTACACCGCCGCCGCGTCGGCGCCCAAGCCGTGTTCCCCGGCGACCTCGGCGACCAGGTCGGGCACCGACCGGGTCGGATCCTGCGGCCACCAGGTGCCGTCCGCCGCCCGCACGCCGCCGCCCGGCTCCCCCGGGTCGCCGAGCAGCGCCGCGAACCGCGGGTCGCGGACCAGGCGCAGCGCCACCTCCATCGGGTACGGCTTGGCCGCGTCCGCCCGCAGCGCCGGCAGGTACGGGTCCGTCCCGTCGGCGTCGAGCAGGTCCGGCCGCAGCGCGGGCGACGGTTGGCTGTCGTAGGTGGCCAGCACGATGGCGCCGTACCGTTCCCAGCCCGGGCCGGTCTCGGACGGGGTGCCCGCCACCTGCTGGAACGCGGGCAGGGAGACCCACCGGTCGAGGTCGAGCAGCAGGTCGGGGTTGGCCAGCCGGTCCCGGAGCACGGCCAGCGCGGCCGGCAGCGCGGCCCGGCACGGGTCGCCGGCTGGCGTGTGGTGGGCGACCCAGGCTGCCAGGGCGACCGTGGAGCGCAGCACCTCACCGGTGAAGCCCGTTGCCCGGCCGTCGACCTGCCGGGCCCGGTCACCGCTGATGTGGAAGGCCAGGTCGGTGCTCAGCTCGACCGAACGGGCCGGGTCGAGCAGCGCCGGCAACGCCTTCGCGGGTCCCCAGCCGGTTCGGATCGCCCGCACCGCTTCGGCGAGCAGTTGTTCGGGCACCACCACCCGGCGGCCCAGGGCGGCGTTCCAGACCGCCGCGGCGGCGGCCACGTCCGGACCGTCGGTCCACAGCCGGGCCGGGTCGTCGGGCAGCAGCGCCGAGACCACGGCCCGCCGGAGGGCAGGGCTGGCCTCGTTCAGTATCCCGAAGGCCAGCTTGACCTCGCCGACCTGCTTGACCCCGAGCGCCTGGCGCAGCTCGGTCGGCACGGTGTTCGCCGAGTCCGCGTACGGCAGGCCGGCCAGCACCAGCTTCGCGGCGGTGGGGGTGACGCCGGTCAGCTGGGCGAACTGCTCGGCCGCCTCCGGCCGCCAGGGCAGCGGACCGCGCGCGGCCCACTCGGTGAGGAAGCCGGCCAGCCAGCCGGCCGGCCGTTCGTCACCGACCGGCGCCGAGGACTGCACCGTGTACGGCTCGGGCACGGCGAACACGCCGGCCGGGTCGTGGTAGAGCGCGTCGAAGGAGTAGCCGGTGGCCGTGCCGCCGGAGTCCAGCACGGCGATGAACGCCCCGTCGGGCAGCGGCAGGATGCCCGGCCTGGCGTACCGGCGCGTGCCGTCGGGGTTGTTCAGGTCGCCGTCGAGCAGGTGCAGCGTGAACCAGCGCCACCGGGCCGGCTCGGTCGCCGCGCTCAGGTCGAGCCGGTCCAGCTCGGTGAGCAGGGCCCGCAGCGTCTCCCGGTGTTCGTCGGGGGTGACCGCTGCGACGGCGCGGTAGGCGACGGCCGCGACACCGCCGAGCACGCGCGACCAGTCCAGGGCGTTCGGCAGCGCCGGCCCGTCAAGGTGCAGCCGTACGGCGGGTTCGCTCCCGGTGGCGGCGGACCGCTGGGCGGCGAACGCCTGGAACTGGGTGAAGGCGTGGGTGGAGGTGCTCACCCGGTAGGCCGAGCCACGCAGACCGTCCAGCGCCAGGTTGAGCTGCTCGTCGGTGGGTCCGGTCGCGGTGGCCGCCGGCGCCGCCGCCGTCGGGGCGGACAACGACCTGGTCAGCCGCTCGGTCACCGCGTCCAGGTCGGTGCGCACCCGGGCGGCCAGGCGCAGCACCCCGGCCACCCCGGCCAGCACCGCGTCGTGGCTGACCGCCGGCAACGTCGAGCGGACCAGCTCGACCAGCGCGTCCCCGTCGCCTTCATCGGCCGCGGTGGCTGGTGCGGAGCCGGTGGCGCCGGCCGGTGCGCCGACCAGGGACGCCGGGACCGCGACGGGAAGGCCGGTGATGGCCTGCGTGGCCGCGATCAACCCCGATCGGGTCGCCGCCCGGGCGGCGGCCCGCGCGGCCTTCTCGGCCAGCGCGACGCGGCGTTCGTCGAGGGCCACCTTGAACAGCGCGGCGGCGGTGTCCCGGTCCATCCCGCGCAGGGCGGTGGAGCCGGCCGGGTCCCGGGGCAGCAGGTGGCCGAGGAACTGCTGTCCCGGCAGCGGGACCGCGCCGGTGGTGTAGTCCCGGCTGGACGGCGGTCCGGCGGCGGCCGACACCACCCCGTCCGGGTCGACCAGGGCGAAACCCTTGAGGACCGCCCGTGGCCGGTCGTCGCCGGGCAGCACCAGCGCCGCGATCGGCTCCTGCCCCGCGGCCACGGTGACGGTACGGCCGGCCAGGTCCTCGCCGCGTACCGAGCCGTCCGGCAGGGTGACCACCCGCCAGCCGAGCAGGCCGTCCACCGCAACGGCGGCCGGGGTGGCCCGGTCGGACAGGGCTGGCCGCAGCCAGCTCGCCGACTCCTGGAGGTGGCTTCCGCCGACCGGGAGGTCGGCCAGGAACCGGGGCAGGCTGCGCCGGCCGTGGGTGTTGCTGGCCGGGTCGTACTCGCGCCAGCCGTAGTCGCGGTCATCCTCGCTGTAGCGGTAGGTCCAGTAGGAGGTGCCGTCGGTGATGACCGGCAGCTCCGAGGGGACAGCGGTGTCACCGACGTGCAGCACGCCGCCGCCGGTGGTCCGCCCGCCGCCAGCCAGCGGCAGGGTGATCTCGTTGCTGCGCCGCTGCAGGCCGCGGGTGTCGCCGAGGATGGGCTGCGGCTCGCCAGGCGACGAGTGCCAGTAACCGCGCAGGTTGTAGCCGAGTGCCCGGGACTCCCAGTAGACCAGCAGCTGACCGTCGACGTAGTGGTAGCCAGGCTCGCCCCACAGGTCGCCGGCCGGGATGCGCAGGTCGTGGCGGAGCACGATGCCCTCGGCGCCGAGCACGCGCACCGTGGTCGGCCCGCCCAGGATCACGTACGGCCAGGCCTCCTGCCGGGTCACCTCGACCCGGTGGTCGCCGCCGGTCACCTCCTGCCAGGCCAGCTCCCAGTCCGGCCAGCCCAGCTCCTCGATGATCCCGCCGCGCAGGCTGCGGGTGACGTGCTCGGTGAGGTCAACGCCGAGGGCCTGCCCGAGGTCGCCGCCTTGACCGGGGTCACCGGAGCGGTCGAGGTCGTCGGACACCAGGCGCAGCGCCTCGACCGGGAGCCTGCCCAGCCAGTCCACCGACTCCGGCAGGTACGGCAGTCCGACGGCGAACCGGTCGCGGATCCGGGCCCGCAGCCAGTCGGTCAGCAACGGCCGGATGCCTGGCGTCCCGGCCATCCGGCGCAGGGCGTGCTGCTGGTCGTCGAGTTGGTCGAGGCCCCGGCGCAGGGCCCCGGTGAACCGGTCGTCGCCGGCCACGGCGAGCAGATCCCGCTCACCCCCGACGTTGACCCACTGCGCCAGGTCCAGGGTGTCGCGCTCAGTCGGCGGGGCCACCGGCAGGTTGAGGGCGAGCAGCAGGTCGAGCAGGTCCAGGTCGCCGTCGGCGGTGAGCGTCTCGCCGCTGTCGGTCAGTTCGGCGCGTAGCCGGTCGGCCATCCGCTCGACGAGCGGGTACAGCTGCGGCAGCCGGCTGCGGCGGTAGCCGGAGTTGGCTCGGCTCACGAAGCGGCGTAGCCAGCCGACGGAGCCGTCCTGCGGGCGGGCCGGGTCCGGCACGTCCGGGTCGGACAGTCCGGCGAGCGCACCGGTGTCGGTCAACAGGGCCAGCCACGGGACCAGGTTGTCCCGGTCGGTGGGCATCAGGTCGAGCAGGCTGCCGCGGACCGCCGGGTCGCGGCCGGCCAGCGCCGTCACCGCCGGCAGGTGCGCCTGCCACCAGCCGGCTGGCGCTTCGGCGGCCACCGGCAGCCGGAGCAGCTCGGTCAGGTAGGCCGCCGCACGGTCAGCGACGGCGGCGGCGCCGGCCTTACCGGCGGCCTTGGTGGCGGCCCGGACCAGCCGGTTCACCGCGTTGGCCGACTGGGTGGACGGAACCACGCCGGCGGCCGCGGCCCGCAGCGCCAGCCGGCAGAACCGGTCCAGCGCCTCGTCGGCCGGCAACTGGGCGGACAGCTCTTTCGCGTAGCCGGCCAACGCGGTCGCGGACACCACCTTGGCCGACGCGAACTCCAGGTAGACCTCGTCCAGCCGGGTCAGGTCGACCGGCAGGCCGTGCTGCGCCTCCGCCTTGCGCGCCTTGTTGAACAGCTGCGTCGCGTAGGTGTCCTGCCCGGCGGCCAGGAACACCCGCGCCGCCTGCTCGAAGAACGTCGGCAGGAAGTGTGGCAGCGTACGGGCGAACTGGTCGGCGATGGCCTGGTGCCCGTCCAGGGCTGCCTTCGGCCGCGACCGCACCTGCTTGGTCAGCTTCTGCAACTCCGGCACCACGGCCAACGCGTGCCGGCCGTCCGCCGGGTGGTGTACCAGCACCCACTCTGGGAAGGCCAACGGGCGGCGCGGGCCCAGCCCGACGACGGCCGGCTCGGCACCCGGTGCCAGGCCGAGGAACCCGACGGCGATGTCCTCGCCCTCGCCGAGGGCGGCGTCGACCAGGCGGACCACCGGCCGGTCGTCGAGGACCGGGTGTCGGTAGGTGCGTGCGGTGAGGGGCACTGCCTTGTCGCCGGCCCCGGCGGCGTCGGCCGGCAGCACCGCGCCGGCGGCCAGCAGGCTCGCGGCCGAATCCCCGCCCGACATCGTCATCCCGGTCACGCCTTCTTCCCCGTTCCGGTCACGGCGCCGGACAGGGCCGTCGCCATCCGCATTCCTTCCGACCAGGCCACCGGCCCGACCTCGGTCAACCGCAGCGCCGGTCCGTCCGCGACGGACCAGGAGAGGGTGCCCAGGGTCGCTTCGGAGTCCCAGTAGTCCTCGTCGAACCGCATGGCCGCCTCGACCGTGCGGCCGGCCTCCCAGACCCGGCACGTGACCTGCGAGCCGGAGACCCGGAAGCCGAGCGTGGTGGCCCGGGCGGCCAGCCGGTTGGGGACCGTGGCGCCGCGGAAGTCGGTGATGGTGGTGTCCCGGTCCTTCAGGTCGGCGGGTTTGCTCCAGGTGCCCCGGCGCAGTTGCTCGACCCGCTGGGTGACGTCCAGTTCGTCAGCAAACTCGCGCAGGTCGGCCAGGTCGGGCAGACGCACCGGGTGGGGCAGCGTGGCGCTGGCCGGTGAGAGCCGGACGGTCTCCCCGTCGAGGTTGACCACGCGCAGGTCACCGGTGTCGGTGACGTCCCGCAGGAAACCTGGCTCGGCCGGGTCGTCGCCGAGCACCACGAGGTCGCGCAGCGCGTCCTGCCAGGCCGGGTCTGGCCAGACCCGGGCCAGCAGCCCGGTGGGCACCGGCAGCGAGGAGACCACCCAGGCGTCGACCCGGGCCAGGCATTCCGCGGCGTGCCGGTCCAGCCACTGGGCAAGCTGGCGCAACCGGTCCACCTCGGGGTCGTCCCGCAACACCTTCGGCAGGGTCTTCAGTGGACGGCCGGTGGCCCGCGGGCCGATGGACCGCGCCGCCACCTTCCCGTCCACAAGGGAGACCTCGTACGAGTCTCCCACCGGTAGCCAGCCCATGAGGAACACCCTCCGCAGTGGCAAATTAGCCAGATTTCATGAGGAATCGGCCGCGATCGGCGACGCAGGGCACGCTAACAGTAGTGACCGACACGACAGGGACCCGCCGCCGGGCGTACCAGGAACCGGCCGGCGGGACGAGAAAGGCCGGACCTGCGGGAGTCGCAGGTCCGGCCGGTCGGGCTGCAGGTAAACGTGCCGGGCGGCGGCTCGATGCGAGCGACGCAGTGACCCGGGTCACACCAACCAACGACTCTGCGACCCGGAGGCGATGATCACGATCACCGACGACGGTGCGTCCGTGCTGGGGCTGAGCCTCGACGCGGCTTTCCTCCGCTGGACACAGCCACCGCTGTTATCGTCTGCGGCGTGATGTCCGGGTGGATCCCGGCGCTGCGTCAGTCGCACGAGACCAGGGAGAACCGCGACCCGCACCGCCGCCGCCCCGAATCACCCCGATGATCGAGAGGGGGTGAGGCTCCATGACCACCCCGATCCGAGCCGGCGATGTCATCGCCGCAACCGTGACCAAGGTCCTGCCGTTCGGCGTGCTCGTCGAGACTCCGGCAGGCGTGCCCGGGCTCGTACGCAGCGCCAAGGCCGAGGTCGGCACGGTCGTGACCGTTCGCGTTCGCGAGTTCGACGGCCAGCGGTTCGCCGCAAGCCAGGTGTGAGTGATGCGGCCGGGTGCCGCCTGGTGGGGCGTGCACCCGGCCGCAGCACTCGCCGCTGCACTGCTCCGGTCCACCGCGGTCCGGTTCCGGAACCGCCCTGGGACCGAACTGCACGAACGGCGGCCTATCGTCCTCGGCTACCCGCGCCAGCGGGGACGGTCAGCAGGACCAGGCCCAGGGCGAGGACAAGCATCCCGCACCACGACGCGGCCGGCAGGCGTTCGTCGAGGACGGCGACACCCAGGACCGCCGCTACGGCGGGCTCGGCCAGGGTCAGCGACGTGGCCACGGAGGCAGGGGTGCGGCGCAGTCCGTGCCCGAAGAGCCGGTAGGCCAGATAGACGGTGAACAGGGCAAGGTACAGCGCCACCGCCGCGCCACGGGTGGTGGCGAGCCAGGCCGTGTTGGTGAACATGACGAGCGGCAGGACGAGCAGCCCGGCCGCGCCGAACAGCACGCCCATCACCGCGTCGGAGGCGTGTTCGCGGGTGATGAGCCTCCCGCCGATCAGCGAGTAGGCGGCGTACGACAGTCCGGCGCAGCCGGCGAGCGCGACGCCCGTCAGGTCTGTGGGCGCGGCGTGTCCGGTGAGCCCGGGGCCGAGCACGAGAAGGGTGCAGCCGAGCACGGCGGCCGCGGTGGCGCCGCTCCAGCCTGCGGTCGGCCGGGCCTGCGAGGTGATCCAGGACAGCAGGCCGGCGAAGACCGGGGCGCTGCCCAAGGCAACCACGGTGGCTACCGCCACGCCGGTCCGGGCCACGGCGGGGTAGAAGGTGATCGGATACCCGGCCACGGCCAGCGCACCCAGGACGAGCAGCCACCGCTCAAGGCGCGTGCAGCTGGCGGGCAACGAGCGGGCGCGGCGTGAGGTGAGGAACAGCAGGGTGCCGCCGAGGGTGAGGCCGGCGGCGCCGATCGCCGCCGCCGGCGCACCGGCGGGTGCCAGGGAGCTGGCGGTCCCGGTCGTACCCCAGAGAACGGCTGAGGTGAGGATGGGCGCGGGGCCGCTCAGGAAACCGGTACGGGAGGGGCGCTGGCTGGCGGCCGGACAGGTGAGAGCTTCAGGTGCAGTGCGGTTTGGCACAGTTCGTGGTCTTCCGTCGTCGAATGCGTCTGGGGCTCGATCCGAAAACGGGCGCACCACGAGAACCTGACCCACCCCGCGGTCGACGGGGGTCAGGGATTCAAACGATCAGTGGCTGCGCCCGATCAGGCGCAGAGTGGCGGCAGAACGACGTGCCAGTAGGAGTTCACCCCGCGATCGTAGCTGCCTGGGACGGGATGGCGGCGTTCGCGGCTGCTGGCCGGGCACCGCGTTCCGGCTACCCGGCCAGCAGCTCCTCTCGATTACAGGTACGGGCGGGTGATCAGCTCGATGGCGTGGCCCGCCGGGTCCTTGAAGTAGACCCCTCGGCCGCCGTGCTCGTTGTTGATCTCGCCGGGGCGTCGCATCTGTGGATCGGCCCAGTGCTCGATGCCCTGATCACAAAGCCTCTGATACGCCCGATCGAACAGATCATCGTCGATCAGGAACGCGTAGTGCTGCATCTGAATGTCCACCGGCGGCTCAGCGAACTGGAGCAGCACGCCATCGGTGAGCTGAATGTTGGTGAACACGCCCCAGGACGGTGCCTCCGGGAGTTCCAACAACTCTCGAAAGAACCGAGCCGACTCGTTGCGATCCTTGGCGGCGATGATGGTGTGGTTGAACGTGACTGTCATTCGACTGGCCTCGCTGTGTTCGACACGACATGGGGATCCGCGGTGCGCAAGCCGCTGGGAGGTCCACGTGCCGAACCGGGAGGGTGCCATCTCCGCACCCGCCGTGCGATCAGCTATCCACCGGGTCGCCAATCCGTGCGTGGCGTAGTGCCGGTCCGGTGTTCACGATCGGTGACGCTACTTGATCTGATTGGCTACCCGCAAACGTCGGTCTGGGCGGACTGCGCCTGATGTCGATGACGGCAGCATTACATCGGCCTCGCCTCGGCGGGGAACTGTTCATGCCCCAGCACGCCGAGCAGTTGCAGCTTCTCGTAGCCCTCGCTGCGCGGTGGCGCGGTGAGCACGAGCAGCGCCTGGGACAGGTCCTCGGTGAACAGCACCTGGCAGTCGAGTTCGATCGCGCCGAACTGGGGGTGGATGAGGGTCTTGTGGTCCGCGAAGCGCTTGGCCACCTCGTGCCGTTCCCACAGCTCGGCGAACTCGGCGCTCGCCTTCTGCAGGGCCCGCACCAGCGCGCCGGCCCGTGACTGCGGGCCCATCGACCCGTACGCGGCGCGCAGGTTGGCGACCTGGGCGCGGCTCTGCCGGTCGCGGTCCTCCTCGGGGTAGCGCAGCCGCTCCGCGGGATCGGTGAACCACCGGTAGATCTCGCTGCGGGCGAGGCCCGTATAGCCCGATCTGTCCCCGAACAGGGCTTCGGCCATCCGGTTCTGCACGAGGGTCTCGCCGAGGTTGGACAGGATGAGCGCCGGGGTGTCGTCGAGCCGGTCCAGCACGCGCAGCAGCGCCGGGGCGACGTGCGTCGCCGCGGACACGGACGTCGGAGCGTTCTGCCCGGCCACCCGGAAGAGGTAGTCGCGTTCGTCGCCGGTCAGCCGCAGCGCCCGGGCGAGCGAAGCGAGCATCTGCGGGCTCGGCTGCGGGCCGCGCTGCTGTTCGAGCCGGGTGTAGTAGTCGGTCGACATGGCGGCGAGGGCGGCGACCTCCTCCCGCCGCAGGCCGGGTGCGCGCCGGCGCGCGCCGGCAGCCAGCCCGACGTCCCCGGGCTGCAGCGCCTCCCGGCGGCGGCGCAGGAAGTCGGCCAGGGCTGCACGGTCCATGATCCCAGTATCCGCGCGCCGCACGGGCGAACCAGGGATTGCGGATCCCCCGATAACCGGTCTCTTCATCCGCCCCTGAGGACCGGCGAGGCTGAGCACATGAACATCTCCGGCAACACCATCTTCATCCCCGGCGCCACGAGCGGTATCGGCCTCGCCCTCGCGCTCGCGCTGCAGGCCAGGGGCAACACGCTCATCGTCGGCGGCCGGCGGACCGACCTGCTCGACAAGATCGCCGCCGAGCATCCCGGGATCGACACCGTGCAGATCGACACGACGGATCCGGCGAGCATCGACGCCGCCGCGAAGCAGGTGCTGGCGCAGCACCCAGAGCTCAACGTCCTGGTCACGATGGCCGGCATCATGCGGATCGAGGACTGGCGCCAGCCCGAATCGTTCCTCGCCTCGGCCGAGGCGGTGGTGGCGACCAACGTGCTCGGCCCGATCCGGCTCATCGCCGCGTTCATCGAGCACCTGCGGGCGCAGCCGGACGCCACCCTCGTCACCGTCTCCTCCGGCCTCGCGTTCGCGCCGTTGAAGGCCACCCCGAGCTACAACGCGTCGAAGGCCGCGATCCACATGCTCAGCGAGTCGATCCGGCTGCAGCTCGCCGACACGACCGTGAAGGTCGTGGAGCTGGAACCGCCCGCGGTTCGTACCTCGTTGCTGCCCGGGCAGGAGGAGAGCGAGTTCGCGATGCCGCTGGAGGAGTTCGTGGCGGAGGTCGTCGCGCTGCTGGAGTCGCAGCCCGACGCCAGGGAGATCCAGGTCGAGCGGGTGAAGTTCCTCCGCTACGGCGAGGCGCGCGGCGACTACGACCAGGTCGTCGAGACGCTCAACGCGTCCGACCCGCACGGAAAATAGGGATCAGGCTCCCCGGGCGGCGGCGCGGCGTCAACGCCGCGCCGCCGGCGCAGGCGAGAGGCCGAACGCCAATCACCTCAGCCGCCGCCATCGACGCGCCATCGGCTGGTCATGCCGGCTTCGACAAGAGATCATCGACGGCGTCACGGGCGGCGTTTAGGGTCTGTACGCCCCCTACTGGGCGAACTGTGCGCCGCTCTCGTACCGGAGGAAAAGCATCATCGGCACTGGCCTTTCCACCCCGTCTGATCCGGAGGACCCGTTGAGACTGAGCATTCATCGCCGCACCCTGCTCGGCGCCGCGCTCGCCGCCGCGCTGGGACCGCTGTCGCTGGCCGCGCCGGCCAGCGCGAGCGAGCCCGCGGGATCGGCCGCGCCGCCCGTGGCGCTGCGCGTGGCCACCTACAACATCCACGCCGGGGCCGGCGAGGACAACGTGTTCGACCTCGACCGGACCGCCGAGGCGATCCGGACGCTGGACGCCGACGTGGTCGGCCTGCAGGAGGTCGACGTCCACTGGGGCGACCGCAGCGACTTCGTCGACGAGGCCCAGGAACTCGCCGACCGGCTGGGCATGTCGGCCTTCTTCGCGCCGATCTACGACTTCGACCCGCTGACCGCCGGTGCGGCCCGCCGGCAGTACGGGGTCGCGGTGCTCAGCCGTTACCCGATCCTCGAGGCGGAGAACCACGAGATCACCCGGCTGTCCACCCAGGTGCCCAACCCGGTACCGGCCCCGGCGCCGGGCTTCGCCGAGGTGACGATCAACGCGCGGGGTGCGCACGTGCACGTGTACTCCACGCACCTCGACTACCGGTCGGACCCGACCGTGCGGCGCATGCAGGTCGCGGACACGCTGCACATCCTAGCTGCCGACTCCGGGCCGAAGGTGCTGGTCGGCGACCTCAACGCGGAGCCGGGGGCGCCCGAGCTGGCCGCCCTCTGGGAGGACCTGCGGGACACCGCCCCGACGGGTGCCAGGACGTACCCGGCGATCAACCCGGTGACGCGGATCGACGTCATCAGCGTCTCGCCGGACATCACGGTGGTGGGCACCGACACCGTGGCGACGACGGCGTCGGACCACCGGCCGGTGGTCGCCGACCTCCTGCTGCACCAGCGCGGCAACTGATCCGGGCGGCAGCCGGCGCGGGGTGCTCCGGGACCGGAGCACCCCGGGCCGGATTCCCACGCCCAATGGCGCACAACGGGGTGGAGCCACTACCGACGGCAATGGCTCCACTCCGTTGTCAGGGTGCCTCGCACCCCGGCGGCCGCTGACCCCGAGTCGAGGCCTCCTGCCACCGCGCATACCCTCCCGTGCGCGCGCTGAACTTCCGGTTCACACGCGTCACACGATGGAGATCGACCGCACCTGGGTGTTGCCCTTGGTGTCGACGAATACCTTGTAATCGCCGACGGTGTAGGTGCCAGCAGCGTTGTTGTCGATGGTGAACGTGGCCGTCACCGGAGACTCGCTGCCGTCGACATGGGTCTGCTTCACCGTGATGGTCAACTCGTTCGTGTTGCCCGTCAGCTTCTTCACCACCGCCGACGGCTTCGCATCGACGACCGCGTTGGCGACTGTCACGTAGACCGCGTCGGGTGAAGAGAACTCCGCGTTCTTCTGCCCGTCACCGAACACGAAGAAGCCCCGCTGTTCGATGGCCCCGCGCCCGGGGAACGGATCCGGGTTCGAGGCCAGGTACGTCGGATTGACCGTGTACAGGTCCGTCTTGGAATCCGCGAGCATGGGCTGCACCCCGGTGTACGGTGCATCGGTGATCGCGAGGTTGACCGACAGGTAGATGGCGTTGGGGTTGTTGGCCGAGATGCGCGAGGAGAAGTACTTGTCCACACTCTGCCCGGCAGGAACGGCCAGCGGCACAACCTTGTCGCCGACGAGAATGTTGAACTGGAAGTCGCCGTAGCCCCCGGCGACGAACTTCGCCCAAGCCGCGTCCGACATGTGGTCGGGGCGCTCCACCTTGAACTCCAGACGCATCGGCGCCACGTACGTGGAGTTCAGGTACTCGGTGTCGGTCAGGGGCAGGTAGACCCCTCCCGGGGCGTGCCCCAGTTCGAAAGCCGACGCCGTCGGGGTCGAGTTGCCGCGCCCGTTCCACATCGGGATGTTGAACGAGGTGGCGCCGAGCAGGGCCTGGTTGCCCAACTGGCTCGTGCCGACAGCGGCCGACGCGTCCTTGTAGGTTCCGATCGTGACGTCGAGCAGGTCGAGGTCCGCCCGGTCGGCGTTCAGCCCCGGGATGCCTGCCCACATGAACTTGGCACCGGCGGGCCCCGAGTACCGGGCCATCTCCAGCATGCCATCGGCCATGATCTTGGTCATCTGCACTGCCGAGTCGACCTTCATCCGCTCGTTGGCCGTGTGCCACCAGCGCTCGTTACCCGGGATGACGGCGCCGAACGCGGTCATCTTGTTGCGGAAACTGCTGGCCAGGGTGCCGCCGGTCGTGCCCTGCGGATAGACCACGTCCCTGAGGGAATACGGATCCGGGAACGCCCCCGGGTTGCGGTTGATCGAGGCTTGGTAGCTCCCGAACTGAAGAGCCGTCAGCGGGTTGTCGTGAGTGACGTACAACCCGGCGCCGACGGGCGAGCCGAGGTTGCCGATGGTGAACCCCTTCGCCTGGAAGGCGGCCGCGACCGCCGTCGTCGCCTGGCTGGAGTCAGCCGCGGTGACGTGCATGCTGCGCACATACATCGGCATGCTGAGGACGCCGGAGGCGTCCGTGTAGAAGCTCGTCGGGGTCTCCGAATTGATGCCGCCCATGAGGGCAAAGGTCAGGTTCGGCGTGCCGTTGCTCGGGTTGCGCAACAGGTTCGCCGGGATGCCCATGTACTTGCCGATATAGGCTTCGCCTTCGACACCGTCGCGGAAGAACAGGTCACTGATGCCGTCGGCGGCTTTCTTCAATTGCATGTCGGCGGCCGTGATTCCCAATGCGCCGAGTCCCTGGGAGAGGAGGAACATTCCCCACACGACGGCATTCTTGCCGTACTGCGGGGTCGGCATTTCCATCGCCACATCGGTGTTGATCTCCAGCGTGAGCGAGTCGCCGGTGATCGTGGTCTGCACCTTGGGGGTGGTGCGGGGAGCAGCCGGGAGCCAACCCTTCGTGGTCGCGGCAGCGGTGATCGCCGACACGAATCGGTCGCGCTCGGTGGAGCCGGCCCCCGCCACGTCGAGGGTGAAGATTGCCCGGGAGGCGATCTGCGTGGTGCTGCCGTAGGCGATGTCCTTGAGCGTCGGGTCGCCTTCACGCAGGGTGACGCCGGCGGTGGCAGCCGTCAGCCGGAAGGCCTTGGTGCTGTCCGCGGCCAAGCTCATCGACACCGGCGGGGTCACCGATCCGGAGTTGCCGACGATGACCGGGAACCGCGAGTCGGAGGTGTAGGCCGCGATCGGGATCTCTTCCCGGTTGAGGTTCTTGTAGGCCCAGTTGTCGTAGAAGCTCGGGTTCGAGTTGTACGGGATGGACTGGAAGGTGGCGGTGTTCGTCGTCGAGGGCGTACCAGGACCGCCGTCTTCGTAGATCCCCATGACGATCCGGATGCGTCGGTCGAGGGGCAACCCCGCCTCGAGCAGCGCCTTGGCCGCGAGCAGCGTCGCCAGCGTCGGGCCGCTGTCGTCCTGGATGCCCGCCCCGTAGACCCAGCCGTCCTTGACGTAGGGCGAGTGGTACGCACCAGGAGCGCCGAGGTTGCCATCGGCGTCCCGCCAGCGCGCCAGCTGGGCCGGCGAAACGGAAGCCGTCGGCGAGTCGAGGTGGCTCAACGCCATGACCATTTCCGGGGCGTCCGGGTCACCGATCTCTGCGTAGACGTACTTGTCGGGCTGGCGTTGGACGACCACCGGGAAACCCAGGTCGGTGGCCAGCTTGACCACCCAGGCGAGCTTGGCGACCTTGCGGTCGTACTCGTGCTGGTTGGCTTCGGTGTTGCTGACCGGGAAGGGGTACGCCGTCGCGGCCGTGCCGCCTCGGGAGATGGAGTCGTAGCTCGACCCGTCCAGCATCGCCCCGACCAGAGTGAGCGGGTCGTAGGTGCCGTCCCCCGCCCGCGCGCTGTTGACGCGTCCAGCCAACGCCTCGACTTCCGCGTGGATCGCGTCGCGCTCGGCGTCGGTCACCGACAGATCGTAGGTGACACTCGGCTGGAAGCGTTCCTCGCCGGGGCTGGCCGCGGACGCGTGGGGCGTGGGCGCAACGGTCGCCGCGAGGGACCCGGCGAGCAGGACGGAGAAGATGCTCGTCCGTCTGTTTCTCATAGAAGCTCCAGAACAGGGGGATGACACTTTGCCGACAGCACACGCCAGCCATGCCGCCAGTGGCCGACGGAGCGGGATTTCTTGAGGATGATCTGAGAATCGGCCGGTGCCGTAAGCTCGGGCCGCAGCCGGTAGCCCACCCCGCGTACGGTCTCCACCAGGCCGGCGTCGTCGAGCTTGCCGCGCAGGGCCGCGACGTGGACGTCGGGGCTGTGTCCGGCCTTCCAGGTGGTCAGCACCGCGCCGAGCGCGATCACCGCGGCACCGACGGCGGCGAGGGCCGCGGTCGGGGCGCCTGCCATACGTCCATCAGCAACCGTTCGCGGGACACGACCGTGCCCGCCTGCCGGGCCAACGCCATCAGCAGGTCGAACTCCTTGCGGGTCGCTGTCAAACGTTGCTAATCATTCTGAACTGTGCGGGTTCAGGTCCTGAACGTGGTCGAGGCTGCGCCGCCGACGGTGACCTTTGCTTGCGCTGCTGGGGTCGCGTCCGGAGTGTGGCGCGATGCTGACCTACCGGCACCCGGCCAGGACATCGACGTCGAGCTCGACATTCCCGACGCACTGCACTGGGGCCAGTCCGCTGTGTTCGCTAATGAGGCTGCCGACTTCATTGGGGCCCTCGGTGACGCCCTGCTTATCCGTGGACGGATCGAACGGCCGGCGGACGGGAATGAGGTCGCAACGATCAAAGTCGGCGGCGGCCTGGCGCTGGTGGACATCGCCGGAGTGCCGCCTGATGCCGACGGGTGCTGGGTTGAGCTTCGCGGCGTGAGGCTGGAGTTGTACCCGACTGACATTTGATCCCTGGCGCTTCTACCGCTCAGCGGGGGCTGGCGTTCGGCGCTCAGCAAACGGTTTAGGCAGTGTGGACATGGTTTGGCCTGGAGTTACCCGGGCTTATGGCCCGGCCTACGGCTCGCCGGCGGCTGGCCGCAGGCGGCTCATCTGCGGGTCGAAGCAGACAAGGCCACGGTCGGCGGCCATGCGTGCGGCGCCGGCCGACACCTCCTCACATCTGCTGAAGACCATGGCGAGGTAGACGATCGGTCCGGAGGCGCTGTTCATCAACCCGCCCGTCGACCAGGGACTGTCGTCTTCCCAGTCGTCGTCGTCCACGTCCTCGTCGTCCGCTTCCTCGGTGTGCCAGCGGTCCAGCAGAGCCTCGACGTAGGCCCGGATGCGTGGTGTCGGCGGGACGCGATATTCCTTGTCGAGGTACTTCTCGTAGAGCTGCTCAAACAGCGCCGCCGCGGCAGCATCGTCCGACGGCCGGTCGCCTTCCCATACGGCGAGGTCGTAACTCACACCCGCGAGCCTGCCGCCCCAGCTGCCACCGAGGCGAGGTGGGTAAGCATGGTGTGGTTGGCTTCCCAGCCGTCCGGGAACTTGACCGGCACGTCCAGGTGCACCCGCTCGGTTGACGGGTGCGCGTCGAGCAGCTCGGTGATCCCGGCCCGCGCCACCACGAGGCACGCGTGCCGGTGCCGGGAGGCCAGCACGCACAGCCGCCCCGACTCCAGGTGGAACGCCGTCGCGTCCCGCCGCCCGGACAGCGGGTGCAGCACGACCGTCACGTCATACTCCCGGCCCTGCAGCCGGTTGGCGGTGTCGACGGTAATGCCCGCGCCGGCCGCACCTAGCCGGGCTCGGATGGCCGCCACCTGGTCGCGGTGGGCGGCGCCGATGGCGATCCGGTCCGCGGTCACCGGCGCGCCGTCGGGCGCCTGCTCGGAGATCGCGACCGCGCCCCGGGCCAGCACCCGCAGGGCCAGGGCCGCGCAGGCCGCCGCGGCCTCCCCATCGGTACGCAGCGTGTGCCGGGCCGGCAGCTCGTACAGCCCCCAGCCGGTGGCGGCCGCCAGGTCCACGGTCGCGTCGTAGGCGTCGCCGGGTCCGGGCTCGGTGAGCGTGAGGGCGCGGTCGGCGTGGCCGGTGCCGGCGCGGAAGCCGGTGAACGGGTAGAACGCCGCCGCCACGACCGGCGCGGCGGTGGCGGGCAGCCGCCAGGACACGGGCAACCGGTGAACGGGCAGGTCCGGGTTGTGCCGCAGCAGGGTTGCCACCGCCGACTGCATCGGATCCCAGGTGAGACCGGTCCAGCGGGCGGTCTCGACGGTGGAGAACGGGTCGAGCTGCCCGGGGTCACCTACGAACAGCGCCCGCTCGAACCGGCCGGCCACGCGCAGCAGGGCGTCGGAGCGCATCTGGTACGCCTCGTCGACGATCGCCCACGGCCAACTGCCCTCGGCGACGGTGGCCCACTTCGCGGCCGTACCGATGATGACGGCCGAGGCGGCGAGGTCGGCAACCTTGGCGGCGACCCGGACCGTCTCGTGGTTCTCCACCCGGTCGGTCGGCTTGTAGTCGGTGGCGGAGAGCCGGCCGATGCGCAGCTCGGGGGCCTTGCGGGCGAGGCGGTCGATGAGGTCGTCGACCTGCTCGTTGGTCTGCGCGATGATGATCAGCGGCTCGCCGGCGGCGGCCAGTTCGACGGCGGCGCGGACCACGAGGGTGGACTTTCCGGCGCCGGGCGGCGAGTCAACCACGACACCCCGATGCGCGCCGGAGCGCAGGTCGGCGAGCACGGCGGTGATCACCCGCTCCGCCTCGACGGCGGGCGGCATCGACAATCCTGCGAGCATCCCTCCCCCTCCCGGCCGTGCCCGAGCGGGCGGCGGTCCCGTCACCATACGAGCCGGGTGCGGGCCGCTGGCGGACGCCACCGGCCCGCACCGCCGGTCAGCGGCGGCGCTCCCCACCCGGCGCTACGGTGATCGTCGCATTCAGGTACGTGCAGCCGCGGCGACGTCGTTTCGGTTCATAGCGGGCCCTAGCGTCTTCTCGTTCGGGGAAGGGGTGGAGCGTGGTAGACGTGGACGTGGCGGAGGCTGGTCGCTGATCTGCCCATGGACCTGCTGGGATAGGCGCGTGTTCATGGTGGCGCCCATGCTCTTGGCTTCCATCGACCGCAGGTCTTCCGCATGACTAGTCAGCGACGTGGATGACGATCTTGCCGCGGCGTTTGGCCGTCTCGAGTGCCTCGTAACCTG
This sequence comes from Micromonospora sp. RTBAU3-60, assembly GCF_054963695.1. NCBI lineage: Bacteria > Bacillati > Actinomycetota > Actinomycetes > Micromonosporales > Micromonosporaceae > Micromonospora > Micromonospora sp. RTBAU3-60. Next base: position 30,216 of record NZ_JBUEGB010000041.1, on the reverse strand, counting down.
AGCGCGTCTCAGTGAGGGGCAGCACGCGGTCCAGCACCGGCCTCAATCGGCCGTCGTCGACGAGCTCGGCGATGGAACGCAACGCGTTCTGGTCGGGCTCGACGATGAAGTACACGCCGCGGACGCCGTGCCGGGCTGCTTCCTGCTGGTCGGGTGGGGTGACGAGGGTGACCAGGACACCGCCCGGTTTCAGGACCGACCAGGACCGCGACTGCGTGGCTCCTCCGACAAGATCAACGACCACGTCCACGTCGCGAACGTGATCCTCGAAGCGGTCGTGCGCATAGTCGATGACCTGCTCGGCACCCAGACCCTTGACGAATTCCAGGTCGGCCGCCGCCGCCGTGGCGCTCACGCGAGCACCGAGACCGGCCGCGAGTTGCACCACGTAGCTCCCCACGCCGCCGGCGCCGCCCTGCACCAGCACGTGCTGGCCGGCCTGCAGGTCGGCGTGGTCCACCAGTGCCTGCCAGGCACTCAACGCGGCCAGTGGGAGCGCCGCGGCGTGGTCGTGGTCAACGGTGGCGGGTTTGGCCGCCAGGACGGCCGCGGGCAGGGCGACGTACTCGGCGGCCGCGCCATTGCGGGTGAAAGGGATCAACCCGTAGACGGCCTCCCCCTCGGCGGGGCTCTCCACCCCTACCCCGGACGCCGCGACCACTCCGGAGAATTCGTGCGACGGGATGATCGGGGTGCGCTCAGGTCCGGACCAGTCTGAGCTGTGCGTCCAAGTCTGCGGCCAGGTGAGCTCGGTGGGTGTCATGGAAGCGGCCTTCACGGCCACCAACACCTCACCCGGCCCCGGCTCGGGCCGCGGCGCCTCCTCGTACACGAGTTGCTCCGGCCCGCCCCTGGTGTGAGCTCTCACGGCGTGCATCGTGCTCATCCGACGGCTGCTCCCTCCCGATCACATGCCGATCAGCCCGCCGCCCCTGGAGACAAACGCAGGCCAACTCCCGCATTATCTGGCGGTTCGGCAGCCGCCTGCCGGACTTCCGCAACCCCTTGCCCCTTCGCGCAGAAGCGCGCTGGCGTCGCTGTTGACAGCAGCGCTGACAGACAGCCACGGAACCGGGCGAGGACAGCAACGGCAGGACGCGGCCAGACGACAGCCCGGGGTGTCAGACGTACATGGACCCCGCCGGACGAACTCCGACCTGCGCGTCTTCCTGATCTGGTGCGCCAGGACCGGTCGGTCGCCGCGTCAGCGACGGTCGTGCGGGTGCTGCGGCGGCTTTGGATCGTCCGGTGGCGGTGGTAACTCCTCGCCCACCTCGTTTGCCGGCGTCGATTGCTTCGGGCCGAGCCCGTAACGCACCACCCAGAACAGGATGAGCGCCACAATGACGACGATCACAAAGAAGCATGCTATCCCGCCGGTGATGCCCATATCGGGAAATTATCCTGCGGTGCACAGCCGGGGACTCGGTTTCGAGGATGCTCGGTCAGGTGGGCGGCCGCCTCGGCCCGTTCGGCGGCCGGCCCACGATCCCAAATTCCGCCCCGGGAGCGAGGGCGATAGCACGGGGCCCACACCCCCTACCGGTCAGCCGTGGCGCTCCCCCACCCGGTACGTGACCAGGTTCGGGTCGGCCTTGAGCTGCCGTTCGGTGAACTTGATGGTGTCGAATCCCTTGCCCGAGTACAGCCGGGTCTGGTCGGCGTACCAGGGCGAGTTCGGGTTGGCGGACTGCGAGTAGGTGAGGATCTGCCGGCCGGACGGCCCGTTCGGGCCCAGCTCGACGGCCATCAGGAACGACGTGCCGTGCAGCACCTTCGGGTAGCCGACGCCGGGCTGCACCACGTTGATGGTCATGTTGAAGACGCCCGCCTCGGGCCAGCCACCGTGGATCGGGATGCGGTCGGCGCCGCGCGGCTCGGTCTGGATGTCGCCGAGGCGGGCATTGAGCGGGATGCCGTCGAGCAACTGGACGGCGTCGGCCAGCGCCATGCGGATCCGAGGGTCGTCGACGGCGAGCCGACTCGGCGTGGTGAGCGGGTTGGCCGGGTCGAACCGGTCGGCGAAGCGCAGGCCGCCGGCCCGGGCGAACTCGGTGAACACGTGCGAGCCCCGGCTGTCGAGGTCGACCCGCAGGTCCCAGCCGCGCAGGGCGGCGCAGGCGGCGGTCAGGTCGACCCGGGTGCCGTCGGAGGCGGTGGCGACCGGGTTGGCCATACACGATTTGACCAGGTCGTCGCGGACCAGTTCGCCGCCGTAGGCGCGGTTGCCGAGGGTGACCGCCCACAGGTTGCCGGTGGTGAAGCGGGTGCCGGGGAGCCCGTCGGTGCCGGCGAGGCGCTGCCGGACCTGGTGGACGCCGAGCCGGGTGCGCAGGCTGCGCTCGGTCCGCTCGTTGCCGATGATGCGGGGGAAACCTTCGAGGGGTTGCTGTGGGTTGGCGAGCCAGTAGCTGTCGTTGGAGTTGGTCACGTAGTCGTTGCGGACCAGCGTGGGCAGGTGCGCCGGGCCGAGGATGCCGGGCACCGCGGCGTCCGAATCCCGGCCCAGCTCGCAGGCGGAGCGGGAGCCGTCGAGGACGGCTTGGCCGCTGCCGGCGTAGAGGTTGCGGAAGGCGGCGGGGATGCAGGTGGCGGCGAGGTCGTCGGTGACCCGGGGGATGACGGAGTGGTCGGCATAGAGGGCGTTGCCGCCGCTGTCGGCGGCGATGACGTTGACCCAGGGCAGGAACTGCCGCCGGTCGAGCACCGCCCGCAGGTCGGCCACCGATCGGGCGCGTCCCATGGCCAGCCAGCCGTCCAGGGCGCGGTTGTTGGCCGCGTTGGGGTCGCTGATGGCGTACGCGGTGTCGGCGGTCCAGTCGAACCGGCCGGGCACCACGACGACGGGGCCGAAGTGGGTGTCGTAGAGGGTGCGGCTGACGGGCCCGTCGGGGGTTTGGACGGTGACCGTGCGGGCGGTCATCTGCCGGGGTTTGCCGTCGTGCAGGTAGCTGGTCGGGTCGCCGGGAACGAGGGTGAGCCGGTGCCAGCTGAAGCGGCGGGCGGTGGAGACGGTGTGGCTCCAGGCGACCCGGCCGTTGTGGCCGATCTCGATGAGCGGGTCGCCGACCAGGGCCGCGCCCTCGACGTCGTACGAGCCGGGGATCTTCAGGTGCATCCGGTAGAACCGGTCAGGGCCGTCCCACGGGAAGTGCGGGTTGGCCAGCAGCATGCCCGACCCGCTGGCGGTGGCGTCGCGCCCGAGTGCGTACGCGTTGCTGCCCACCCCGGCCGGCGCGCCGTCGCGGGCGGCGACGAGGGCTGCCGCCTCCGGGGCGGGGAGCTGGCCGGTGATCTCGCCGGGCTGCGCGGGAGCGCCCTTGCCGGGTGGGGCGGCGGCGACGATGCCGTCGGCGAGCCCGGCGGAGCCGGCGCGGGCCATGCTGGTCCAGTGGGCCCGCCACAGGTCCAGCTCGGTGATCGGCTGCACCCACGGCTTGCCGGCGCAGGCCGGGTCGGTCAGGTTCGCCGCCCCAGTGCGGCGAAGGTAGGCGTTGTAGCCGGCGACGAAGCCGCGGATCTGGTCGCGTACCTCGTCGGAGGGCGTGTGGAGGCCGTCGTGGGGGCCGGTGAGCAGCCGTTCGGCGACCCGGTCGTCGATGACCTTCTGCTGGAACAGGTCGCTGGTGACGTTGACCGCGGCGTCGCCGGACGTACCGAACCAGCGGGAGCGTTGGGCGCGGACGGTGACGACGGTTTCGGCGATGGTGCAGATGTTGTCCTCGGCCTGGACGTGGCCGACGCCGTAGCCGAGGCTGGCGAAGTCGTGGGCGGTGATGTGCGGTACGCCGTAGGAGGCGCGCTGGATGAGGGCCGAGTAGCCGTTGCCGTGGGCGGCGGCCGGGCTGGTGGTGGCGGTGAGGCCGGCGGCGACCAGAACTACGGCGGTGGTCGCGGCGGCGATCCGGCGCGGCCTCATCGGGCGACTCGCTGAGGGTGTGGCTGGGTCACTCGGAAGTCCTCCCCGTATGTCGAGTGTCTACTCCCGACCCAGGCTAGGGGCGCCGGCCGGTCCGGCCATCGGGGAAGATCACCCAGGTTCCTCCGGGGTTGCCCGGAGGGGAATGGCGGCTGGCGAGCTACGACCTGGCCGACGACGACCGGCGGTCACCGTCCGGGTGAGCCGCGGGCCGTGGATACGGCCACCGCGCCGAGCGCGACCGCGGTGGTCAGCAGGACACCGGCCACCCCCGCGCTGGCGGCCACCAGTCCTACCCCTGCCGGTACGACGAGCTGGCCCAGCCGATTGCCGCTGAGCCGGAGCGCGAGCGCGGTGGCCCGCGCCCCGGGTGGAGCGGCCAGGGTGATCCAGGACATGGTCAGCGGCTGCCCGATGCCCAGCCCGAGACCGGCGGCGACCACCGCGACGCCGAGCGCCCATAGCGGCAGCGGGACCGCCAGCACCGCCACCGCCACGGCGGACGCGGCGATGCTGCCGACCAGCAGCCGCATCCGGCTCATCCGCTCGACCAGGGCGCCCAGGAACAGCCGCGACACCATCGAGGCGCCGGCCCGCAACGCCAGGAGTACGCCAATCACGCGCGCCGCGATGCCCTGCTCGGCGCCGAGGGCCGGCAGGTAGATGACAAGCAGGTCGACGGCGGCCAGCACGGTGAGGCTGGCCAGGATGGCCCGGCCGAGCCCGGGCATCCGCAGCACCGTACCCATTCGGTCGCCCCGACCCGGCCGGCCGGCCGCGGAGGGCTGCGGCCGGGGCCGCAGCAGCAGGCCGGTGGCGAGCAGCGCACCGGCACCGGCGAGCGCACCGGCGAAGACCCGTTCGGTGTCCGGGACCAGGCCGCCGCCGCCGAGCACGGTGATCAGGACGGGCCCGACCGCCTGGCCCAGCGACACGGCGAACGTGTAACGCCCGAAGGCGATGTCCAGCCCGGCGTCGACCGTGGATCGGGCCACCCACGCCTGTTGCCCGACGACGGAGAACAGGTGGCCGAGGCCGAGCACCGCGCTCCACAGCACCAGCCCGGTCAGCGCGTCGGCGAACGCGGTCAGGCCGGCGGCGGCGACCAGCACGAGCAGCGCGCCCGCCAGCAGGGCGGGGCGTTCCCCGTGCCGGTCCGTCGCCCGGCCGATCAGCACGGCGGCCAGCAGCGGCAGCACCGCGAAGCTGGCCGAGATGACCCCCAGCCACGCGGCCGGGACGCCAAGTTCCAGCGCCCGGTACGACGTGGTGGGCCGGAGCAGGAATGTGACCGACTGCAGGAGCACGGTGTGCAGGAGCAGTGCCCACGGCCAACCGGCGGCCCGTACCGAGTCGCGTGGGCGCACGGTCAGGGCACAACGAGCAGATCGAGCAGGTCGTCGGCTGGCGTGTCGAGGAGGCCGTCCCGATCGGCGAGGCTCTCGGCCACCAGTTCAGCGCGCTCGTCGGGCAGCGCCGCGCCGAGCCCACGGCGCAGCTTGTCCCGCACCAGCGGCTCGGCCTCGGGCCGGCGTCGCGGGTGGCCGATCGGGATGCGGATCTCGTGCCAACCGGTGTCGGTGCCGTCGGAGAAGGTGATCCGCAGCGCGTTGGCCACCGCCCGCTCGGCGGGGTCGAGGTAGGCGCGGCTGTACTCCGGGTCCTCGGTGACGATCATCCGCTCCCGTAGTGCGTCCACCCGGGGGTCGGTCGCCGCCTCGTCGGTGTAGTGCTCCTCGTCGAGCCGGCCGTGCAGCAGGGCGATGGCCACCATGTACTGCAGGCAGTGATCCCGATCGGCCGGGTTGGCCAGGGGGCCGGTCTTGTCGATGATCCGGACCGCCGCCTCGTGCGTTCGGATCTCGATCCGGTCGATCTCGGTGACCCGGTCGCCTACCGTCGGGGCGAGCCGGAAGGCGGCTTCGACCGCCGTCTGGCCGTGGTACTCGGCCGGGAACCACGGCTTGAGCAGCACGTTCTCCATCACGTAGCTGCCGAGCGGCTGCGGCAGGGTGACCTGGTGCCCGCCGAGCAGCGAGTCCTGGAACCCCCAGCCCTTCGCAGTCAGCGGGGTACGCGGGCTCTCCGCGCGGCGCAGCGCCAGGTAGGCCAGCCGGACCGCCCGGCTGGCCGCGTCACCGGCCGCCCAGGACTTACGCCAGGTCACGTTCGGCGTGTGCCGGTACGTGCGCAGCGCACCGCCGTCGACCCAGGCGTGCCCGAGCGCCCGCCGGATGTCCTCCTCGGAACCGCCGAGCAGCCGCGTGGCCACTGCGGTCGAGGCGATCCGGACGTACGCGACGTGGTCCAGCCCGTGCCGGTTGAGCGCGGTGCCGAGGGCCAGCACACCCTGGATCTCGTGCGCCTGGATCATGGCGACCAGCACGTCGCGTACGGTCGGCGGGGTGCCGCCGGCGGCCCGGGCCCGTTGGGCGAGGTGGTCGGCCAGGGGCAGGATGGCGGCCAGGTTGTCCGACGGGTGGCCCCACTCCAGGGCCAGCCAGGTGTCGTTGAAGTCCAGCCAGCGGATCAGCGTGCCGGTGCTGAACGCCGCCTGCACCGGGTCGGTGGCGTAGCCGGTCGCCACCACCCGGCTGGGGTGCGGCGCGGCGGTCGGGAACAGCGGCTCCGCGGTCCGCCGGCACTCGGCGTCGGCCAGCCCGAGGAAGGCGCAGGCGGTGGCGTCGAGGAAGGACAGGTGGGCGGTTCGCAGGGCCAGCTCGGATTCGATCCGCTCCGGGTGGGCGGCATACTCGGCTATCTGTACCAGAACGTCGTCGTAGGCGGCGGACATCAGCTCTCCTATCGGATCGTGCTAGACGGTGGAGGATTCGCGGTCTGGGGTTGGGACGCCGGCGGCCTGCTGGGCTCGCCGGGTCCGCAGCCGCAGCAGCGCCGGGACGCACAGCACGAGCACTAGGAGGCTGTAGACCGTCACAGTGAACGGGGTGCTGACCAGGGTGGTCAGGTCGCCGCCGGCGATGTCCAGCGCCCGGCGCAGTTGCAACTCGGCGAGCGGGCCCAGGATGGCGCCTACGATGAGCGGGGCGATCGGGAAGCCGAAGCGACGCATGAAGTAACCCAGGACACCGACCACCAGCAGCAGGTAGACGTCGAACGACGAGCCGTTGACCGCGTACGCGCCGACCAGGGCGAACAGGCCGATGCCGGCGTACAGGTAGGGCTTGGGGATGTGCAGCATCTTCACCCACAGCCCGACCAGCGGCAGGTTGAGCACGAGCAGGATCGCGTTGCCGATGAACAGGCTGGCGATCAGTCCCCAGACCAACGCCGGCTCGGTGTCCAGGAGCTGCGGCCCGGGCTGGATGCCGTACTGCTGGAAGGCCACCAGGATCACCGCGGCGGTCGCGGAGGTGGGGATGCCCAGGGTGAGCAGCGGGACCAGCGCGCCCGCGGCGTTGGCGTTGTTCGCCGCCTCCGGCCCGGCGACGCCCTCGATCGCGCCGTTGCCGAACTCCTCCGGCCGCCTGGACAGCCGGCGCTCCAGTGAGTACGACAGGAACGTGGGGACCTCCGAGCCGCCGGCCGGGATGGTGCCGAGCGGGAAGCCGATCGCCGTGCCGCGTAGCCATGGCTTCCAGGATCGGCGCCAGTCCTCCCGGGTCATCCAGCGCTGTCCGGCGACCGAGGCGATGCCGAAGGTGCTGGCTTGCTGGTGCGCGGCGACGTAGAGCACCTCACCGATGGCGAACAGCCCGACGATGAGCAGCACGGTGTCGATGCCGTCGAGGAGCCGGACCAGGCCGAAGTCGAGCCGCGCCTGCCCGCTCTGGAAGTCGATGCCGACCAGGCCGATGGCCAGGCCGAGGCCGAGGCTGGCGAAGCCGCGCAGCATCGACCCGCCGAGCAGCGAACCAACGCACATGAAGGCCAGCACCATCAGCGCCAGGTAGTCGGGGGCGCCGAGGCGCACGGCCAGATCGACGATCCTCGGTGCGGCCACGGCCAGCAGGCCGGTGGCGATGGTGCCGGCGAGGAACGAGCCGATCGCGGCGGTGGCCAGGGCGGCGGCTCCCCGGCCGGCCCGGGCCATCTTGTTGCCGTCGATCGCGGTGATGATCGAGCCGGACTCGCCGGGGGTCTTGAGCAGGATGGACGTGGTGGAGCCGCCGTACATCGCGCCGTAGTAGATGCCGGCGAACATGATGAACGCGCCGGACGGTTCGAGGCCGTATGTCAGCGGCAGCAGCAGGGCGATGGTGAGTGCCGGCCCGATGCCGGGCAGCACCCCGATCATCGTGCCGACGATCGTGCCGATCAGCGCGTAGCCGAGGTTGGCCAGGGTGAGGGCGACCGCGAAGCCCGCGAGCAGCTCGCTGATTCCGTCCATCAGCCGATCCCTTCCAGCGGGCCCGCAGGCAGGTCGATGCCGAGGCCGTAGGTGAAGCCGAGGTAGACGACCGCCGCCACGGCGAGTGAGATCGCCGGGGTACGGACCGGGTGGCGCGCGCCCAGCGCGTACGCGATGCCCCAGAACGCGACGAACGCCGCGACGAGGTAGCCGGCCAGGTCGAGCAGCAGCCCGTGGGCGAGCACCGCGCCGACCACGAGCAGCGCCGGACGGACCTGGGTGTGGGACGGGTCTACGTCACCCTCGCCCTCGTCGGGGGTGCCCCGGTGGCCCCGGAGCACCGCGACGATCAGGGCGGCGGCGACGGTGAGCAGGGCGACCCCGACGATGGTTGGGAAGAACGCCGGGCCGACGCCGGAGGCCGACGTCGAGGCGGGCAGTCCGGCCGCGTCGACCAGCACGGTCACCGCGACCGCCGACAGGAGTACGCCGAACGCGAGTTCACCCCACGCGATCCGGCCCCGGGCCGCCCCGGTCGGCGGTACCCCGCCGACCGGGGTCGGACCCTCGACCGGGCCGGCGGTGCCGGGTTGGTCGGTCGGAGAGGTCACTTCACCAGTCCGAGTTCGGTCAGGACGCCGCTCACCCGGGTCTGCTCCTGGCCCAGCCAGGTGCCGAACTCGTCACCGGCCAGGAAGGTGTCCTCCCAGGCCCGCTCCTTCAGCGTGGTCTTCCACCCGTCCGAGGCGTGCATCGCGGTGACCGCGTCCACGTACGCCTTCTTCTGCTCGGCGGTCAGCCCGTTCGGCGCCATGATCGAGCGCCAGTTGTAGAACTCGACCCCCGGGTGACCGACGTCGGCGATGGTCGGCACGCCCGGCATGCTCTCCACCGGCTTCGCGGCGGAGACCACCAGCGCCCGCAGCTTGCCAGCCTTCACCTGCTCCTGGAACTCGCCGGTGCCCGCGACGCCCGCGGCGACCTTGTTGCCCAGCAGCGCGGTGGTGGCCTCGCCACCGCCTGAGAACGGCACGTAGTTCACCTTGGCCGGGTCGATTCCGGCCTCCTTTGCCAGCAGGCCGATGAAGATCTGGTCCGCGCTGCCGGCCGAGCCACCGGCGATCGGGACCTTCTTCGGGTCCGCCTTGATCGCGGCCAGCAGGTCGTCGAGCTTCTGGTAGGGCGAACTTGCCGGCACCACGATCGTCTCGTACTCGCCGATCAGCCGGGCTACCGGCGTGAGATCGTCCAGGGTCACGTCCGTGCCGTTCGTGAGGACGCCGCTCATCATGGCCAGCCCGGACATGATGAGCAGGTCCTTCTTGCCCTTCTGCGGCGCCACCTGGGCGAGCGCCACGGTGCCGGAGGCGCCGGGGACGTTGGTCACCTCGACCTGGCGGGCCAGGTCGGCCTTCTGGAGCGAGTCCTGCACCGCCCGGGCGGTCTGGTCCCAGCCGCTGCCCGGCGCGGCCGGGGCGATGATGTTGAGCCGGGCGAGTTGCTTCGCGCCCTGATCGCCGCCGCCTTTGGCGGACCCGCCGCCGCATGCGGAGACGGTCGCGACGAGCGCGGCCAACACGGCCGCGATGGTGCCGGTTCTGGTGATGCGCATGGTGCTTCTCCTATGGGGGATGAAGGAGTGGCGTGGTTCGTCAGGCGTATCGAGATTCCAGTTCGCGGTAGCTGGGCAGGCCGATGATGTCGTCACGCTCGGTGAAGGTCGCCATCCTGCCGGCCAGCCGGTCGGTGGAGCCGTTCTCGCGCAACTCCCGGGCGGTGTCCTGCATCGCCCGGATGGCCGCGCGTTGCAGGTCAGACGGCGCGATCATCAGCTTGAAGCCGAGCCGCGCCAGGTCCTGCGCGTTCATCAGGGGGGTCTTCCCGCCGGCGAACATGTTGATCAGCAGGGGTACGGGCAGTTCGTCGGCCACCCGCTCGATCTGTGCCACCGAGGTGGGCGCCTCGATGAACAGCATCTCGGCGCCGGCCCCGACGTAGGCGTGCGCGCGGGCGATCGCGGCGTCGAAGCCCTCCGCCGCGATCGCGTCGGTGCGGACGATGAGCAGCGGGCCGTCGTCGCCGCGGGCGTCGGCCGCGGCCCGGACCTTGCCGGTCATCTCGTCGACGGAGATGAGTTGCTTGTCCTCGTAGTGCCCACAGCGTTTCGGGGTGACCTGGTCCTCCAGGTGCAGCGCCGCCACGCCCAGCCGGGCGAACTCCCGTACGGTGCGGCGCACGTTGAGCGCGTTGCCGTACCCGGTGTCGGCGTCCGCGATGACCGGCACGTCGACCGCATCGACCACCTCGCGCAGCCGGCCCAGCACTTCGGTCATGGTCAGCAGTCCCAGGTCCGGCACGCCGCTGCTGCGGGCCACCGCGCCGCCGCTGACGTACACCGCCTCGAAGCCGGCGAGGGCGGCGATCCGCGCTGACAGCCCGTCGTAGACGCCGGGCGCGACGACGATCCCTGGGCCAGCCAACCGGGCACGCAATTGCTGGGCGGGACTCATGGACAACGGCGCTCTCCCTCGCTTGCGAGCCGGACCAGGAACTTCTCCGGCTGAGAACGAGACCGTAACGCCGTGGGTACTTGTATGCAATAGTGCAGCGGGCAACGAGTCATGGCAGGATGAGACGGTGACCAGAGGGCAGGCCAATCTGCGGCGGCAGTCCGGCGCGCAGGCGGTGTACGAGTTGATGCGCGCCAAGATCATCTCGGGCGAGTTCCAGCCGGGCGCCCGACTCACTGAGCCGGAGCTGGCCAGCACGCTGGGTGTCAGCCGGACCCCGGTACGCGAGGCGCTCCGGCTGCTGATCGCCGAGGGACTGGTCGACCAGTTGCCCACCGGCGGCTCCCGGGTGACCCCGCTCGACCCGGCCGACATTCGCCGGGTCTACGACATCCGGGCCCGCCTCGAGGGGCTGCTGGCCCGGGACGCCTGCACCCGAATGACCCAGCCGGACCTCGACGCGCTGGCCCGGCTGATCGACCTGATGCACCGGCTACGTGGCGACGAGACCGAGGTGCTGCGCATCGGCCGGGAGTTCCACGCCCGGATCGCCGAGATCGCCGAGAACCGCTGGTGTGACCAGTTGCTGCACCAGATCCGGGGGCACGTCGACCGCTACCGGTCGCTGTCCACTCGAGAGCCCGGCCGGCCGGACCTCGCGGTCACCGAACACCAGGCCATCTACGAGGCCCTGGCCAGCGGCGATCCCGAACGGGCCGAGCAAGCGATGCGAGTACACGTCGAGCAGAGCGCCAACTCCGCCGCCCAAGCCGCCGGCGCCGTACCCGGCTAGGCGCCGGGAACGGGAAGCGGGGCCGGCCCGATGGGACCGGCCCCGCTCCGGGGTGTTCCCCCGTTGAACCCGTCGATCAGCGCTTGTGCTCGACCACCGTCAGGGTGAAGTCGTCGTACGACGCCGCGTGGGTCTTGTCGCCGCCGTAGACCGCGCGTACCTGGTGGGTGCCGGGGTTGGGCAGCATCTGGACGGTGCAGGACGCGGTGCCCTTCTTGACCGGGGCCTCGCAGAGCACGTCCTCACCGATCATGAACTGCACCGGGCCGGTCGCCGTGGTGGGCGTGACGGTCGCGGTCAGTTTCAGGGTGCGGCCCCAGGTGGCCGTCACGTCGTTGGTGCGGACCGAGGTGGGGGTGAGCTCCACGGTCGGGGCCGCGGTGACGGTGACGACCCGGCTGGCGACCGCCTGGTTGCCGTTGGTGTCGGCGACCAGGTACGTCAGCGCGTAGCTGCCGGGGGTGGTGGTGTCGACGGTGCCGACGACCTGGATGCGGTCGGTGACGTTGCCGTCGGTGTTGTCCACCGCGGTGACGCCGGCCAGCGGGTCGAAGGCCTGTCCCTGCTTGACCGAGGTCGTGGCGGGGACGGTCAGCACCGGCGCGGTGACGTCGGTGCCGGCCGCGGTGGCGGTGAAGATGCCGCCGAACTGGTCGGCCGAGCCCACCTGGTCACCGTCGCCGGTGCGGCTGGTGGTGGTCCAGGCGTAGAGCTCGCCCTCGGTCAGGCCGCTCCACTGCACGGTGGCGGGCCAGCCCGACTTGGCCGTGGCCGCACCGATCACGGTGTCGGTCGGGGTGACCAGGACGAGACCGTCGGTGCTGAAGCTGGTCTTGCGGGACGACAGGTCGATCGGCAGCACCATGTTGTCCTCGGCGCCGTTGTAGCGCTTGCGGTCGTCGTACTCGGTGGCGCCGTAGTTGTTGAGCATCGGCGAGTAGGTGTCGATGCTCATCTCGGCGCGGTCGACGTCGATCTGCAGCAGCCGCAGGAAGCTGGCGCCGAACTGCAGCAGGTCGCCCTTCTTGTGATCGACGGTGCCGTCGCCGTTGAGGTCGAGGTTGCCGTTGGCGTCGACCTTCTCCGGCCACAGCTCGCCTGCGGTCATCTTGTAGAACTGGTAGTCGGCGAGCAGCTCGACCACGTTGTGCTCGACGGTGACGCCGACCCCGGTCTTGAGGTTCGTGCCGACGCCGTGCTCGTGACCGGCGAGGACCAGGAACACGTTCGGGTTGGCCGCCACGATGCTGGAGAAGGCCCGCGAACCGTCGGTGGAGAAGTTGGCGCCCCGGCCGTCCGCCGCACCCGACGGGGCGATGTAGGCGTGGGTCAGCAGGATGCCGTTGCGGTCGTGGTAGCGCTGGAAGATGGAGCTGGCCCAGTCGGCCTCGGCCTGGGTGACGCCGTAGGACAGGCCCACCGCGACGAAGTCCAGCCCGCCTGCGGAGAACAGGACGTAGTTGTTCTGGTTGTCCTTACCGCGGGTGACCACGGCGCCGGAGGCGTCGGTGGTCTCGTCCCAGGCGTGGTACGACGCCTTGTACTCGGCCGGCCACTGCTTGGCCCCCTCGTAGTAGCGCTCGGGGCCGTAGTACTGGTTGAACCGGGAGGTCGGGCCGGTCTCGGCGCCGCCCTGGTTGTCGTGGTTGCCCGCGATGACCTGGTTGACCAGTCCGGCCGCGTCCAGGGTGCGCTGCGCCTCTGCGGTGAACTGGAACTCCTTGGTCACCTGCTCGTCCAGGCCGGGGCGGAGCAGGTTGCCGCTGGAATCGGTGGCCAGCGGGTTGCTGTAGTCGTTCTCGATGATGTCACCGGTGTGCGCGGTGTAGGCGATCTTGCGGCGGGCGGCGTTGTCGGCCAGCCACTGGGTGGTGTCCCGGTAGGACTTCGCCCAGAGCGCCTGCTCCTCCATGGTCATCTTGTCGGTCGGCTCGTCGATGCCGTCGAAGTCGTCGTACGTGCCGCCGACCGCGCCCTCGGCGAGGTACTGCGTGTCGGTGAAGTGGGCCAGCGAGAAGTCGTACTTCGACGGGTCCTCGAAGTGGTCCCGGTTGGCCGGGGCGCCGGCGGTGGCGTCGCGCGCCGCCAGGTCGTCGGCGAACGGGTCCTGACCGGTGACCAGGACGTGGACCACGCCCTTGTCGACCAGCTCCGGCCGGACGGCGGCCTTCAGCGTGGTCTCCCCCTCGGCCTGGCCGCGGGCGGTGGCGACCTCGGTCCACGCCTGGGTGGTGGCGTTCCACGCGTGCAGCGAGACCGCGCGCTCGGGGTCGACCACACCGTTCCACAGGATCTGGCGGCGCTCGGTCGACGCCGGCACCTGGACGTCGTACCGCTGGAAGGGGATGTTGCCCGTGGACGGGCTGTCCGCCAGCTTGCCGTCGGGACGCGGGCTCGCGCCGATCTGGCCGCCCTCGGTGTAGGAGAAGTCCAGCGCGGACGGCATCACCGGGATGACACCCTGGAAGCCGCCCACCGGCACGCTCGGGGTGGCCTGCTTGAAGGTGGTGGTCACCTCGCCGCCGTCGGGGTTGTGGGCGATCGCCGAGAGCGTCACCCGACCGCTGCCCTGGCCGACGTCGGTGCCGCCGGTGGTCGGGATGGCGTCGGAGGTGAACGTGACCGTCTTGCTGACGGGCTTGCCGAACACGTCGGTCGCCGAGATCGCCAGGGTGTGGTTGCCGGACTTCATGCCGGCGCCGATCTCCTGGCCGACCTGGACGGGCTCGCCGTCGAGCAGGTAGCGCCAGCCGGTCGCGTTGCCCTGGTTGGTCACGCTCACCTGCAGTTCGGTCGGCCGGCTCAGGTGGTCGCCCTCCGCGGGCAGCGTCGCGGTGATCGCGACACCCGCGTTCCGGACGTCACCGAGGGCGGCGACGTTGAGCGCCTTCACCTCGTCGAGGGTGAGGACCCGGGAGTAGATCCGGGCGTTGCGGACCGTCGCCGGCGCCCAGAACTGGTTGACCGCGTCGGCGCCGACGTAGAAGGAGTTGCGGGCGGCGCCGCCGGGCAGGCCGAGCGGTGCCGGCGCGGCGACGGACGCGGCCAGCTCGCCGTCGACGTACAGGCGGGCGGTGGCGCCGTCCCACGTGCCGACGGCGTGGTACCAGCGGCCGGAGGAGATCTGGACCTGGGCGTTGCGGTAGGCGCCGTTGGCGTACACGGCGAAGGTCAGCTTGTCGCCGTAGACGACGATCGAGTAGCCGCCGGACTCCTTCTCGGAGCAGACGGAGTGCTCACCGGAGTTGGGCAGGGTGCCGTTGTCCTTGAAGGTGCACTCGATCGTGACCTGGTTGCGGATCTTCTCCCACTGCGTGTCGCCCATCGCGTAGGCGTAGGCGTCGTTGCCGCCGTCGAAGGTCGCGACCGGGGTCTTCACCGCGGTGTCCTGGGCGATCACCGGCTCGCCGACGGTGGTGACGGCGAGGTTCTGGGCGTCGTCCTTCGGCGTGCCGTCGTCGAAGTCGACGTCGAGGACGTCGGCGGTCGGGACCGGGGCCTTGAGGTCGAAGGCCGACGCCAGCTCGGCCGCCTGGGCGGCGGTCAGCCCGCGGCTCCAGACCTTGCTGGCCGCGAAGGAGGCCGGCGGGGCGACCTGCCCGATGCCGGAGGGCGCCGCGTCGGCGCCGACCACGAACCGGCGCGCGGTCGTGGCCGGCGGGGTGAGCGCGCCGGTGGCCGCGGTGGAGCCGGCCAGCTGGCCGTTGAGGTAGAGGCTCAGGGTCTGGCCGTCCCAGACCGAGACGGCGTGGTACCAGCGGTTGCCGCTGATCGGGGTCAGCAGCGACTTGTAGCCGCCGCCGATGTGGGCCATCGTGCCGAGGTTGCCGGCGTTGACGTAGACGGAGAAGCCGCCGGCCTCCTTGTCGGAGCAGAGGTCCTTTTCGCCGCTGACCGGCATGGTGGTGTCGACCCGGAAGACGCACTCGACGGCGAAGCCGGTGGAGAGCCGGCTCCACTGGTCGGTGAAGTCGAAGGAGACCGCGTCGTCGACCCCGTCGACCTTGAGCAGGTCGTGTCCGAACGCCGCGTCGGTGGCGTAGCTGGGAGCGCCCCAGGTGGTGGGGGTGAGGCTCTGGGCCCGGTCGGTGGTGGTGCCGCCAGTGAAGGCGACGTCGAGCACGTCGGCGGCCGGCACCGTGGCGGCCGAGGCCGGAGCGGCCTGGGCGGGCAACATCAGCGCGCCGCCGGCCATCGCGAGCCCGAGGGCGGCGGCGCTCAGGCGGCGCCACCTCCGGGCGAACGGATGGAGTCGTGTCGTCACGACATCTCCTTTTTCTGTGGGTTTTGGGTGGGTGGTGGGGTGGGGTAGTTGGCCGGAGATCCGGCGAGGGAGGTCAGGTGCCGGGTAGGCCGGCTACGGCGGAGGCGGAGATGCCGACGCCGATGAGGGTGATCCCGCAGGCGGCCAGCACCGGGGCTACCCGGGTGGCCAACTGCAGGAGGATGTGGGAGCCGGCGGCGCGGGTCACGAGGGAGCGGCCGGTGAGGGCCATGAGGCCGACGGTGAAGAGCACCGCGGCGAGGCCGAGGCCGAAACAGACCACGAGGACGAGGGCGAACCCGGCCCGCCCGGCGAAGATGCCGGTCACCAGCACGAGGAAGGCCGCCGGCGACGGCGCCAGGCCCCCGGATATGCCGAGGAGAAGCAGACCCGGGCGGGACGGGCTGGCCTGATCGTGTCCGTGGCCGTGGTCGTGTCCGTGGCCATGGCTGTGGCTGTGGCTGTGGCTGTGGCTGTGAGCGTGACCGCGCCGATGCAGGTGGCGTCGCAGCAGCCAGAGCCCGACGGCGACGACGGTCAGGCCGGCCGCCAGCTGCAGTCCGGTGGTCAGTCGCTCGAGGCTGACCAGGTCGGAGAGGGAGAAGAAGGTCCAGGCGACCGCGATGGCCAGCACCGAGACGGTGTGCATCGCGGCCACCGAGAAGCCCAGCCAGGCGGCGTCGCGGACCCGGCCGCGGGAGCCGATCAGGTACGCCGCCGCGAGGCTCTTGCCGTGGCCGGGGGCGAGTCCGTGCGCGGCCCCCGCCACGAAGGCGATCACCAGTGTCACCGGCACGAACCCCGGCGACTGCACCGTCTCGATCAGTCGATCGCCGAACCCGGCGGCGCCGAAGAGATCGACATCGAGGAGGGCTGTGGGGCCGGAGCCGGAGGGTGCGGCTGCGGCGCCGAGGCTGGTGGTCGCGTGCATGGTTCAGGCCTTTCGTCCGCGCCGGCGGTGCCAGAACGCGCCGGCTGCGACGACGGCCAGCAGGACGCCCCCGACCATCGAGAGCTGCAGGGCGCTGCTGCCCGAGGAGACGGCGGCGACGGTCCGGGTGGACGCGGGGGAACCGTCGTCCGTGCCGTCGCCGATGGTCCAGTCCGCCGACTCGTGGTTGGCGTCGTACACCGCCTTCTGCCCCTCGGGGCCTCTGGCGAGCGTCCGGTAGGCCTCGTGCAGGTCGGTGAGCATCCGGGCGGTCACGGTCACGGTGCTTACCGGGTCGGGGCAGGTGAAGCGCACCTCGGCGCCGTCGGCTGCCAGGTCGTCGGCGACGCTGGCCTTGCCCTTGCAGGGCCGCCCGTCCTGGGTCACGGTGATGCGCTCGGTCAGGTACTCGGCGAACTGGGGAGCCCCTGCCAACGTCTCGGCGTCGGAGGCCTCGTAGCTCACCGCGCCGTCCAGCAGCACCCGGTCCTGTGGCAGCACGCCGAGGGAGATGCCGAGCAGGGTGAGGTCATCGGTTCCGCCGACGAGCCAGCGCACCCGCACACCGTGCTCGCCTCCGCCCGCGACCTTGATCTGCTGTGGCGCACCGAAGGGATGCGCCGAGGCCGGGGCCGGCACCAGCACTCCGGCCAGCACCAGGGCGATTACGCCCCAGGAGCAACGCCGGGCGTGGCGGAGGGCACGGCGCAGGGCAGACACAACAGGGCTCTCATTCGCTCGGCGATCGGGCGCAAACGCCATGAGGGTTCCGGCCGCAGGTGACCAACAAGATCACGGAAACCGAGCGAACTCTTACGGAGAGATTGCCGGACCGCGAAAACCGCCGTCCAGTCCCGACCGCTGCGGGTGACACCAGCCGGTCCGGACGTGGTGAAGACCAGCAACTCGCTCCGGGATTGCCCGAAAGAGGCGGCAAATGCCGCGGCCGTTGGTGACGGATCATGCGGTAAGACGATTGCCAAGGGCAACCATCTGGCAGTACGAACGTGAATGTCATCCCGGTGGATGCGGCCCCGACCGGTCCACCGGATTCACGACCCAAGGGGGGCCAATGGCACGCAGCCGCCTCGCCGGTGCAGCAGCCATCGCACTCGTCCTACCCATCCTCGGCGTCCTTCCCGCGTCAGCCGCGGCGGCCGCACCCGCCCAGCCTGCGGCGAACAGGGATCTGCCCAACGACACCCGGGAGCTCACCCGCAAGGACTTCACGCTGGACGGCCGCAAGGTCGAGACGCCGGCCCGCTACCAGCCGCGTGCCCAGGCGCGCGCGAAGACCCAGGCCGCGGCGGCCACGCCGCCGGTCGGCACGGTCCGGCAGTGGCTCGGCATGGACGACTTCCAGGGCCGGCTCTACCGCAAGGACTACACGCTGCGGGGCGTGGGCGACCACATCGAGGTGTGGGTGGCCAACGACATCGCGTTCCCGGCCGGTGACTGCCGCACCCAGATCCCCTCGTCGACGCAGATCACCGACGAGCAGGTGGCGAGCTTCGTCCACGAGTTCGACACCAACATGTACCCGAAGGAGACGGCCGCGTTCAGCACGCCGCCGGACCGCGACGGCAGCAACGCGCTGCTCGGGCCGGACGCCAACGGCAACGGCGGGGACTACACCGGCGATGGCAACAAGACGGTCACGCTGGTCGACAACGTCCGGGACGACAACTTCTACCAGTTCCCGGCGGCGCCGACCTACATCGCGGGCTTCTTCTCGGCGCAGTTCAACGAGCTGTTCGACCGCAACGTGATGACCGTCGACGCGTTCGACTGGGCGCACCGCACCGGCGCGAACCCGCCGGACGAGCCGACCAGCGACCTGTGCACCAGCCGCCCGGCCCGGCCGTTCGCCTACGAGGGCACCTTCGCCCACGAGTGGCAGCACCTGGCGCACTACTACACCGACCCGTTTGAGACGAGCTGGGTCAACGAAGGCCTGTCCGACTTCGCGCAGACGCTGGTCGGTTACGTCGACACCACGGCGACGGTCTTCGACCGGGGCGCCGACAGCCACCTCTACTGTTTCCAGGGCTTCGGCACGGTGCAGACGCCGTACAACGTCAACCCGCGGGACTGCGGCGGCCCGGAGAACTCGCTGACCCTGTGGGGTGAGAGCCCGAACCCGAACGCGGTGCTCGCCGACTACGGCAACGCGTACTCGTTCATGCAGTTCCTCTACGACCGGTACGGCCAGGACATCATCTCCCGGCTGCACAACGACGGTGACCGGCAGGGCCTGGCCAGCCTCGACGCAGCCGTGAAGGCCGAGGGTGCGAAGAACATGTACCAGGTCATCCACGACTTCCAGACGATGACGCTGGTCGACAAGATCGTCGGGGACTCGCGGCACGGGGTCATGCTCGGCGTACCGAAGAGCCGGGTGACCGCGCCGAGCCTGCGCTCCACGGTCAACCTGGCCAACCCGGCCGCCAACGCCACCCCGGGCGCGGCGCCGAACGGGGCCGACTACGTGCCGCTGCAGAAGGCCGACGGGCAGCTGCTGCGCGGCCGTGACCTGCGGTCGCTGTCGTTCCAGGGCGCCAAGACCCTGCCGCCGCTGCCGCTGGCCTGGACCGTCGTGTCCAACGACCCGGACCGCGCCGGCAACCCGGTGCTGTGGTCGGGGAACGCCAGCAACACCGACGCCGGGGCGGTCACCTCGGTGACGGTGCCGACGACCGACCCGACGCTGCGCTTCGCCGCCAAGTACGGCGCGGAGTTCGGCTTCGACTACGGCTACGTGACCGTCTCCACCGACGGTGGCGCCACCTACACGGCCATCCCGGGCGACAAGACGGTGGCCGGTCCGCTCGGCCCGGCGATCAACGGGACGACCAACGGGTTCGAGGCCCACTCGTACGACCTGTCCGCGTACGCCGGCAAGACCATCCTGCTCGGCTTCCGCTACGTCAGCGACGGCGGCGTCAACGAGGGTGGCTGGCTGATCGACGACATCACCGTCGGCGGCGCCACGGTCAGCGACGGCAGCAGCCTCACCCCGTTCGACTCGCCCACGGAGATCAAGCCGATCACCGTGCACAACTGGAACCTGCGCCTGATCGGCCTCGACGAGAAGCACTCCCTCGCGTGGCAGTTCGAGTTCGACGGCAAGTCGAGTCTGACGCTGAACCGGGCGCAGCTGGCCGTGCTCAGCCTGTTCCCGAAGGTCGTCGCCGTGGTCGCCTACGACGAGCCGACCGAGCAGGTCAGCCAGTACGCGCCGTACACGCTGAAGATCAACGGGGTCGTCCAGCCAGGCGGCGCCGCCTGACCTGCGCCAGAGTGATCGCCAGGGCACCTGCCACCGGACCGGTGGCAGGTGCCCTGCGTCGTCCGCCTACCATGAGCCGTCGTCTCATTCGTGAGGGTGGATGCCGTGAACGATCGGATCATGCAAGGCAAGACCGTCGTGATCACCGGGGCCAGCGCGGGCATCGGCGCCGAGGCGGCCCGCCAGCTGGCCGGACTGGGCGCGACCGTCGCGGTGGTCGGCCGGTCACCGGAGAAGACCAACGCCGTCGCCCGCCAGCTCGGCACCGAGCCGCTGGTCGCCGACTTCACCCGGCTGTCGGACGTACGCAAGCTCGCCGACACCCTCCTGGACCGCTACCCCCGCATTGACGTCCTGGCCAACAACGCCGGCGTCGTGTTGCCCAAGCGGAGCCGCACCGAGGACGGCCACGACCTGATGTTCCAGGTCAACTACCTGGCCCCGTTCCTGCTCACCAACCTGCTGCTGGACCGGCTGACCACCACCGGCGCGCGGGTCATCACCACCTCCAGCAAGGCCAACCGGTTCGCCCGCGTCGACCTCGACGACCTCGAAGGCGCCCGCCAACGATCCGGCATGCTCCGCTACGGGACGACGAAACTGCAGAACATCCTGTTCACCCGCGAGCTGGCCCGCCGCACCCAGGGCACCGGGCTGATCGCGACCGCGTTCCACCCGGGCGTGGTGGCCACCACCGAGATCAACCGGAGCAGCCCGCTGATTTCCGCGCTGGTCCGGTATCGCCTGTTGGGCAAGGTCGTCAGCGTGGAGGAGGGTGCCGCGCCGCTGGTGCACCTGGCCACGATGCCCGATCCGGAGGCGGCCAACGGCAGGTACTACCACCGCCTCAGGCCCAACGGGCCGGTGCACCGGCAGGCCAAGGACGACCAGTTGGCGACCCGCCTGTGGGAGCGTACGGCCGACCTGCTGGGCGTCCCGGTGGCGTGACGTGGCGAGACCGGTGCGGGTGGCCGCGTCAAGGGCGGGCGTGGGCGGCTCCGGGCGGCCGGGTGACCTGGTGGTATCCGAGCGCCGCCACGCCGAGGGCGAGGCCCCAGGCGAGGAAGACGAACTCGGTCCCCACCACTGCCCAGTCCGACCACAGCTGCGACCACGTCGCCGTCCCGGCGAGCAGAGCCGCTGACATCAGGTAGATGCCGATCAGGCCGTAGGTGGTCAGCGCGACCGCGACCACACCGGCCGGGATCAGGGCAAGCAGGCGGGGCACCCGGCGGCCGCCCAACCACGGGATCCAGCGTGGGAAGACCTGCCCCCAGCCGGCGGCCAGCCCCAGCGTGAGCAGGCCGCCGAGCGCCGGACCGACGGTGAGCGCCACACCGGCCGCCAGACCGATGTCCTGAGTGGCCGCGCGGATCGCGGCCGTGGAGATGCCGAACGGCACGCCCATGAGCCACAGCGCGTGCGGAACGGTGAAGCCGAGCACGGGCAACAGGCACCCCGCGTACGCCCAACCCCGCGCCCACCCGGGCACCGGACATGGCCCCGCCATCCCCGATCGGCCGGGTCGGCGGGGTCCAAGCGAGGCCGCGGTTGCCCCCAGCAGCAGCCCACCGCCCAACAGCAGCAGCCGGTGGATCAGATCCCGCCAGTCGGCGGGCCGGCCGAACGCCGCGGCCGGGATCTCGAACAGCAGATGCCCGGGGAACGACAGCGCGACCAACGCCATGCACGACCCCCACGCGCCGAGCGCCGCTGCCCTCCCGGCCCGCAGCACGGCCAGCACTGCCACCCCCACAAGCAGACCGGACAGGGCGACCGGGCCCCACCCCTGCCAGAACGTCAGGGTCGCCACCTGCTCGGCGCCGCAACCGGTGGCGGCCTCCGCCGCGCCCGGGGGCCGGGTACGGTCGCATGCCGTGTAGCCCCACCGGCCGCCCGTAGCCCAGTAGAGCCGGAGCAGCCCGTAGCTGACCGCGAAGGCAAGCGCCGCCAGGGCCCACCTCCGGGGCGCAGATATCCGCGTTGGCATGCCTCGACGGTCCGGGAGAGCGGCGGACGGGGCATCCCACCCGGTAGGGATTCCGCTCCCTCGTGTGAGGGCTGCGCGGTGCTTCCCGGTGCTCGGCAACCAGGTGACGGGTCCTCGCGGTCCTCGGCCCATCGGCACCGCGACCACGGGTTACTGATCAGTCACCCATTGTTTAATCTGCCTATTTCCATGGATGATTGCGCTGATGGCCCGGTCGCCGGTGCTCCGTCGTCCAGGTCAGCTCGCCCACCGGATGAAGGAGAGTGCCTGGTGTGTGAAACCGATCATCTCGAGCCCTCGGGCATGAACCGCCGCGACCTGCTGGGACTTCTCGGCGCGGCCGGCGCCGGGCTGGCCGTCGCCCCCGTCCTGACGGCAGACCCGGCACTGGCTGCCGCGTCGGACCTCGCGCTCGACCCGAAGACGATGCCCGCCGATCCGATCAACTACGAGCCACCGACCGCACTCGCCATCGACTCGCAGGCCAAGGACTCGGCCATCTCCTGGATCGACAACAACGCGCACCGCATCGTGGGGTTGAACGACCGGATCTGGGAGTACGCCGAGCCTTCCCTGGCCGAGTGGAACTCGTCCTGGGCCGAGGCGGACTTCCTGCGGGCCAACGGCTTCACCATCAAGTGGGGGGCCGGCGGCATGCCCACCGCGTTCGTCGCCACCTTCAGCAACGGCACCGGCAAGCCGGTGATCGGATTCAGCGGGGAGTACGACGCGCTACCGGGGCTGTCGCAGGAAAAGGGCAACCCGCAGCACTCACCCCTGGTCTACCACCACGACCCGTACGCCCCCACGTACGGCTTCGGGCACGGGTGCGGCCACTGCGCGCTCGGCGCGGCCGCCGCGGGTGCGGCCGTCGCGACCGCCACGGCGATGCGCGCTCGCAACCTCGACGGCACGATCAAGTTCTTCGGCTCGACCGCCGAGGAGCAACTGGTCGGCAAGTCGGTGGCGGTGCGAGCCGGCGTCTACAAGGGGCTCGATGCGTTCGTCGACTGGCATCCGAGCAGCGGCAACAGCACCAGCTGGTCGTCGAGCAACGCGATGTACAGCATCGCCTTCCATTTCCTCGGCACCGACGGCCACGGCGGGTCACCGCTCGCGACCCGATCCACCCAGGACGCGGTCACGGCGATGGCGATGCTGACCGAGTACCTGCGGGAGAGCGACCTCGCGCACACCGGCCGGATGCATTACGCGATCCGGCAGACCGGTCAGGCGCCGAACGTCTTCCCCACGATGTCGAGCATCTGGTACTACGCCCGCGAGGGCAGCCCGGACCGTGCGAAGGTCCTGATGGACAAGATCATCAAGTGCGGTGAGGCGGCGGCGATGGCCACCGGCACCCGGATGCAGTACCGCATCATGGGTGGCGTCTGGAACCAGCTCGGCAACAAGCGTGGCGCCGAGCTGATGTACGCCAACATGACGCAGATCGGTGCGCCGAAGTTCTCCGCCGAGGACCAGGCGTTCGGCAAGGCCCTGCAGCGGTCCAACGGAACGGCGGAGACCGGCTTCAACGACACGATCACCGAGCTGCGACCACCGGCCACGGTCTTCATGGGTGGCGGCTCGACCGACGTCGCCGACATCAGCTGGCAGGTGCCGACGATCGGAATGGGGACCGCGCATCAGCCCAGCGGCACGAAGAACCACTCCTGGCACCACACCGCCACCGCGGCCTCCCACGCCGGCCACCTCACCACCCTGCAGGCCGCCAAGTACCTGGCGGCAACCACCGTCGACCTGCTGACCCAACCGACGGTGCTGGGTGAGATGAAGGACGAGTTCGACCGGCGCACCGCCAAGATCAAGTGGAAGAGCATGCTGCCCGGCGACTACGAATTGCCGCTGTACGAGCCGCCGGCGTGGTTCCTGGAGCGGACCGGGCAGGCGTGGCCGCCGCCTGGCGTCAAGTGGCCGCCGCGGCGGATCGTCTCGACCGAGACGGCCCCGGACCTCGGGCCCGCGCTGCCGCCGTCGAACCTGCCCCCGCTCGACTGATCCGTACCGGTCCAGAGATCGATCAGCTAGGGCAACGGGACCGGTCGACGTCCGCTGACCAACCCTTCAGCGACAAGCTGCCCGCGACCCGCCCGGGTCGCGGGCAGCCGGCTGACAGCCCGAGGATCTGGGTGCGAGGCTGCTGGTCACCTACCGCCGGCAGTAGCTCGGAACACCCCGGGCTTCCAGAGGAACCCGTACGTGCGTACCGACGCCTCGGCGGGCGCGTACCAGTGGTCCCCGGCGAAGCTCGCGCTGAACGTGACCCGCTGGTACGTCGGATACGTAGCCGTCAGCTTGCCGGTCGAATCCACCGTGCCGCAGGTGATCGTCCTGCGAGTGGACCCGTAGGGCTGGGCGTACAGGCAGACCGTGCGCTCGGTGTGGGTGGCGCCGAGCTGGGCGGTCACCGCCGCGCGGCGGCCGTCCGTCGCCTTCGCCGTGACGCTCAACGCAGTGGCGGCGCGCGAGACCTGCACGGTGACCGACTGGGTCGCCCCCGGGTGCGTGGCGTCGCCGGGGAAGGTCACCGTGTAGGTGTTGGCCGCGCCGACCAGCGGCGTGTCGGAGAACGAGAACGAGCCGTCAGCGGCAGTGGTGACGTCCGGCAGCGGGTGTCCGCCGGCGAGGTCCTGCTTCGCGACCCGCAGCGTCCACGGCGTCGACACGTTCGCACCGGCGAACGCCAACTTCCCGTGGATGGTGAGTGGCGCGGTGCGGGTGCTCGTCGTCGGCGCGGACAACAGGAGGGAGGATCCGGTGGTGCCGAAGTCGGTCAGCACCCGCAGGGTCGGGTTCTTCCGGTCCTGATCGGTGGTGACGGCGTAGAGCGTGCGGTTGTCGGCGCTGACGGCGAGGCCCCGCGCTTCGAGGTGGTTGCCCGGCGGGAGGTTGTACCGGCGGACCTCGGTTCCGTCCGGTCGCTTGACGTAGATCGAATCACTCTCGCTGGCGCCGAGGACGATGAAGGAACCGTTCGGAGACGTCGTCACGGCCGTCGGCCAGGTCCCGGACGGGTACGCGCCTGCGGGCGACAGGTCCGCCGTCGAGAACGCCACGTGCTCGGTCGCCACCAATCGGGAGTTCGACTGTGGGTCCCACAGGTAGGAACAGCCGAGGATCACCTTGTCGGCCGTCAGCGCGGCGTCGTGCAGGCCGGTGCAGGTTTCCCCGGCCAGGGACGCGACATGCGACGGCGCCCCGGACGAGACGTCGTACAGACTCGGCTCGCCCGAGATGGGGAACGAGACTCTGGACTGGTTCACCAGCAGCAGCAGATTCGGGTTGGCCGGGGTGCTCCGGAGCAGCGGCGGGTAGTAGTACTGGCCGTTGAGGGGCAGGTCCAAGGCGACGGTCGGCGTCGCCCCGCGTACGTCGATCGACCCCAGCTTGCCCTTCCCGGACTGGCATCCATAGCCGATGTAGATCTTCCCGCCGGCTGGCGCCAACCAGGTGGGACAGGTGCTCGCGCCGGTGCTGTAGCGACGCGTCTCGGTCAGCGTGGTGGTGTCGATCGCGGCGACCGCGCCCGCGTCGGCGAGGGCCACGTAGAGCGTCGAGCCGTCCGGGCTCAGCGCCATGCCGCTGGCGCCCGGCAGGTTCGGGATCGTCCGCTGCAAGCCGCCGGACAGGTCCGTCAACCGCACGCCCGAGCGCTCCCGCCCCTGGCTGAAGAACAGCCGGCCGTGCGCCGAGTCGACCACCATCGCCGCGTACGTGTCGATGCCGAGCCCGACCGCGCTGTCGGCGTACGCCGCACCGGACCCCATCGGCGCCACCAAGCCGAAAGCGGCGCCCAGCGCCGCGACCGTCAGGCGTGCGATCGCTTTGACGCGCACCCGATCTCCCTCCCCGTGACAAGGCTCGGCGCTTTCGTGCCGAGGATTTTGGCACGAGCCTAGAGGGCGTTCGCCGCGGGAGAAAGGCAGCGCGGGGAAGATCATCCATGCCGCCAGGGCCAGGTACGGCGGGACCGGGCCCGGCGCCTGCGGCGACCATCAGCAGCGCCCTACGCCGCAGCGGACGAGCGGACAGCGCCGCCGGGTGCGCTCACCGCCGCAGCGTCGCGGTTGCGTAAGCGTCCGGGCTATGGTCAGGCGTGTGAGTGTGCACGCCCGCGTCGTCGCCGACGACTTCCCGGCCACCCTGCGCTTCTACACCGACCTGCTCGGCGAGCCGGAAACGGTTGTCGCGGACTTCGAGTACGCGAGCTTCGACCAGGGCGGCGAAACTGTCCTTGCGATCCTCGGTCGCCGCGCGGCGGAGGCGGTGCTGCCGGTGGGCCGGGGCGACGGCGGAGTCCTGGTCGTGGTCCCCGTACCCGACGTGGACGCCACCGTGGCCGCCCTCCCGGCCGAGGTGGTCGTCGCGGAGGCCGCGGATCGCCCCGGGTGGGGTGTGCGCTCGGCCTACCTGCGCGACCCGGAGGGCAACCTGGTCGAGGTGCAGACCTGGACGGCCCGCTGAGGGCGCGGCCGGCTCCGCATGGATCCGGCCGCGCCCCGAGGTGGCGCTCCCGTCCGTGGCGGGGTCAGTTTCCGCTGCGGTACGGGCCGTCCACGTAGACCAGCGCGTCGCCGACGGCCCGCTCGGTCGACCCGCTCGGCCGGTTGACCAGCGCGCCCTCGACGGACATGGCGGTGGAGCCGCCGCCGTCGAGGTTCACCGCGTTGGACAGGCCGAGCGCCTGGGCGACGGCGGCCGTCTCGTCCATGGTGGTGCCGGCGCTGGTGGTCTGGCGGCCGTCGATGGTGGCGAGCACGATCTTCCCGTCCCGCGTGGTGCCGGCGATGGTGCGCGGGTTGCGGTCGAAGAAGCTGCCGGAGCCGGCCGGCACGACGATCTGGCCGTCCGCCGTCAGCGGGTACCGGCCGGTCACCCCGAACAGGCCGGGCCGCACGGGAAGGTTCTCACCGTCCTGGTCGGTCAGCGTCGAGGTGGTGCTCACGCACCCCTGCGCGGTCACGTTGAGCAGGGCGGCGGTGTCCCGTCCGGTGGCCTGCAGCGAGGTCTGCCCGGCGGTCAGCGTGGTGCCGCGGCTGGTCGAGGTGCGGACCACGCAGCCGAGCCGGTCGAGCACGACCTCGACGCCGGCGCCGGACGGGGTGGACGCGGCGAACTCGGGGGTGAACTCGACGACGTCGCCGGGGAGGGCGCACTGCGTCTGGTCGGCGAGGGCGGCGCAGCCGGCGGGCACGACCGGCGGGTGGTTGATGAACTCCAGCGCCAGGGTGGCGTCGGTCTGCCGGTTCCGCACGCTGCCCGACCAGGTCAGCTTCCCGGTCAGCGCCCGGTTGCTGTTGGCGTCGACGACGAAGTTGACCTCGGCCGGGTCGCTGATCGGCTCGCTGAGCAGCTTCCCGCCGAACAGCCCCAGCCCGACCGGGTCACCGGGGTAGAGCTGGCTGGCGGTGAAGGTGAAGAAGGAGGCGTTGACCCCGGCCAGGGCGCCGGAGGCGCGGACCAGGTCGGTGGTCTTCTCGACCTTGGCGAGGTCCGAGCCGTAGGTCGCCTTCAGGTGCCCGCGGGCCTTGCTCGGGTCGATGGTGAGCACGTTGACCACCCACGGACCCCGCGTGGTGGTGTTGATCTGGTCGGCGGGTGCCGGCTCGCTGCCCCGCTCGATGTGGGTGAGGGTGACGCCGTCGGCCAGGGCGCGGGTGGTGCGTACCTCGGTGAGGTCGGCGTCGCCGAGCGGGAGGGCGCCGGTGGCGGCCTCGGCGCGGGCCTGCGGTACGACACCGAGCGCCACCGCGGCCAGGGTGGCCGCCGCGATCGCCCCGGCCCGGCGGAAGCGGGACAGGTCAGCAGTGGAAACAGTCATGCGGCTGATCTTGACGGCATCGAGGAACCACGTACCCGACTCCACTTGACACCGAGCCGAATTGTGGTTGAGGAACAGCTGACCTGAGGGAGTCGACGTGAGCGGAGCCGACAAGCCGATTGGCTACTGGCTGAAGCACCTGCACATTCTGATCGAGGAGCAGTTCGACGCGACGCTGGACGATCTCGGCCTCAACCGTCGGCAATGGCAGATCCTGAACGTGCTCTCCAGCGCGCCGCGGAGCCGAAGTGAGATCGAGCAGGCGCTCGGACCGTTCTGGCCGGATGGCCTACCCGCCCTCGGTGCGGTGCTCGACGGTCCCGACGGCCTGGTCACGCGGGGGTGGGTGCGGCGCGACGGCGACGCGCTCACCCTGACGGAGCCGGGACACTCGGCACACCGCACAGCGGCGGAGCGCGTTGGTGAAACGCGGCGGCTGCTGCTACGCGGGCTCACCCCCGAGCAGTACGTCGAGACCGTCCGGATCCTGGCGGTCATGGCCAGCAACGTCGAAGCGGCGTTGGCCAGCCGGGGCAAGCAGGGCTGAAGGGCTGGCGGGCGGTTCAGCGCGGCCGAGGGATTCATCTACATGGCGACGATCCAACCACGACGGTGAGCGTGTGGCCCGTGACATACGCGGAGGCGTCCGAGGCGAGGAAAAACGACGGCGCCCGCGAGGTCCGCCGGTTCGCCGACCCGTCCGAGGGGTATGTGCCTGGTCACGAGCTCATCCTCGACAGCCTTCGTGGGCAGGAGGTCGGCGGTCATCTCGGTTCGCATGTAGCCCGGCGCGATGGAGTTCACGCGGATCCCGTACCTGCCCCACTCGTAGGCGAGGTTCTTCGTCAACTGCCCAACGGCCGCCTTCGACGCGTCGTACACCGAAGACTTCTCGCCGTCGACGACGAGGCCTCCAATGGAGGGGAGGTTGATGATCCGACCCCCGCCGCGTGGACGCATGGCCCGCGCGGCCCCGGACCGTACAGCCATTCGTAGAGCCAAGGCATCCATTCGCGCAGGCAACGCCGGACGGTGACGGACGGGCCGACCAGCGCCGAGGCCGCACCGCCCCCTGCCGTCGCGATAGCTGTGGCGGGGCGAGTCCGATGGCGGGCGTTACAAGATCGCCGTGAGGCGTGACCTTCGACCAGGCAATCCGGATCCTTGTCCGGCTTCCCCACGTCGCCGGTACTCAGCCGCGCATCGGCGATCTCCCGTCTCGTCGGGTTCTGGTGCACCCGGTAACCTTCGCGAGCCAGCGTGTCGGCGCACTCGTTCTCCAACTCCAGCGACCGTCGCGCCGTGTCGTCCTCCCCGGGTGGGATCTTGGTGCGTGGCCCGGTCGGCGACCCGCCGGGAACGCCGGTGGGCTAACCCCGAGGCTGCAGCTCAGCCGACCAGTTCCGGAAGTCGCTCCTGCAGTGATCGGCGGAAGGCTGACTGTTTGTCCCCTGATGTCCGCTTCCGCCCCTCGTACGCACTCCACGTCCATATAACGCTGGCATTATTCGTGGGCTATAGTGGATGCGTGAGCGAGTGGGAGGTCAGCCTTACCGAAGACGTCGAGGACTGGCTGCTCGACCTAGCCAAGTCTGACCCCGACTCCGCTGAGCAGGTCGCTGCGGCCATAGATCTGCTCGCCGCCGAGGGCCCGGCGCTCGGTCGACCGTTCGTCGACCGAGTCAAGGGCTCGAACTACAAGAACATGAAAGAGTTGCGGCCAGGCTCGGCAGGGGAAACCGAGATCCGTATCCTGTTCGCCTTCGACCCTCAGCGGGAAGCCCTCCTGCTGGTGGCGGGTGACAAGAGCGGTAACTGGAAGGGCTGGTACGAAACCAGCATTCTCGAAGCCGACAAGAAGTTCGCCGAGCACCTGCGAGAGCTGAAGGGACAGCACTGATGGCGCGTAGCTGGCGGGATGTCCGCTCCCGCATGAACCTCGACGAGGCCAAGGTTGAGCAGCACAAGGAGCGCATGCGCGGCGAGGTACGCGCAGCGCGACTGCGTGAGATGCGCGAGAAGCGCGGCCTGACTCAGCAGCAGGTTGCCGACCGCATGAACGTTTCACAGCCGCGCGTCGCCGCCATCGAGAGTGGCGAACTGCCGAAGGCTGAGGTCGGCACGGTTGCCCGGTACATCGCCGCCCTCGGCGGCAAGGCTGAGTTCGTTGCCGAATTCGACGGCGAACGTGTGACCCTCAGTTGACGCGAGGGAACGATGGCGCCTCTGTCGTTGCCCTCATGCTTGTCGTGCACGCCGCGAAGCCTCGGCTGATGCCGGGGCTTCGCCATTGAGCGGGCGGAACCTGACTGCGGCATCGATCTCGCCTGCCGCCTGCGCGTCCCGCCGCTCGGTCCTCGCCCGGC
>NZ_JBUEGB010000040.1:0-57664 GCF_054963695.1 Micromonospora sp. RTBAU3-60 | reverse complement strand
GCGGTCCCGGTATCCGCGCTTCAAGTCCAAGCGCAAGTCGCGAGCGTCGGCGGAGTACACGCGTTCCGCGTTCCGCTGGCGTGACGGCCGGCTCACCCTGGCCAAGATGACCGCGCCGCTGGACATCGTGTGGTCGCGGCCTCTGCCCGAGGGGGCGGAACCGTCGACGGTCACGGTGTCTCGGGACGCCGCCGGACGCTGGTTCGTGTCCCTGCTGGTCGAGGACCCCACGGTGACGCCCATGACTCCGGTCGATGCCGAGGTTGGTGTGGACGCGGGGATCACCAGTCTGCTCACCCTGTCCCGCCCGATCAGCGGGGTGAGTGACGAGCAGGGCAAGGTGACCAACCCGCGGTACGGGCAGGCCGACCGGCGCAAGCTCGCCAAGGCGCAGCGCGACTTGGCCCGCAAACAGGAGGGCTCCGCGAATCGGGCGAAGGCCCGAATGAAGGTGGCCCGGATCCATGCCCGGATCGCCGACCGGCGGCGGGATCATTTGCACAAGCTGACCACTCGGCTCGTCCGTGAGACCCAAACGGTCGCGATCGAAGACCTCAGCGTGCGCAACATGCTCCGCAACCGCCGCCTGGCCCGCGTCATCTCTGATGCGGCCTGGGGTCAGTTCCGCAGGATGCTGGAGTACAAGGCCGACTGGTATGGGCGTGAGGTGATCCCCGTTGACCGGTGGTTGCCCACGTCCAAAACCTGCTCGGGGTGTGGTTGGATCAACACCGCGCTCGCCCTCAATGTCCGTGTCTGGACGTGCCCGGGTTGCGGGGTTGAGCACGATCGGGACATCAACGCTGCCAAGAACATCCTCGCCGCCGGGCTGGCGGAGAGGTAAAACGCCTGCGGAGCTGACGTAAGACCTCAAGGGAAAATCCTCCCGGAAAGGCAGCCGGCGATGAAACAGGAAACCTCACGGGCGACCGTGAGACTCCCGGCCCTTCAGGGCCGGGAGGATGTCAACGCTGGGTATCTTCGACACACCCGCTTCACCGAGCTGGTCGGCATGCCGCCCAGCGCCTACCGGCGCGCAACGGGAGCTGCGGCGGGGGTGCCCCCGCGTGTGGCAAAGCAGGTGACGAGACCGATCAGGATTCACGAAGCGTCGGTCGCCGAGCCGCAACTAGCGTGATCTCCTTGACATCCATCGAATCCGTCACCCTCGACGTGGGCCCGGGTCGGGTCACGTCAAGCTGACGCTGTACCGGCGCCGTGCCCTCGCCAAGGACGTCGGCGTCGCTCCCGACGGCACCGGATCGCACCGGCTCATGGTCGGTGGCGATGCCGGGCCGTTCACCGACCCGGACGGGTTCGCCTGGGAGGCCGTATCACCGGCACCCACACGCCGTGACGTGTCGCTGCCGGCTGCGAGAATCCGGTACCCGCAAGGCCAAGCGCTGGAGACCGTGGCGTACGCGAAGCCCACGGCCCGCTGAACCAACCGATGACCGACGGAGCCCGCCCCAGACCGGACGGGCTCTCCACGAAGTGACTGGAGGAAGTATGACGGGCGCGCCGCCGCGTGGACTTGACGAGAGACTGCGCGACACTCGCGCGAGACTGGAGAGCGACGTTGATCTCTGGATCGCGACGTCGGGCTCCCCGGGTGGCGTCCACCTCATCCCGCTCTCGTACCTCTGGGACGGGACCGCGTTCCTCATCTCGACGCCGCGCGCCTCGGTGACCGGCCGCAACCTGCTGGCGGACGGCCGGGTGCGCCTCAGCCTCGGGCCGACCCGCGACGTCGTCATCGTCGACGGCACCGCCGAGCCGGTGGACATCGCTGACCTCGCCCCCGGGACGGGCGACGCGTTCGCCACCAAAACCGGCTTCGACCCGCGCGAGCTCGACGAGCCCTACCAGTACTTCCTGATCCGGCCGCGGCGCATCCAGGCCTGGCGTGAGGCGAACGAGCTGCGGGGACGCCACCTCATGCGCGACGGTCGCTGGCTTGGTTGACCGCCGCCCGGGAGCCGCCAGCCCCGCCAGGCGGCCCGCCGGTGGCGGCGCACGTGTGCGCCGCCACCGGCACCGCCATCTGCCGCCCAGCTCGTAATG
The DNA here is from genome assembly GCF_054963695.1 of Micromonospora sp. RTBAU3-60. Taxonomy (NCBI): domain Bacteria; kingdom Bacillati; phylum Actinomycetota; class Actinomycetes; order Micromonosporales; family Micromonosporaceae; genus Micromonospora; species Micromonospora sp. RTBAU3-60. The sequence goes on along the minus strand of NZ_JBUEGB010000040.1, from coordinate 55,600 downwards.
TCTGATACCCCGAAGCGCAACTGATGGTTGCGTGATGCCGACCTTCCGGGTAACGTCATGCGCAACCAAACGTTGCAGGAGGGTGTCATGGAGTTCGGAACCATCGAGCGCGAGATCTACGTCGAGGCGTCGCCCGAGATCGTCTTCGAGGTGGTGAGCAGTCCCGACCACCTCAAGCAGTGGTGGCCGGACGACGCCCGGTACGACCCGACGCCAGGGTCGGCGGGGGAGATCGTCTTCGGCGACCCCGAGGCCGGCGGGGGAGTGGTGCCGTTCACCGTCGTCGACGCGCGACCGCCGCGGATGTTCTCGTTCCGGTGGACCCACCCGGCCGGTGAGACCGCGGCGGAGGGCAACTCGCTGCTGGTCACCTTCAACCTGACCCCGTCGCGCGGCGGGACGCTGCTCAAGATGACCGAGACCGGCTTCCGCGAGATGGGCTGGGAGATCGCTGTCCTGGAGCAGCAGTACCAGGAGCACGTCAAGGGCTGGGACTTCTTTCTGCCGCGACTGGCGCCGTACGTCGCGACGCTGCGGGTGCGGCCATGAGCGCCGCGGTGGCCGAGAAAATCGACGACGACCTCTGGTCCGCGATCGGGGACCCGACTCGGCGTCGAATGCTCGACCTGCTGCTCATCGACGGGGACGGCACCGCGACCACGCTGAGCCAACAGATGCCCGTCACCCGTCAGGCGGTCGCCAAGCACCTCGGTGTCCTCGACCGGGTCGGGCTGGTCCGGGCGACGCCGGCGGGCCGGGAGAAGCGGTACCGCGTGGACGACGCCCAGCTCGCCCGCGCGGTAGCTCAGCTGTCGTCAGTCGGTTCGGCGTGGGATGCCCGGCTGCAGCGGATCAAGCGGATCGCTGAGGCGATCCAGCGCACCCAACAGGACTGACAACGAGACTGACGAGATCAGGGAGAGCCGAGATGGTGGACATTCTGCACCGGGTCGGGGTCAAGACCCCGACGCCGGAGACGGTGTACGACGCGCTGACGACCGTCGAGGGTCTCGCCGGCTGGTGGACCGACGACACGAAGGGCAGTGGCGAGGTCGGCGGCGTCCTCGAGTTCCGGTTCCCGGTCGGTGGCTTCGACATGGAGGTCGTCGAGCTGCGGCCGTCCGAGCGGGTGGCGTGGCGGGTGGTCGACGGGCCCGAGGAGTGGATCGGGACCACGATCGACTGGGACCTCCGCCAGGACGGCGACTACACGATCGTGCTGTTCAAGCACCGGGGCTGGAAGGAGCCGGTGGAGTTCATGCACCACTGCAGCACCAAGTGGGGCACGTTCCTGATGAGTCTGAAGTCGCTGGTGGAGACTGGCGAGGGCGCACCGGCGCCGCGGGATGTGCGGATCAGCGACTGGCACTGAGCCGGATCGGATGATGCAGCTCGCCGTGGCCGATCCGCCCACGGCGAGCGTCCGATCGTTCTTCGCCACCGCCAGCGGCAGCCCGGACAGGTAGTGGCGTACCCGAGTCCTCAGCTTCGCCCGAGGTCGTGTACGAGACGACATCCGTAAGTGCCCTTGCGGTGTCAGTCAGACGGTGCCGCCGAGAGAACTGTGACCGGCTGCTGGGTGGTGCCGAGGATGAAATTGGACCGCAACCGGACCACCGGTGCGGCCGGCGCGAGTCTCAGCCGGCGTCGGATCACCTGGTCGAAAACCCGTTCCAGCTCCGCGCGTCCGACCGATGCGCCGATGCACCGGTGGATACCCGCCCCGAAGGTCAGGTGCCGGTTGGGGCTGCGGTCGAGGTCGAAGCGGTGCGGGTCCGGGAACCGGGACTCGTCGCGATTGGCCGACACGTTCCACAAGGTGACCGAGTCGCCCGGCTGGATGATCGTGCCGCGCATCTCGATCTTCCGCGTCGCCACCCGCTGGACGTAGGCGTTCGTGCTGCTCCAGCGCAACACCTCGTCGATGAGGGTCTCAGGTGTCCTGTCGTGCTTGAGGACCCGGTCGTACTGCTCGCTGTGCTGCATCAGCGCCTCCATCCCCGTGCATGCGCTGTAGGAGGACGTCTCGTTGCCCCCGACGGCGACATTCATGCAGTTGTAGAGCACGTCCTCAACCGGCGCCGGCCGCCCGTTGACCCGCGCCCGCGATAGGACGCTGACCACGTCGTCACCCGACCGGCCGCGCCGCTCATCGATCAGATCCTCGAAGAAGCCGAAGATCTCGCCCTGCACGGACGCCAGATAGGTCCGGTCGCTCTCCCTCCCCTGGGTCCAGAAGGGGTCCCGGAACCCGATCATGCGCCGGGTGAGCAGGACCAGCCGCCGGGCGTCGGCGTGACCGATCCCGAACATCACCATGACCGCCCCGGTGGGCAGTTCGATGGCGATGTCCTGGGCGAAGTCGCCGCCGCCGTCGGCGGTCAGCCGGTCGAAGGCCGCACGTAGCAGGCCGTCGATCTGCATCGCGCACCGCTGGACCATGCTCGGGGAGAACAAGACGTGCATCTGCTGTCGCAGCAGCCGGTGTCGCGGTGGATCACTCGCCACGAGCATCCGGTTCGCGGCCGTGTCGGAGTCGCTGCGGAAGGAGCCGCCGAGCATGGCGCCCCTCGCCGAGCTGAAGACGCTGTGGTTGACGTATGCCTCGGACACCTCGTCGTAGCGGGTCAGCGCCCAGAAGCCGCCGCCGTCCATCGGATTCCAGTGGAGTCGGTCCTGGCGGCGCAGGACCTCGAACAGGGCATGGTGTTCGCCCCGGACGAACGTGTCGACGTCTGCCAGGTCGATCGCGGGCGCGTCGTCGCTCATCGATCCACCACCCTTTCGGTCGGGCGGACAGAGGCGTGGGACGGCTGGTGCTGGTGATTCATGCAGGCACCTCCCGGCCGTTCCGCGCCTGCGCGATGAACGCGGCCAGATCACGCAGGCCGCTGTTGTCGAGGATGGCCGCCAACTCGATCTGCACGCCGAGGTCGCGGCGGATCCGCCGCTGCAACCGGAACGCCAGCAGGGAGTGTCCGCCGAGATCGAAGAAGTCATCGGCCGCGCCGACCTGCTCGACGCAGAGCAACTCCTGCCACACCCGAGCGACGTACCGTTCCTCCTCGGTGCTGACCGGCACGTGGGCGGCCCGCTGACGCCGGTGGTCCTGAATGAGGTCGTCGATCGCCCCCATGTCGCGCTTGCCGTGGTCGTTTGCCGGGATCTCCGGCACGGTTATGAAGGCGGCGGGCACCAGGTAGTCGGGCAGTTCCGCCACCGCCCAGTCACGCAGCGCCGACACCGTGAAGTCGCCGTCCGGGACGACGACCGCGACAAGGTGGCGGTCCTCGTTGTCCCCGACGGCCGTCACCACCGCCTGACGGACCATGGCAGAGCCGGTCAGGAAGCTCTCGACCTCACCCGGCTCGACCCGATAGCCGCGAACCTTGACCTGGTCGTCAACCCGGCCGACGAACTCCAGCAGGCCGTCCTCCCGCCAGCGCGCGAGATCCCCGGTGGCGTACATGCGCGACCCGGCGGGGCCGAAGGGATCCGGTCGGAACCGGGCCGCGGTGAGCACGGGATCGCCGAGGTAGCCGCGGGCCACTCCGACACCGGCGATGTGGAGCTCGCCGACCTCACCGGCCGGGGCCGGCCGCAGCGTCCGATCCAGGACGTGTGCCTCAACCCCCGTCAGCGGCCGACCGATCGGCACGCTGCGACCGCTGCGGCCGACCTCGGTGATCTCGTACGCCGTGCAGGCGGTGGTCGCCTCGGTCGGGCCGTAGAGGTTGACGAAGCGGCCGTCGAAGGAACTGGCCAGCAGCTCGCGGCAGGCGTCGGGCAGAACGACGTCCCCGCCGGTGTGCAGGATCCGCAGCGACGAGAATGCCTCGCTGTCCTCGCGCATCACCTGGTTCAGCGCCATCGTGGGCACCAACATGGCGGTGATCTGACGCCGTCGTACCTCTCGCTGAATGTCCATGCCGATGAGCTCGGACATCCTCGGCAGGACCACCACCTCCGCACCGGCGGCGAGAGCGCACCACGTCTCGAAGTGGAACGCGTCGAAGGACAGGCTCGAGACGTGGCCGACGCGGTCCCGGTGGGACAGCTCCGGCATCGCCGGGTTGCCCGCGAACCCGACGAGATTGCCGTGCGTCAGCACCACGGGCTTGGGAGTGCCGGACGACCCAGAGGTGAACAGGACGCAGGCGGCGGAGTCCGCCGTGACGGTCGGCTCCCAGGCACCCTGTTCGGGCGCCGCCTGAGCACTGCGCCAGCCCATCACCTCGGCCTCGACGTCGATCAGCGAGCCGGACCGCTCCGGATCGACCAGCACCAGGCTCGTCCCGCTCAACCTGATCATGAGATCGCGGCGACCCTCCGACAACCGGGTGTCGATCGCCACGTAGGCGCCGCCCGCCTTGAGGATGCCGAGCATCGCCACGAAGACGTCGACCCCGCGAGGCAGCCAGATCGCGACCCGGTGCTCCGGCCGCACGCCCCGGCGCCGCAGCTCGCCGGCCAGGATGGTCGACCGGTCGTCCAGGTCGCGGTAGGTCAACCGCTGGTCGCCATCGGAGATCGCCGCCCGGTCGGGAAAACGGGCGACCACGTCGGCGAAGAGCGTGAGCAGGTCGTTGCCGCCCGCGGTGGCCGCGCCGGTCAGCGGAGCGGTCGGGTCGGGCCACCGCTCGGCCACCGCGCGGGCGCAGGTCTCCCAGTCACCCGCCACGCCGACCCCCTGCCACCCCTCAGGGGTCGGGGAATCCGCCGACCATACGCTGTACTGCCCCAGGTTGTTGCGGACGACGACCAGAGCGTCGCTGCCGAAATCGGCCATCCATGCCTCCTCATTGAGCGGTCTCCACGACAGGTGGATGACCGGCGCCCGGATTCAGTCGGTCGGTGACCACACCACGCCGCCCGATGCTCATGACCGGCCGGCGACGCCGCATCGTCGATGCACGCGATGTTCGCCGTGCGTTGGCGCGGGACGCGGCCGCGCCGCGAGGGAACCGCCCGGGCGACGGACGGGGCCGACGGTGGCGACCCGGTCCTGGCCGGGGGCCTGGAGCCGCCGACGTCGCCGCCAACCGCACACCGGACCGACGGCTCGCCGGGGACCCCGCGACACGCGGACGATTTGGCGGTCCGGTCGTCCGGAGGCAGGATGTGCGACGTGACCTCGCCTTGGCCGGAGAAGCTGATCGTCCGTCCGTTGACTGTGGCCGACGCCGAGCGGATCGCCCAGTGGCGGTACGACGGTCCGTGGAAGGTCTACGACTCCCGGCCGGAGGACGGCCTGATGAGTGACAACCCGGACTATCTCGCCGTGGCGGGGGCCGACGGGGGACCGCTGGTCGGGTTCTGCTGCGCCGGCGTGGAGGCCATGGTGCCCGGGCTGCCCGTCGTCGACGGTGTCCTCGACGTGGGTGTGGGGATGGACCCCGCGCTCGTCGGGCAGGGGCACGGCCTGCATTTCGCCACTGCGGTTCTCGACCACTACCGCACCATCAGGCGAGCGGACCGGCTGCGCGCAGTGGTGCAGGCGTGGAACGAGCGCAGCCTTCGGTTGACCAGGTCGCTTGGTTTCGCCGAGGCCGGTGAACACGTCTGTGAGCAGGACGGGCAGCAGGTGACGTACAAGGTCCTCCTCACCGCCTGAGCTCGCCCGCCAGCCGACACAGGGCGGCACGGTCGACCTTTCCGTTGGCTGTGAGGGGCAGGTCGGAGACCACCTCGCACATCGACGGCACCTTCGACGGCTCGATGACGGCCCGCATCGCGCTGAGGACCTCGTGGCTCTCGGCGTTGCTGACGACGAAGAGGACAGTGGGTCGACCATCCGCGGGCGGCAGGACGGCAGCGGCGCTGACCATGGAGGTGCGCATGGCGGCCGCTTCGACTTCGGTGGCGCTGACCCGGAAGCCGCGCTCCTTGTAGATGTCGTCGCGCCGCCCGTCGAAGTGCAGGTAGCCCTCCGCATCCAGGTAGCCGTAGTCGCCGGTGCGTAGCTCGGGAAACAAGCCCTCGCGGCGCGGAAAGCGTTCGGCGGTCAGTTCCGGCCGCCGCCAGTAACCAGCCATGACGTGCGGGCCGCGCACCACGATCTCGCCGATTTCGCCGGGCGGCAGCGGGCGCCCGTCCGCCCCGACGATGATCACCTCGGTGCCGGGCAGGGCCCGTCCGCAGGAACCGGGCCGCTCCAGGTCGCCGCCGGCCGGCATGATCGTCGCCCGCTTGCACTCGGTCAGGCCGTACATCAGGTGCACGCGCAGCTCCGGCAGGGCGGCTCGCAACGCCTTGACCGTCTCGGTGGACAATGCCGCACCGGTGTTGGTGAGGAGGCGAAGCGGGAGCGTCCGCTGGGCCCGGCGAGTCAGCCAGGCCAGCGACTGCGCGAGCGCGGGCACGGCGGGAAGCACCGTCACTCGGTGCCGGGCAAGTTGCGACAGCAGGGCGGGGCCGGCCGCGCCGGCGCCGGCGAGAACCAGGTGCGCGCCGCTGACACAGGCCAGGAAGACCTGGTACAGGCCGTAATCGAACGACAGCGGCAGGACGCAGAAGATGACATCGTCATGGCGGTAGCCGAGGACCGACTGGATCGCCGCAACGGCGAAGACCATCTGCTGGTGGGTGCTGACGACCGCCTTCGGTAGCGCTGTCGTGCCGGACGTGTAGATCATGCAGGCCGGGTCGACGGCCAACGGCGTTGGACCGTCCGGTGGGCCGGATGTCGCGTCATCGGCGAGCAGTTCCTGCCAGCTCTGGGCCGCCCCGGCGCCGGCCAGGACCTCCGGGTCGTCGGTGACGACCAGGAGGGCCTCGCTGTCGGTCAGAACATGCTCGAGCGGGACGCCGCGCACCTGTTCGTGCAGCACGCAGAAGACGGCACCGGTCCGAGCCACGGCGAACAGCAGGGCCGGCAACAGGTGCAGGTGGCTGCCGACCGCCACCACGACCCGGTCGCCGCGGCGGACGCCGAGACGGCGCAGTCGAGCGGCGATGGCCTGGCTGCGCTGGTGCAGCTCGGCGTAGGTGGCGGTCTGCCCGGCGGCGCTCACGGCGGGCCGCTCCGGCCAGGCCGTGGCGGCCTCGGTCAGCAGGTCGTGCAGCAGAACGGGCATCTCAGGCCGACTTTCGGCGGCGAGCGACCGCATAAGGGATGACCACGGTGGCGGTGGCCCGGGCCACGACCTCCGGCTCGGCGAGGAACTCGGCGGCCGCAGCCGCGGCGGCGTACCGGGCGGCGATGACCCGGCGTGCTTCGCACTCGACCTCGCGCCGCAGCGCCGTCATCCTGGTGACCCTCGCCTCCACCTCAAGGTAATCGCCAGGGTGCACCGGTGCCAGGAACTGCACCCGCTCGTAACCGGACAGCAGTCCCTCCACGCCGTCCGTGCGAATGGCCACCTCGGTCACGAGGTCGCCGAAGAGGCGCAGGATGAAGGCACCGTCGACGAGGTCGCCACCGTAGTGGGCGTGTTCCTGGCCGACCCGTAACCGCAGGTGGGTGGTCAGAAGACTCATCGGCCTACCCCTTCCAGATCCAGGCCGGCGGCCATCGCCCCCGCGATCTGCTCGGCGGCGGACTGGTGATCGGCGTCCCCACTCCCGGCGCCGGAACCGGCGATGGCGACGGCGGCGACCGTGGCGTGCTTGTGCGCGATGGACACCGCCACGGCACCCACGTCGAGCCGCCGCGCGACCTCCGCCGCAGCCCCGTGCAGGGTCACCTGCGGCGCACCGGCGTCGGTACGCCCAATCTCGATCTGCGCAGCCCGCACCCCGCCGCCGAAGCCGGAGCCGAGGAGCTTGGCGACGGCTTCCTTGGCCGCGAACCGGCCGGCCAGGAACTCCTCGCGTCGGCTGCCGGTCAGTGTTTCCCCGTACGACAGCTCCGCCGGCGTGAACGTGGTGGCCAGGAACCACGGGCGAGTCGACAGTGCGACGAGATCATCGACGCGGAGCAGGTCGATCCCGATGCGGGTGGTCATCGCGGTGCCGACGTGGGGAAAGGAACCAGGCGCTGAGGCTCCAGCAGCGAGGCGGGAGTGTCCCGCACCCGGACGAGATGGGCGATGCCGTCGTGGACCATTACCTCGGCCGGGAAGCCGTGGCTGAGGAACAGACCCGGTGATGCCGTTGGACCGTAGGCACCGGACCGGCCCACCCCAAGGAGGTCGCCGGGGCGCAGCTCCGGCAGCGTGACCCGCTTGGCGAGGAGGTCGTTGGGCGTGCACAGCGGGCCGGTGACGTTGTACGTGAGCGGTTCGGTCCCGGTGCCGGCGACGAGCGCCACGGGGAAGTTCCGCCGGACGAAACTACCGATCCCGACCGCGGCCAGGTGGTGGTTCGTGCCTCCGTCGGCCACCGCGAACAGTTCTCCCATGGACTCCTTGACGTCCAGGACGCGTACCAGATAGGTGCCGGCGGTGGCGGTGAGGAAACGTCCCAGCTCCATGATGAGCCGGCAGTCCGGCCGGCGCCGCACGAAGCCGTCGATCGCCGCGTTGACCCCGGCGATCGCACTGTCGAGGTCGAGGTCCTTCTCCTGTTCGAAGTACGCCACGCCCAGACCACCGCCGACGTCCACCATCGACAGCGGCAGGCCGACCTCGTCCGCCAGGCTCTCCGCCAGCCCGAGGATTCCTTCGGTGTTGTGCACGACGTCCTGCCACGCCAGGTAGCGCGTCCCCAGGTAGACGTGCACCCCCTCCGGCCGGATGTTGGCCAGCCCGGCGAGCACTGACCGCTCGCGGCGGAGCACGTTGACGTCGATGCCGAACTGGCGCGGCCGGCCGCCCATCGCCAGCCCGGCCCCCTTGTTCGCCAGATCCGCGTTGAGCCGCAGCAGGACCGCCTGCGGACGGGTCGCTCGTCGATCCAGTTCGACCAGCTCGCGCAACGATTCACAGACCACGGCCCGCACGCCGTGCTCCAGGCAGGCGGCCAGCTCGGCACCGGTCTTACCGGGACCGAGGAAGATGATCCGGTCCGCCGGCACGCCCGCCGCCAGCGCCGTGATCAGCTCGGCGTGCGAGGAGACCTCGGCTCCGGCGCCGAGGGAGTGCAGAAACGCACACACGCTGACGTTCGGGTTCGCCTTGAGCGAGTAGTAGATGTCCGTCGCAGGATGCAGCCGCTCGCGGACGGCGCGGTAGTTGTGCGCCAGCACGTCGCTGTCGTAGACGTACAGCGGGGTGCCGAAGCGCTCGGCCAGCTCCGCCGCGCCGATGCCCTGGAACCGTAGCTCGGTCACGTGAGGCGACCGGTGTCGAAGACCGCGAGGTGGCTGCGGTCGGGATAGCGGGGGTCGGCCTCGGCCAGGACGAGGCGGTCGTACGTGCCCGCCCACGCCGACCAGTGTCGGCCGAGCTCGAACCAGGGCCCGAGGCTGTAGGTCGGGATGCTGTCGCTGCGGTGCACGTCGGCGCCCGCGGCGGAAATGTCGAGGTGCGCGCCGCTGACCACCAGGGTGGCGCCCCTGACCTGCTCCGCCACCGCATCGGCGATCCGGGAGCGCGGGACAGGGGCCACTGAGACGAGTGCCGGCACGGCGGACGCCTCGAGGACCAGCAGGACGCCGGCATCGGCGGGCCGCAGCCGCTTGACCAGGTCGTCGTCGACCGGCAGCGTGGCCTGCTCAAGGATCAACACGACCGTCCGGTCCGCCTGGCCCAGCCGGTCGTAAGCGGAGGCGATCTGCAACGCCGTGAACGCGGCGGCGACACCCTGCTCGCTGACGGCCATGTTGCGCCCGACCCCGCCTAGTTGGGACATGACCCGGGACGAGACGCTGTGGAACGGCTGCAGGTCAGGCAGCGCGTACGCGACCAGCACCAGGTCGGGTTCCGTCACGCTCTCGGCGGCCTCGCCGGCGATGAGCTGGTCGAAGAGGTCCGAGTGGCTGACGTGCGTGCCCTGGCTGAGCCGGTCCTCCTCCACCTTCTGACCGAAGGGTCGCAGGAGATCGGCAAGATACCGCCGCTCCTCGGGCCGGTACTCGTAGGGCTGCCCCGGCTCCGCCAGCACCGCGGTCGCCGCCCGGATGCCGAGCGTCATCGCTGCGCCGCCGGCAGGTGCCGCTGCGCCATGGCGACGAACGTGCCGACCGTCCTGAAGTCGTCCATGTCCAGGGTGTCGGGGTCCACCGAGATGCCGATGCGGTCCTCCACCCCCATGAGCAGCTCCAGGCTGGTGGTGGAGTCCAGATGGAGGTCCTCCGCGAGGCGGGTGTCGCCGGTCAGGTCCGTGACCGGCCGGCGCAGGATGTCGCCGAGCGCATCTCGCATCGCGGCGACGATGGCGTCAAACTCCATGGCCTCTCTTCCTGTTCCATAGGCGATGCCGGGTGGTCGGACCGGCGGCAACCCGCTCGGCGGGATCATCCTGCTGAGCTACGCGTGATCACCGAGGCGGTGAAGGTCGAGCCGACGCCCGTCGCCGCGAGCAGATAGTGCCGGCCAGGGACCAGCCGATCGGAGTTCGTCAGCTCCGCGTAGTTGATGAGCGGATCGGCGGCGAAGCAGTGGCTGTAGCGCGGCACATTCCCCAGGAAGATGCGGCTGCGCTCGATGCCGAAGTGCTTGGCGACCTGGCGCCAGAATGTCAGGTTCACGTTGTGCGGGACGATCAGGTCGATGTCGTCGAGAGTCAGGTCGGCGCCGGACAGCGCCCGGTCGATGACGGAGGCGAGGGCCGCGACCCGCTCATCGACAGTCTGGCGGTGCTCGACCTCCAATCGCAGGCCGTCCCAGTAGCGCCCGTAGGACCGCATGGCGTAGGAGCGGACGACATCGCCGGCGCCGTCGACGGTCACCAGGCATGCGGCCGCGCCGTCGGCGAGCAACTGGCCCATCGGGTAACACAGTTGGACCATGGGAGTGAAGGACTGCTCGCCCACGACGATCAGCGCCGAACCCCGCTGATCGGGCTCGGCCCGCAGCAGCGCTCCGGCCAAGTCGATCGCGCTGGCGGCCTGGGCGCAGTACTGCTGGGTGACGGCGAACGCCTGAGCGTGCTGCAGGCCGAGGCGCTCGGCCAGGATCTGCGCCGCGTCCAGGTAGGACGGCGTCACCTCCTGGATGGCGTGAACATAGATGAGGTAGCGGATGTCAGCGGACGCGCCGGCCTGGTCCACCACGGCGGACGCCGCCGGCACGAGCAGATCGAAGAGGTCCATCTCGGGGTCGAAGCGCAGGCGATCGAGGCCGTGGAACCGGCGCAACAGCGCCACCTGGGTCGGTGTGAGGTCCAGGTAGTCGGCCAGGTCCTCGACGGTGACCTCACGCTCGGGGAAGTGGGACGCCACCGCCTCGACGGTGATCGGGATGTCGGTCGTCGGCATACTCATGCTTCCGGCTTGGGCTGAGCGGCGCCGCCGCCGGGCGGCACCACGGGCTGGGGGAAGAAGTTCGGCAGCACGATCCTCTCGGCGTACCGGCGGTGGAAGGTCTCCGTCGTCGAGGGCGCCGACGGGGGGATCAGCCGGCGCCACCGTCCGTACACGTCGCGGCCCTGCCGGCGCTCCCGGTCCTCGTGGCGGGTCAGCGAGGCCGCCGCGAAGTGATGATCCACGATGGTCACGCCGGCCTGGTCGAAGGAGTGCAGCACCGCGGTCATCAGCTCCAGCAGCGCGCGTTCTTTCCACAGCAGCCGATCAGAGCTGGTGTCCAGACCGATCGCGGCGGCCACCCGATGCAGGAGGTTGTAGCGACTGCGGTCACCGAAGGCGCGGACCGCGATCTCGGGAACGGTGTACCAACCGGAGAAGGGCGCGGCTGTGTAGGACAGCCCGCCGATCTCCATCCGCTGGTTGGAGATCGCCGGATGGGCGTACCACCGCAGGCCCAGCTCACCCAGCCTGGGCAGGTCCGGGTGCACGATCGGGACCTGCAGCACGGCGTCGGCGGGCAGCTCGTAGCAGCGGATCGGGCCGCCGGGTGCCTGCAGCATCAGGGGCAGCACGTCGAACGGGCCGCCGGAGCCGGTCCAGCCGAGACTCTTGGCGAGGTCGGTCGAGTCGAGGCAGTCGGGGTCGCCGACGACGTCGCCGCCGGCCGTCTGGTGGCCTGCGTAGCGGACCAGCTGGGAGTTCCAGATGCGGAAGCCGTCCGCACCCGGAAGCTGCGCCGGGAACACGGTCATCACCAGCTGGATGTTGCCGCCGTTGGTGCTGCGACGGAGGTGGTTCAGGCAGGCCTCGTACATGTCGTCGGTGGTCCGGACATCGCGGGCGTCGATGACCTCCAGCCGTCGCCAGTGGGCCCGGCCGACGCAGTCGAGCGCGTTGCGCCAGGCGACTCTGGCGCCGTACCGCAGCTCGTCGGGCGTGTGCTCGTAGTGGTGGCGGGAAGCGAGGTGCTCCCGAACGGCCCCGATCCGGCCCGGATCGGGCAGCATGTCGCTCTCGCTGGTGTAGGCGCGCAGGAACTCCTCGGCTTGGGCGAGAACCTGCGAATCACGAGTGCCCGGCGCGGCTGCGCCCGTTCCTGGCGCGGACAGCCGGACGGATCCGCTTGTCATCTGTTCCCCGTTCTGCGCTCGTTACCTCCGGGCGCAACAGTGCATGAGTCTGGTGTCCACCGGCATGTCGCGGCAACCCCGGACTGCGGGTTCCGTCGATGCCGTCACCGAAACGTGACAATCATATACATCTATAGCTGCGGATGCTGCCCGCGGTTTGTCCACGTGGGATCGCGCCCCGCTTCGGCTCCTCCTCGCGCGTTGCGGACCGACGAACCTGCGGCTACAGTTCGGCGCAATTATTCGTCGACACGCAACAATCCACGGGGGCGCGATGAACGACGAGGTGCTCAATCTGCGTGCTTACTCCGGGGGGCGTCTCCTCGATCCCCGAAGCCGCGAGCCGATCAGTGAAAGTCGACTATGCGAGGTGTTCCCGGAGACACTGGCGGAGATCGAGCTGTCCACGCAGCGGACCTTCGAAGTGCCGGCGGCGCTGTGCGAGGCGTACCGCACGTACCGGCCGACGCCGATCTTCCGCGCCGATCGGTTCGCCGCCGCTCTGGGCGTGAGCACCGAGATCCTGATCAAGGATGAGGGCGCCACGCCGTCGAGCAATCACAAGATGAACAGCGCGCTCTGGATCGCCTACCACTGCGCACGGGAGGGAGTGGGCACGGTCACCACGGAGACCACCGGAAACTGGGGGGTCGCGCTCGCCCGGGCGGCCGCCACCTTCGGCGTACGCACGATCTGCTTCATCGACGCCGAGAGCGTACGCGCCCGACCGGACCGCACGGCCATGATGACGGAGGCGGGAGCCGAGGTCGTCGTGGTGGATGACGCCGAGGGGGACCCGCTGACCCTGTCGGCGAACCGGGCCATCGAGTACACCCTCGACATTCCGGATGCCCGCTACATCTTCGGCAGTGTCTACAACTACTTCATCGCCCCGCAGACCATCTCGGGCCTTGAGGCCAGGGCGGAACTGGGCGACGCGGCCCCAGACGTCGTGGTGGGCAGCTGCGGCGGGGGCGCCAACCTGCTCGGCATTGCCGGGGCCTACCTGGTGCAGCGGCTCGAGGACGGCACCGGGCCGAAGATCCTGTGCGCCGAGTCGGAGCTGTGCCCGATCGTCAGCAAGGGGGTGCCGGGCGCCTACTCGATCGACGACCACGGCTACTACCCGCTGCTGGAGACCTACGGCCTGCCCAGGCTGCTCGGGTCGGACTACATCGGCGGGCTCGGCTCGACGATCGTGGCGGCGCCCGTCGCGGACTTCCACGCCCGGGGACTGGTCGAGACGATGTGCTTCGCGCGGGAGGAGGCCTCAGCGGCGGCGACCCTGTTCGAACAGACCGAGGGGCGGCGGGTCGCGCTGGAGACCGGCTACCAGTTGGCCGCCGTGATCCGCGAAGCGCAGCGGCGCCGCACCGGGCGCATCCTCGTCAACATCAGCACCGTGCACCGTACGAGCTTTGCCTGACGGACCCTGCTGGCGCGACGGCGGCGCCGGTGATCGACGAGGTGCGGTCGGTGCCCCAGGTCCCGATCGAGGACCGCGCGCTGGCAACACAGAGGCGTCTCCAGGTTTCGGTGCGCGCCGCGCATCCGCGATCACCGCGACCCGACCGCACCGCCACGGGCCAGCCCGCCGCCAGTGGTCGGATCAGCTGGTGCCCGACGGCGGAGCTCGGCGCCGCAGGCGCTCCACACCGAACCGCCGCGCGTGCCTCGCGGAGGAAGGGCAGCCGCAGTGATATTCCAGAGCCCCGAGCAGATCGTCACCGACGACATCTTCCTGGAGCTGCCCAGCTTCGCCGCGGGCGTACGCGTGCTGCTCAAGCTCGAAGGATTCAACCCCGCCGGCTCGATCAAGCTCAAGACGGCGGTCGAGCTGATCGAGAGCCTGGAGCGGCAGGGTCGCATCGCTCCCGGCATGCGCGTCATCGAATCGTCGTCGGGAAACCTCGGCGTGGCGCTGAGCGTGGTGTGCGCCGCCAAGGGCTACGACCTGACCATCGTGACCGACCCGAACACGACCGCCGGCGCGCTGCGGCGCATCCAGGCCCTGGGCGCGCGCGTCGTGGTCATCACGAAACGCGACGCCAACGCCGGGTTCCTGGCCAGCCGGATCGAGTACATCCGGCAGGCGCTCGCCCGCGACCCGTGGCTGGTCTGGCCCAACCAGTACGCCAATCCCGCCAATCCGGCAGCCCACCACCGCCGGACCGCCGCCGCGATCCATCGGGAGTTCCCGCAGCTGGACGTTCTCATGATCGGGGCCGGCACGACCGGGACGTTGATGGGCTGCCTGTCGTACTTCCGGCAGAACAGCCCGCGTACCCGGATCGTGGCGGTCGACGCGGAAGGGTCGGTGCTGTTCGGCGGTCCCAGTCGCCAGCGCCACCTTCCCGGCCTGGGCGCCAGCCGGGTACCCGAACTGTTCGTCGACGGCGGATTCGACAAGGTGGTCGTCGCCGAGGCGGACAGCGTGCGCATGTGCCGCGCGCTGGCGCAGCGTCGGGGCCTGCTTGTCGGGGGATCGACCGGGACGGTGCTGGCCGCCGTGAAGCAGATCGAGGCGTCCCTGACGCCCGGCAGCACACTGGTCGCCATCTCGCCGGACATGGGCGAGAACTACGTGGACTCCATCTACGCGGACGGTTGGGTGAACGAGCGCTGGCCGTCGCTGTCGACCGAGGAGGAACGAATCAGTGTTTGAACTCGCCATCGTCACCGGCGGTGTGGTGAACGACATCATTCGCAGCAACCGGCAGGCGGTGGTCGACGCGGTGACGCGCGCCTACGAGTTGCACGAGGACGGCGCGACGATCAACCCCGACAGCTATTTCCTGCGCTTTCCGGACAAGCCGGACAGTCGGATCATCGCGTTGCCAGCCTACGTGGGTGGTGCCATCGACACGGTGGGCATCAAGTGGATCAGCAGCTTCCCCGGCAACCACGACCGGAACCTGCCGCGTGCCTCGGCGGTACTCATCCTCAACGACTACGCCACCGGCCGACCGATCGCCTGCCTCGAGGGCGCGGCGATCAGCGCGGCCCGCACGGCCGCCTCGGCCGCCATCGCCGCGGCGGCCGTGCAGGACGGTCGCGTGCCGCGGACCATGGCCTTCGTCGGCACGGGCGTCATCGCCCGCGCGATCGCCGCCTACCTGGACCACGTCGGGGCGGCGGCGGCCGAGGTGCTCGCCCACGACACCGAACGGCCCCGAGCCGAGCGGTTCGCGGCGGAATCCGGTGGACGCGCCGTCGACCTGGCGACCGCCATGCAGGCCGATCTCGTCGTGCTTGCCACGACCGCCGCCCGTCCCTACGTCCCGGCCGACGTGCCGCTTCGTCCCGGCCAGGTGGTGCTCAACGTGTCCCTGCGAGACCTGGAGCCGCACACGCTGCTACGGACCAACAACATCGTCGACGACATCGACCACTGCCTGAAGGCGCAGACCTCGCCACATCTGGCCGAGCAGCTGACCGGTGGCCGGGACTTCATCGACGGGACGATCGGCGCCCTGCTGTGGGGCAAGGTCAGCCTTAATCCGGAGCGCGCGACGGTGGTGTCCCCGTTCGGCCTCGGGGTGCTCGACCTCGCGGTCGGGGCGATGGTGCTCGGCGAGGCGAGAAGGGCCGGGCTCGCGGTCACCGTCGCCGACTTCATCCCGTGAGTTCCCAACCCTCGCCGAACAGCCGGACGGACACCCCGGTGCGTTGCTCACCGACGACACCCGGCCCCCCTAGGACCAGCTCACCGGGGACACCTTCGGCGGCGGGCCGACCGGAGGCATCCAGAACCGACACGTCCACCACGTCCACGGCTCCCGGCCCCAGCACCACCCCGCCGGCGGCGGCCACGGCCAGACGCGGGCGACCGCCGTAGACGACCACACCGGGCGCCACCGACGTCACTTCGGCGGTGACGGTGCAGACCTGTCCGGCCAGAGCGGCGAAGGCCCGACCGTGCAGGAAGGCCGCCGGCAGCAGCGCCGGCTCGGCGTCGCGGCGAGCCGCCACGTGGGCGGCGACGGCCGCAGCGGGGAAGTGGAGTGCGGTCTCGTCGTCCTGGTAGAAGAGCAGATCACCGAGTTCGTCGCCGAGCGGCTCGGTGGCGGGCGCCAGCAGCGGGCGGTCCAGAACGCCGGCCAGCTCCTCCCCGACACCCGGCGGCACCACCACCGAGGTCAGGGAGATCGCGTCGGCGAGCCAGGCCAGCCGCATCGGATCGTCCTCCGGGTCCAGCAGCACCGGCGTAGCGCCTTGCCGCCACGCCGCGGCCAGGCCGGCGCGCAGCGTCCGCGGGTCCGCGGCCAGCACGCCGACCACCTCGCGGGGCGGGGACGCCGGTGCGGCGGGCGGACGCACCGGCCGCGCCGGGGGATCGGGCCAGAGCCGCCCTACCGGACGATCGCCGGGAAGCTCGACGATCGCGGCGGCGGCCTGCGCGAACGTGGACAGCAGGCGTTCGAGCTGGCGGCGGGGCAGCGGGCCGATCGCGTGGTTGGCCTTCAGCCGCCAGCCGTCCTGATCCCGCTCGACCAGCAGGTCCAGATCGAACGGGGCGTGCGTCGCGGTGGTCGGCAGCGGGTTGACCTCGACTCCCTTCAGCTCGAGCCGGGTGGTCAACGCCTCCACGCCGAACATCAGCGTGAACAGCGGCTGACCCTGGCCGGACTGCCGGGCGACGGCGCTGAGCGGCACGTCCCGGCGTTCGAACGCCGCCAGCAGCGCGGCGCGCACCCGGAGCAACAGTTCGTCGACGGTGAGCCCGCCGGGCTCGCCGGTGAGGTCGACCACGACGGGCACGGTGTTGACCAGCAGGCCCACCGTGTCCATCTGCTCCTCGTCCTCACGCAGGCTGACCGGCGTCGCGACGACCAAGCGGTCCTGACCGGACAACCGCTGCACCGAGGCCGCGAACGCGGCGAACAGGACGGCGAACTCGGTCGTCCGACGCGACCGGGCGAACGCCGCCAGCCGCGCCGGGGAAGGTGCACGCATCCGCTGGTGACAAAGGTCGCCGAGGTACGGGCTGGCCACGGCGTCCGGCTGGCCGAACCTGGGCTGGGGCAGGTCGCGCAGCTCGTCGGCGACCTCGGCGGCGCGCCTGGTCAGCTCCGGCGTGACCCTGCTGCTCCGGCAGAACTCCGCGTAGCCTGGGTCGCCCGTCAGATCCGCCGCCGCACCGGCCAGCCGCGCCCGGTACGCCACGCCGAGGTCACGGTAGACGATGGCCATGGACAAGGCGTCACAGACGATGTGGTGGACGCCGATCCACAGTCGGTGCCGGTCAGGCGCCAACGCCAGCAACCGGGCGCGCAGCAACGGGCCCTCGTCCAGCCGCTGACCGTCCCAGGCCAGCTCGTCAGCGTGATCGACCAGCTCAAGCCCGTGGGCCGTCGATCCGATGAGCTGCCGAGGACCGTCGGGTGAGGCGTGGAAGGTCGCCCGTAGGGCCGGGTGACGGCCGACGACGTCCCGCACGGCCTGATCGAGGGCGGACGCGTCGAGGGGGCCGGTCAGCTCCCACCATGCCTCGACGGCGTAGGCCCGGCCCATCGGGTAGGCGCGCTCCATGAACCAGATGCCCTCCTGGGCAGGCGCGCAGGGGAGTCGGTCGATCCTCAACATGGCCCCGTGGTCCGTCGACGGTCCGTCCCTGTCGGGCGTGCGGGCCAAGCGTAGCCAAGGTCGGCCGTTCGTGCGGGGCCGTGCCGAGCCTCGCCCCGGGGCCGGCTCCCGGCCACCCGGGGCTGCCGGCGAGGACGGCCACGAGACGCCGAGCAGGCGATGATCGAAGGTTCCCTCTATTCGAGCTCCCGAATGCCTTGACAACGTCAGACGTACGAATGGAAACTGCCTGCTGGTACGCCAACGAGATCGCGGGGGAGCAGTGGAAGTCTCTAATGGCGGCGTTTTCGTCGTGGTCGTCAACGCTGAGGAGCAATTCTCTCTCTGGCCCGACCATCGAGAGATTCCGTCCGGCTGGCGCGAAGTGGGTGTGCGCGGTACCCGCGCCGAATGCCTGAGCCATATCGAGGAAAACTGGACCGACATCCGGCCGCGCAGCATGCGGGTTTGACGTGGGGCGCAAACTGATCTGCCTGCCGTACGCCGGCGCCGGCGCCGCGCCGTTCGCCGGACTACGCCAGGCGGCGATCCCCGATTTCCAGGTAACGGTGGTGACACTGCCGGGCCGCGAGGGCCGCATCGACGAGCCACCGATGACCAGCTGGACCCAGGTCCGCGACTTCCTGGTGACCGAGGTGCTGACGCACGTGGATGCCGACACGGTCATCTACGGACACAGCATGGGTGCACTGATCGGCTTCGAGTTGTGCCGGCTCGCCGAGCAGGTCGGCCGGCCGGCGCGGGCCTTCTGCGCGGCCGCCGCGCCCGGTCCGGAATCCGCCGGCACCGGGCTCTCCGGTCCGGGCGTCTCCGAGGCCCAGCTGCTCGCCGGGCTGGCCGAGATCACGGGCCAGCGGGGCGTGACCGCGATGCCCCCCGAGCTGGTCGAGCTCATCGTGCCGACGCTGCGTGCCGACATGGAGCTGTGCGACAGTTACCGGGTCGACGAATCCGCCTGCGTGCGGACCCCGTTGCTGGCCATGTACGGCAGTGAGGACGACACGGTCACCGCCGCGCACGCGAAGGAGTGGGGACGCCGCACCTCGGGGCCGTTCAGCAGCGCCCGGGTCGAGGGTGGTCACCTGTTCGTCCGCGACAATCCCGCCGCGGTCGTCCGAGTCCTCCGCGAGACGGCCGCCGCCGGTGGGACGGGCTCATGACCGCGCCGTCACCGGAGGTGCTCCGCCAGAGCATCCGCAGCTTCCTGCGCCAGCAGGTCTCGCCGCACATCGACCGGTGGGAGCGGGACGGAGCGTGGCCGGCCGGCGAACTGATGCCGGAGTTCGGCCGCCGCAAGCTGCTGGGCCTGGAGTACGACCCGCGCTACGGCGGGATGGGACTGGACTACCGCTACAAACGCGTGCTGGGTGAGGAACTCGGCGCGCTGGACTGTGCGGGGATTGGCATGTCCGTGGCGGTCCACACCGACATGGCCACCCCGGCCCTCGCCGAATTCGGCACCGAGGAGGCGAAGCAACGGTTCCTGGTCCCGGCCGTCGCCGGCACCGCGATCGGGGCGATCGCGCTGACCGAGCCCGGAGGGGGCTCCGACTTCGCCGTCATCACCACCGGGTTGCGCCCCGACGGCGGCGACTTTCTGGTCGACGGGCGGAAGGCCTACCTGACCAACGGGTCGATCGCCGGTTTCTACGTGGTGCTGTGCCGGTCGTCGGACGGTCCGGTCGCCTCGTCGCTCACCATGGCGGTCGTTCCGGCCGACGCGCCGGGCGTCAGCAGCACGGTCTACCACGACAAGCTCGGCAACCGCTGCTGCGACCACGCCCAGGTCAGCTTCGATTCGGTACGCATCCCGGCCGCGTTCGTGCTCGGTCGGGTCGGGCTGGGG
The DNA here is from genome assembly GCF_054963695.1 of Micromonospora sp. RTBAU3-60. Lineage (NCBI taxonomy): Bacteria > Bacillati > Actinomycetota > Actinomycetes > Micromonosporales > Micromonosporaceae > Micromonospora > Micromonospora sp. RTBAU3-60. The sequence goes on along the minus strand of NZ_JBUEGB010000040.1, from coordinate 35,691 downwards.
TACGCCGTGCAGGCGGCGCAGTTCCTGCGTGAGCGGCTGATGGCGGCGATTCTGGCGACGGCGCAGGCCCGACGGTTGCTGACGGCAGCCATCGCCGAGGTGCGGGAGCGCCAGGCCTTCGGCCGCCCGCTCATCGACCACGACACCGTCGCGGCCCGGATCGCCGAGATCGACATGCAGGCGACGATGGTCGAGGCCACGCTGGACGCGGTGATCGGCAGCCTGGCCGACGACGCCGCCCGCACCAACAAGCTGGTTCTCACTGCCAAGATCGCCAGTGCCCGGGCCTGGGTGGCGGCGGCCGACTGTCTGCTGCAGTTCACCGGGGGTCGGGGCTACCTGACCGACGTCAGCGTCCAGCGTGCCTACTGCGATTCCCGGTCCGCCCAGATCGCCGCCGGGACCGAGGAGACGCTGCGTCGCGTCCTTGCCGGCTACCTGCGCTGACCTCGACTGGACCGCTATTGGGGAGGTGTGGATGAGTCCCGGCATGCTGGAACGCATCGGTGCCGTGATCGCGGGTCAACCGGAAGCGGTCGCCGTGGTCGACGGGACGCGGTCGTACACCTACGGCCAGCTCGCCGCGGCGGCCGGGCGCGTCGTCGCGGAGTTGCGCCGGCAGGGCGTCGGTGCCGAGGATCGGGTCGGGCTGCTCGCCGGACGGTCCTTCGACCAGGTCGCCGCGGTGCTCGGCGTGCTGCAGGCCGGTGCCGCGCTCGTGCCGCTGGAGGTCGCGCACGGACCGCACCACCGGCAGCGCATCACGACCGACGCGGGCGTGCGGGTCGTGCTCGCCGAGCGCGGGCTCGATCCGTATCCGGCCGGACCGGCGGTGGTGCACCTGCCGCTCGCCGGCCGAGCCGACGAGGCGGCCACGGTGTCGGTGGTGTCGGGTCAGCAGCTCGCCTACGTCGTCTATTCGTCCGGCTCAACAGGCACCCCCAAGGGCATCGACGTCGCCCACGTCAGCATCGACAACTACACGCGGTGGACAACCGAGGCGTTCGCACTGCGGCCCGGTGACCGGGTGCTGAATCTGGCGTCGCTTGGCTTCGACGTCGGCCTGTGGGAGATCCTGTGGCCGTTGACGACGGGTGCGGCGGTGGTCCTCGCGCCGCAGGCCGCCGCCCTGGACGGCGCCGTGCTGGTCCGCGAGCTGGCCGTCCGGCGGGTCACCCACGCCCATGTCACCCCGCCCGTGCTGCGGCTGCTGGCCCGGGAACCCGGGCTGCGCTACTGCGCCAAGCTGCGGACCGTGCTGGTCAGCAGCGACATGCTGCCCACGCCGCTGATGAACGAGGCGCTGGCGGCGTTGGGCGAGCGCGAGCTGTGGCACCTCTACGGCGTCACCGAGGTGTCGGTCGAGTCGACGGCCTGGCGGTGCCGCCCCCTGCCCGCCCACGAGCCGCCGCGCATCGGTGACCCCGTCGCCGGCACGTCGATCCACCTGCTCGACCCGGACGGTCGCCCGGTGCCAGACGGCGAGACGGGGGAGCTGCACATCGGCGGCATCGCCCTCGCCCGCGGGTATCACGGGCGGCCCGCGGCCACGGCGGCGGCCTTCGGGCCGGACCCGTACGGGCCACCCGGCGCCCGGCTGTACCGCACGGGCGACCTGGCCCGCCGCGCCGACGACGGGATCGTCCTCGTGGGACGCGCCGACCGCCAGGTCAAGGTGCAGGGCCACCGGGTCGACCCGGCAGAGGTCGAGGCGGCGCTGTCGGCCGTGGAGGGTGTGGACCTGGCGGCGGTCGAACCGGACGGCCAGGGCGGGCTGCGGGCGTACCTCGTCGCCCCGACGCGCCAGCCGAGCCACGGCGAGTTGACCGCGGCGCTGGCGCGGGCTCTGCCGGGCCACGCCATCCCGTCCGCGTTTCACCTGGTCACCGATGCACCCATGACGGTGAACGGCAAGCTCGACCGGGCCGCGCTCGGCGACGCCCCGGCACGGCGGCTGGCACCGCAGAAAGACGGCGGCATCGCGGCGACCCCGGACGAGCAGCTGCTGGGCAAGGTCTTCGCGGAGGCGCTCGGCCTGCCTTCCGTCGGTCCCACCGAGGACTTCTACCAGCTCGGCGGCCACTCGCTGCTCGCGATGCGCATCGTCGACACGCTCGCGGTGGACCACGGAATCCGGGTGTCGGCCGCCGCCATCCTCACCGGGCGGACGGTACGGGCGGTCGTCGCCGGAGGACTGGACGTCGTCTCCCGCACCCTGCCCCCGGTCGACCGGGACGGTATGCATCCGCTCGCCCCGCAGCAGCTCGGGATATGGCTGGCGCAGCAGCGTGATCCTGGCCTCGCGGCGTACAACGGTGGATTCGTCCTCGAGGTCGAGGGCCGGTTGGACCACGCCCGCCTGCAGGCGGCCGTACACCAGTTGGCGATGCGGCACGAGGCCCTGCGCACCCGGTTCGTGACGACCGAGGACGGTCCTCGGCTGCAGGTGGAGCCGGGGACCGGGCCGGTGGTCGAGACCAGTGGCCCGGTGGACCCGGCGGCGGAGCAGGCGCTCGTGCGATCGGACGTGTTGCGCCCGTTCGACCTGGCGCACGGTCCACTGCTGCGGGTACGCCTGATCGACCGCGCGGACGGTACCAGCGCGGTCGTGGTGGTCCTGCACCATCTGGCCGCGGACGGCACCTCGACGGAGGTGCTGCTGCGCGACCTGGCCACCGCGTACGACGGTGGCGCACCCGGCCGGTGCGCGGCCGCCCCGGATTACCTGGACGCGGTCGCGGCGATGCCGGCCGCCGGGTCGGCTGACCTCGCCTGGTGGCGGGAGCGGCTGCGGGACGCCGTCGCGGTCGAGCTGCCGACCGATCACCCGCGCCCGGCGGTGCGGTCCGGGCGGGGCGGCTCCGTCGAGCAGGACCTGACGGTCGCCGAGTTCCGGCAGCTCAAGGACGTCGCCCGCCGGCTCGGGGTGACGCCCTTCGTGGTGCTGCAGGCAGCGACCCAGGCACTGCTGTCCCGCCTGAGCGGGCAGTCGGACGTGGTGACCAGCGTGCCCGTCTCGGTGCGTCCCCCGGGCGCCGAGGGCGTCGTCGGTCACTTCGCGCAGACCGTGCTGATGCGGTGCGACCTGAGCGCGACCGGAACCTTCACCGAGGTGTTGGCCGAGGTTGACCGCACGGCCACCGAGGCGCTGACCCATTCGGCCGTGGACATCGCCGCGCTGTCGGCGGCCCGGCCCGGCATGGAGAGCCTGCAGCGGGTGGTCGTCGCGCTGCAGGACGCCCCGGTCACGAGCGAGCTGCGCGGCCTGCCCACGCGGCTGGTCGACGTGATCACGGAGGCGGTCGACTTCGACGTCCAGTTCACCTTCGTGGTCAACCCGGACGGGGGACTGCGACTGCAGTTGCGCTACGACCGGGACCTGTTCACCGCGGCGACCGCCGCCCGGATGCTCCGCTGCCACCTGACCCTGCTGCGGGCGCTGGTTGCCGATCCGGGCCGGTCGTTCGCCGCCGTGGAGCTTCTCGACGCGACCGAGGTCGCCCTGGTCGAGGCGTGGAACGCCCGGAGCGCGCCCCTCCAGGACTGCTGCGTGGTGGCGCGCATCGGCCGGATGGTCGGCCGCGATCCCCAGCGCACCGCGCTGGAGTGCGACGGCCGGTCGGTGTCGTACCAACAGCTCTGGGACCGGGCCGGTGCGGTCGCGGCCGGACTGCGGGCGGGCGGCCTGCGACGCGGTGAGATCGTCGCCGTGCTCGCCGAGCGCACCCTGGAGCACTTCACCGCCATGCTGGGGATCCTGCGGGCCGGGCTGGTGTTCCTGCCGCTGCGGGCCACGGAGGCCGCCGAGCGGCTGCGCCGCATCTGCGACGCGGCCCGTCCGGCGCTGGTCCTCGACGCCCGCCGGGCCGGCGCCCCGGTCGAGCTCGGTGTTGCGGTCCGCCCGGTCAGCGCGGGCGGCGACCCGGACGATGCGCGGGCCGCGGCGGACGACTGGTGTCCGTCCGGGGCCGACGGGGCGTACCTGCTGTACACCAGCGGCTCCACCGGCGAACCCAAGGGGGTGCTCGTCGGACACCACGCGCTGATCAACCGCCTGGCCTGGGCGGTCGACGCCTTCGACCTCGGCCCCGCCGACCGCCACCTGCAGAAGACCGCCCTGGACTTCGACGTCTCCCTCGCCGAGATCCTGCAGCCGTGGGTCTCCGGCGGCACGCTCGTCGCGGCCGCCGCGGGAGTTGAGCGGGATCCCGCGGCACTGCTCACGCAGGCGGATGCGGCCGGGATCACGTTCCTGCACTTCGTGCCGTCGTCGCTGCGGGTGGCCCTGGACAGCGGCGTGGCCATGCCGCCCGCGCTGCGCGCGATCATGTGCAGTGGCGAAGCGCTGCCGCGCAGCGTGGCACGGACACTGCTCGACCGTTGTCCCGGCGTCGCGCTGCACAACACCTACGGGCCGACCGAGACCACCATCGAGATGACCCACGAACGGGTGTCCGCGCCCGGCGGGCGAGAGATCGTGACGATTGGGCGGCCCATCCCGAACGTGCGGGTGGAGATCCTCGACCGGGCACTGCGGCGGGTGCCACCGCTCGTCCGGGGCGTGCTGTACGTCGGCGGCGCCGCTCTGGCAGCGGGGTATCTCGGCCGGTCCGAGCTGACCGCCGCGGCGTTCGTCCCCGACCCCTACGCCACCCGCCCGGGTGCACGGATGTACGCCACCGGTGACCTCTGCTACTACGACACGGACGGGACGCTGCACTTCGTGGAGCGGGTGGACCGTCAGGTGAAGGTCCGGGGTGTGCGGCTGGAACTGGGCGCGATCGAGGCGGTCATCGGCAGACTGCCAGGCGTGACGGCCTGCGCCGCCGCCGTGGACCGGACCGACGGTCTGGGTGAGCGCCTGGTCGCCTACGTGGCCGGCGACGGACTGGACGCCGGACGGCTGCGCGAGCAGATTCCCCTCGTCCTGCCACGCCACGCGGTGCCGGACGTACTGCACCTCGTGCCGGCCATCCCGGTCACCTCAGCCGGCAAGCTGGACCGCGCCGCCGCCGAAGCGCTCGTCACCACCGCGAGTGCGGGCCAGACGCCCGACATGGACGCCTTCACGGCCGGGGTCGCCGCGCACTGGGCCGCTGTGCTGAACCGCGAGAGCGTCACCGCCGACGCCGACTTCTTCGAACTCGGCGGGCACTCGCTGCTGGCCGCGCAGACCGTCGCGGCGATCAGGCGGGCGTACGGGGTTGCCGTGACCCTCCGCGACCTGCTCCGGCGTCCCCGTCTGGCGGACTTCGCCGGCTGGTTGCGCGAGCAGGCGCCCGCCCCGGAGTCGGCCAGTCCCCACGCCCCACGTCCGGAGCGGGTGCCGCTCTCGTTCGCCCAGCAACGCATCTGGTTGGTCGACCAGACGGCCGGCGGACGTGAGTACGAGCTGACCGCCTGCTGGCTCTTTCCCCCCGCGGCCTCAGAAGAGGACGCCCGGCGGGCGCTCACCGCGGTGGTCGCCCGGCACGAGATCCTGCGCACCACGTACGGGTACGACGGAGCCCAGCCGTATCAGCGGATCCATCCGGACCTGCCGATCGCCTGGGCGGACCGGTCCGTGGCGGACACCCCGGCGACCGAGACCGTTGCGGCGGAGACGGTCGCCGCGGCGCTCGGGGAGCTCGTGCGGCGGACCCCGCTGCGGCTCGACCGGGGTCCGGTCGTCGCGGCGGCCACGGCCACCAGCGCCGACGGTGTCCTGCTCACGGCCAACCTGCACCACATCGCGGTGGACGGCTGGTCGATACCGCTGCTCGGCGCCGACCTGTGGGCCGCGTACACCGGTCGGCCGGTCGGCCCGGTGACGCAGTACGCCGAGCATGCGATCGCCGAGCGTGCCGACCACGACCGACGCCGGGACGCGGACCTCGCCTACTGGACCGAGTCGCTGGCCGGCCACCAGCCGCTGCGGCTGCCACCGGGTGAGCCGGGTGCCACAGGCGGCGGGGTCGTCACCGCTCACCTCGACGGCGCCCTGACCTCCCGCCTGCGCGAGGTCGCCCGGGCCGGCGGGACCAGCCTCTTCACCACCCTGCTCGCCACGTACGCGCTGGCGCTGCACTGCCTGACCGGTGACGAGGACCTCCTCATCGGCACCGACGCCGCCAACCGGGTGCGTCCCAGTACCGATGCCATGGTCGGCTTCTTCGTCAATCTGCTGCCGCTACGGCTGCGGGTGTCGCCGACGACGACCGCGGCGGGCCTGTTGGCCCAGGCGCGCGAGGTCGTGCTGGCCGGTCTCGCGCGTCAGCAGGTGCCCTTCGACGCGATCGTCGAGGCGGTGAGTCCGCCGCGCGCGCCGGGGCGTACCCCGCTCATCCAGGCGAAGCTGGTGCTGCAGGACGTGCCCGCCGCCGACGACGGGGAACTGCGGCTGCTCTCGACAGCTGACGTCGCGGGGAGCGACAAGTTCGATCTGCTGCTCAGCTGGGAGCAGTCCGGTAGCGGGCTCGACGGCGTCCTGGAGTTCGACCGGCGCGCGGTCACCGCGGGCACTGCGGGCGCTCTGGCCGCCCTGGTCGCCCCGTGCGCCCGACTGCTCACCGACGGCGCCGAACTGACACTCGCCGAGGTGCGGACGCGGGTCACGGACGAGGTGCGCGACAAGGGACGGTCCCGCCGCCAACTGCGGCGAACAGCTTCGGCCACCAGCCAGGTATCGGTGCCGGGCGCTGCCACCGACAGCGACCGGACGGACAGAGGAGTGAGGTCATGAGCGGACGGTTCGGCAACATCCGGCGCCACACCATCCCGCTGCGGGCGGATGCCGTCGTGCGCTGCACCGCCCCGTCGGAGGCCGGCCGTCCGGCCGTCTTCGCGACCGAGGTGGCGGACGTCGATTTCGCCACCTGGTGCGCCGACCATGCGACGGAGGTCGACGAGGCCCTCACCGAGCACGGGGGCGTGCTGTTCCGGGGCTTCGCGGGCCTGGAGCATGAGACCGACCTGCGCGCGGTGTTGGCCAGGCTGGGCAGAGAACCGCTGGCGTATCGGGAACGTTCCACACCGCGCCGGCATCTGGTCGGCAACGTCTACACGTCGACGGAGTACCCGCCGGATCAGCAGATCGCTCTGCACTGCGAGCTGACCGCCGCCTCGACCGTGCCGATGCGGGTGTGGTTCCTGTGCGTGACGCCGCCCGGGAGCGGCGGAGCCACACCGACGGCGGACACCCGACGCATCCTGAAGCGGCTGGGCACGCCGCTGGCGGAGCGGTTCCAGCGGCTGGGCTGGAAGTTGGTACGCAACTACGGCACGGGATACGGTCCGTCCTGGCAGGAGGGTTTCCAGACCGATGAGCGGGCCGAGGTGGAACGCTACTGCCGCGACAACGACATCGACTTCCAGTGGCGCGGCGACCGCCTGCGCACCACCCAGCTGCGCCGCGCCGTCGAGGAGCACCCGGTCTCCGGCGCTCTCGTGTGGTTCAACCATGTCGCGTTCTGGCACACCAGCTCCCTGCCGCGCGACGCGGTGACAGAGATGGAGCGCGACCTGTCCGAGGACGACTTCCCGTTCCAGGTCTACTTCGGGGACGGCTCACCGATCACCGCTGACGAGGTCGCCGCGATCCGGGAGGCCTACGCGGCGGAGCTGCGGGAGCAGCCGTGGCGGAAGGGTGACCTGATGGTCATCGACAACCTGCTCTCTGCGCACGGTCGCATGCCCTACACGGGCGAGCGGAAGATTGTGGTCGCGATGACGGACCCGTACCACCGCCCGACCCTCTCGGTGGCCGCCGGGAACCCGTCGTGACCGGCGTCGAGGCCGGCTACCAGATCTCACCGATCCAGCGCCGCCTGCACCGGGTGGCCGCGGGTGGGGAGGAGACGTGGCAGGCCCGCCTGGTCTGGCAGACGGACCTGCCGAGCGAGCAGGTCGCCGCAGCGGTCGCCGCCGTCTGCGGCCGGCATGAGATCACCAGCTCGGCCTTCGTGGTCACCGATCCGGCCATGCCGCCGCTGCAGCTGCCCGGCCATCCGCCTCGGATCCGGGTGACCGGGGACGCCGCGGAGGTGGCGCTGGTCGGGCCGGAAGTGCTGGTCGTAGCAACCGGCGACCGGCTGGAGATACGCCTGCCCGCGCTCGCCGCCGATTTGGGAAGCCTGCCGCTGCTGGCCCGCGAGGTGCTGGCGGAGCTGGGGCTGGGTGGCGAGACGCCGGTCGTCGAACGGGCGGAGCACTCCATGATGGCCCAGTGGCTGCACGAGTTCGCCACCTCCCCGGAGGCCGCCGTCGGCCGCGCCTACTGGGAACGGATGGCCGCGGTTGCCGATGCCGTCCCGCCGCCCTCGTCGGACCCGCCGGCGCGTATCGGGCTGGCGCTGACGGCCGAGGAGACCCGCACCATCCTCGGCTCGGCCGCCAACCTCGGGGTCCCCGTTCGCGCCCTGCTGCTGACGGTGTGGGCTGGGGTGCTGAGCAGGCTCGACGGCTCGGACGACGTGACGGTCGGGACGTATGTGGACGGCCGCTCCGACGAGGACGTCCGCGACATGATGGGCCCGCTCGGACGCTATCTGCCGTTGCGCTGGGCGGGACTGAACCGCCAACCGTACGGGGCAGCGGCCCGGACGGTGGCGGATGTCCTGACCGAGGCGGAGGCGTACGCCGAGAGCTTCCTCGCCCCGCCGAACGTCGGCTTCCGCTACGGCTTCGCGTACGCCGACCTGCCGGACGGTGACGCCCGCCTGCGACCGGTCGACGCCGACTGCTGCACCGAGCCCTTCTCCGCAGCCCTCACCGCGTTGCGCGTGGGGGACACGCTGCGCGTGACACTGAGCGGGAACCCCGGCCGCGTCGACGCGCATCTCGCCGACGCGCTGGCCTGCGCGTTGCGCCACCTGCCGGCGTTGCCGCACGACGCGGTCCTCGGCCGCGTCGCGCTGGTCGGCGAGGAACAGGCGCGGCGGCTGCTGGCACTGGGCCGCTCCGCGCCGGCACCTCACCCGGACAGCGTGCTGGATCTCTTCGCCGAGCAGGTACGCGTCGCGCCCGCCCGTCCCGCCGTGGACGACGTCACCTATGCCGACCTCGACCTGCGGGCTCGCCGTTGCGCCGCGGCGATGTCCGCCGACGGGGTCGGTCCGGGCAGCACGGTCCTCGTCCGTCTCCCGCGGGGGGTGGCACTGGTTGCCACCCTGCTCGGGGCGTGGCGGCTGGGAGCGACCGTCGTGCTGATCGATCCGGATCTGCCGCCGGGACGGGTGGCGGAGATCGCGGCCGACGCCGGGGCGACGGTGACGGTCGAGGGCGACCTCGCCCCGGGCACCGGGGTGATCCCGGACGTGCCGGCGCGGCCCGGCGAGCGGGCGTACGTGGTTTACACGTCGGGGTCAACGGGTCGGCCCAAGGGTGTCGTCGTCGGACACCGGGCCTTTGCCACGCACTGCGCGGCGATGGCCCGGGCGGTGGCGTTGACTTCGGCCGACCGGGTCGCGTTCCTGGCCTCGCCGGGCTTCGACGTGGCGCTGGAGCAGATCTTCACCACCCTCGTCACCGGGGCGCACCTGCACACGCAGCCGGCACCCCTGCCGACCCCCGACGAGTTGTCGGCGTTCATCGCCGCTCGGCGGATCACCGTGCTCAACGTGACGCCGTCGTTGTGGGAGCTGCTCGGCGGCCACTGGAGCGAGCAGCCGAACCCCGTGGACGGCCTGCGGACCCTGATCCTCGGTGCGGAGCGACTCGGCGTGCCGGCGATCGATCTGGCCGGCCGACTGGTGCCCCAAGCGGCCGTGTTCAACGCCTACGGCCCGACCGAGACGGTGGTCACCGCGACGCTGAACCGGGTCGCCGGCCCGGCCGACGCCGATGTCATCGGCGCCCCCGTCGGCGGGCGGCAGGTGCTCGTCCTCGACGAGTTCGGCCAACTGGTGCCGCCGGGTGCGATCGGGGAACTCGCAATCGCCGGACCGTGCCTCGCCGACGGCTATCACAACCTTCCGGGCCTCACCGCCGAACGGTTCGTCGCCCACCCTCTCCCGCAGCGGCCGGCCGAGGCCACCATGTTCCGCACCGGTGACCTGGTCCGGATGCGGCCCGACGGAAAGCTGATCTTCGTGGGACGGCGGGACCGCCAGGTCAAGGTCCGGGGACAGCGGGTCGAGCTGGACGAGATCGAGACCCGGGCGGCGGCGTACCGGGGGGTGACGGCGGCCGCGGTGTGCCTGATCGGATCGCAGGACATCGTGCTCACGGTCGTCGGGGCGGCCGAGGGGCTGCGCGAGCACCTGGCGGACCACCTGCCGCGCTACATGCTGCCGAGCCGGATCCGCACGGTGGGGCAGTTGCCCCGCCTGGCCAACGGCAAGGTCGACTACCCGGAGCTGGCCCGGCAGTGCGCGGTGCGGGAGACCGGGCCGGCGGCTCGCCCGGCCACGCCGACGGAACGGCGCATCGCCGGTCTGTGGGCGGAGCTCCTCGATCGGGACGAGGTGGGAGCGGACGACGACTTCTTCGCCATCGGCGGGCAGTCGCTGAAGGCCGTGCAGGTGGTGACCCGGCTGCGTCAGGAACTCAGCGACGAGCTGAAGGTGTCCGACCTGTTCCGGCACAGCGGGGTCCGCGACTTCGCCGCCTTCGTCGACGGTCTCACCGCCGCCGGCCACGGGCCCGCCAGGCCGATCGAGGTGCGGGAACGGCAGTCGTCCTACACCTACCGGCCGTCGCACGCCCAGCGTCGGCTGTGGTTCATCGACCAGTTCGTGACGGCGCACACGGCGGCATACAACGCTCCGTTGTCGTTGCGCGCCGACCATCACCTCGACTGGGACCGGGTGAGCGCGTCGTGGGACGCGATGATCCGCCGGCACGAGGGGCTGCGGACCCGGTTCGAGGTCCGCGACAGCGAGCCGACGGCGGTCGTCAGCGACGAGTCACAGGTCGTCCTGGCACTGCGGGACCTGCGCTCGGACGGTGACGCCGACGAGACCATGGCGCGCGCCTTCGTCGAGGATCAGGACCGGCCGTTCGACCTGGCGACCGGGCCGCTTTGCCGGGTGACCGTGTTCTGGCTGCCGGACGGCACGTCCCGGATGTTCGTCAACATGCACCACATCATCACCGACCTCTGGAGCACCGCGACGCTGCTCAACGACTTCATCCGGGGTTACGAGGGGACCGCGGTGGACGACGTGCCGCTGCGGTACTCCGACTACGCGCGGTGGGAAGAGCAGACGGCCGCCAGCGGCACCTGGCGCAAACACGAGGCGTACCTGGCGGGGCAGCTGGTCCCGCCGCCGCCACCGCTGGAGCTGCCGATCGACTTTCCTCGACCGTCGGTCCAGGAGTACCCGGGCGCGGAGCTCAGCTACCGTTTCAGCGCCGAGCTGTCCGAGCGGGTGAACCGCTTCGCCGCCCGCCGCGGCATGACGCCGTTCATGGTGCTGCTGTCGGCGTACATCGTGATGTTGCGCCGAGTGACGCTCGCCGACGACATCACCGTCGGGATCCCGGTCGCCAACCGGGCGCGGGCAGAGTTGGAGAAGGTGATCGGATTCTTCGTCGCCACCTCGTTCGTCCGGATCGACTTCCGCGACTGCCCGACCGTCGAGGACCTGCTCGCCGCCGTACGGGACAAGTGCATCAAGGCGTACGAGTACCAGGACTACCCGTTCGACCTGCTGGTCTCCAAGGCTCGTCTCGACCGCGGCCTGGACCGGCCACCCGTCTTCGCGACCATGCTGGCGCACCAGGACCTGCCACCGCTGCCCGACGTCGTCTCCGGAGGCTGGGCCTACGAGATCGTCCCCGATCGGACCAGCAAGTTCGACCTCGCGGTGACGACCTGGTACGCCGGCAGCACGCTCCACTTCGCCCTGACCTACAACACCCGCCTGCTCCGGCGGGAAACCGTCGACTCCTTCGCCCGGCGCTTCGAGATGTGCCTGACCCGACTGGTGGACCTGCCATGACCGACTTCGATTTGTGGGACATCCTCACCCCGGCCGACCATCAGCGGTACGCCGATCTCAACGCGACCGCGGCCCCCTTGCCGACCCGTACCGTGGTGGAGTCCGTGCTGGAGGCCGCCGCGCGGGACCCGGGCGCGGTGGCGGTACGGGTGAACGGCACCGACCTCACCTACGAGGAGCTGCTGCGGCGGGCCCGGGGAGTCCGCGCCGGGCTGGAGCAGCGCGGGCTGCGCAGAGGCGACGTCCTGGCGGTCTTCCTCGACAAGCGTCCCGAGCTGTATCCGGTGTTGCTGGGCGCGCTGATGGCGGGGGTGGTGGTGGCTCCGCTGGACGTCTCCGCGCCGCCGGCCCGCACGGGACGCTGCGCCGACCTGGTGGCCGCCCGCTGCATCGTCACCGCCCGCGACCTGCAGGACCGGGCACCCACGGGCTTTCCCCTCGTGATGGCCGACGACTGGCCGTCCGGCAGCGGGCAGGCCGACGGTGCCGTGGCGGGCCTGACGGACGCCGTCTACGCCATGTTCACCTCGGGCACGACGGGTTTGCCCAAGCCGGTGCTGGTGGGGCACGCCGCACTGGCCAACCTCGTGGCCGCCCTGACCGAGGCGATGGCTGTCGCACCGGGCAGCCGAGTCACGCAGAGCGCGCCGATGCACTTCGACGCCGCATGGCACCAGATCCTGTGCGCCTGGACGCGTGGCGCCACGCTCCTGCCGGTGCCCGACCGGATCCGGGTCTCGGGTCGGGATCTGGCGACATGGCTGGTGGCGGAGGGGATCAGCCACGTCGACATGGTGCCGTCGCTGTGGTACCCGCTCGTCGACCACCTCGCCGCGAGCCCCGACACGCCCCGGCCACAGCTGCAGGTGCTGCTGCTCGCCGGCGAGGCACTGCGCGCGGACAAGGTACGACAGTGGCAGCGCCTGGTCGGCAGCGACGGCGTCATCCTCAACGTCTACGGCCCGACCGAGGTCACCATCGACGCCACGTACCACGTGTGGCGTGGCGACGAGGTCGGCGAGATCGTCCCGATCGGCCGGCCGCTGCCGAACCTGCGCGCGTACGTGCTCAACGAGTCGCTCACGTTGTGCCCGCCGGGCGTCATCGGCGAGCTGTACTTCGGCGGTGTCGGGCTGGCCGCCGGCTACGTGGCCCTTCCGGCGTCGACGGCGGAACGGTTCCTGCCCGACCCGTTCTCCCCGGTGCCCGGCGGCCGGATGTACGCCACCGGTGACCGGGCCCGCCTGCTGCCCTCCGGCGAGTTGCAGTTCGAGGGCCGCGTCGACCACATGGTGAAGATCCGGGGGGTCCGCATCGACCTCGGCGACGTCGAGTCGGCGATGCTCGCCGCCGGGGTCGGCGCGGCGGTGGCCGTTCCGACCGCCACCAGCGACAGCCTGGTCGGCTTCTACACCGCCGCCACCGACCAGGCGGACCAGATCTTCGGCGTCCTGGCTGAACACCTGCCACCGTCGCACATCCCGCGGCGCCTCGTTCGGCTCGACGCGCTCCCGCTCACCTCCACCGGAAAGGTTGACCGGTCCGCGCTGGCCGAGCACGCGGCGCGACCCGACGCCGTCGAGGCCAGCGAGCACCGCCCGGCGAGCGCCACCGAGCAGACGCTGCTGGCCATCTGGCAGGACGTGCTGCGCCAGGAGGTCGGCCTCGACGACAACTTCTTCACCCTCGGCGGTGACTCGATCGCGAGCATTGTGGTGCGCGACCGTGCCCTGGAGGCGGGTCTGCGGTTCGAGATCCTCGATCTGTTCAAGGCTGGGACGGTCCGGCGGCTGGCGGCGTTGACCCGGGCGGCCACCGAACCCGAGGCGGGGACGCCGTCGGCCGCGGCGGCGGACGGAAGCTGGCTGCCGCTGCTGCCGGGACAGCAGAACATCTTCTGGGAGGCCGTGGCGACCGACGACCAGTCGGAGTACTGCGTGCAGGAGGTCTACCACCTGGACGGCGTCGTCGACGCCGAGCTGCTCGCGGCCGCGCTCAACGTCCTCGTGGACCGGCATCCGGCGCTGCGGGCCGAGTTCGCGCTCACCGAGGGCCGGGCCGCGCAGCGCGTCCGGGAGCGCCCGGCGGTCGGCGTGCCGGTCGTCGACGGCCGGGCAGACCTTGCGGCCGCCGTCGCCGGGGCCCGCCGGGACGCGGTCTCGGCGATCTCGCTGCAGCGGTGGCCCTTGTTCGACCTGCGGCTGGTGACCGCGGAGGACAGTACCGCGATGGTCTGGACGATGCACCACATCTTCGCTGACGGCTGGTCGCACGCGCTGTTGCGGGACGAACTGTTCGGCACGTACGTGCAGCTGCTGCACGGGTCGTTCGTCGCGTTCACCGACCGGGTCGACCGGTACCTGGACTACGCCGCGGCCGCCGAACGGCGGGTACGTCCGGACGCGGCGGACTTCTGGCGGGAGCACCTGCGAGACGCCGAACCGATGCGCCTGCCGCGCGACGGTCACGGCGGCGCGGCGGAGGCCGCCCGCGTCGCCCGGCGGATCGACGGAGACCTGCGGACCGGGTTGACGACGGCGGCGCGGCGCGCGGGCGTCCCGGAGAACACCGTCATGATGGCCGCGCTGGCGGCCGGGGTGCAGCAGCTGACCGGCCGCTCCGACGTGACGCTGCTCTACGTCACCTCCGGCCGCGCCGAGCTGGAGCGCAGCCAGGACACCGTCGGCTGCCTGATCAACACCGTGGCCGTGCGGGTGTCCGCGCCCGGGCCGATGCCCGCCGGGAAGCTGCTGCCGCTGGTGGAGCAGTCGCTCATGCAGGTGCGCCCCTACGAATCCACGCCGCTGCGCGACGTCTGCCAGGCCGCCGGTCGGGAATCGGTGCGCGGCTTGTCGGAGGTGCTGTTCCTGTTCCAGAGCTATCCGGAGACGGGCTCGGTCGACGAGCTGTCGCAGTCGGGCAAGCACGGCTTCTCGATCAGTGGTTACGAGGGCGCCGAGGCGGCGCAGCTGCCCATCACGATCACCTGTCATCCACTGCCGGACGGCAGCTTCGCCCTCGACATCGACTACTGGCCGGCGGTGTTGCGACGCGGCACCGTCGAGGCGTTCGCGGACATGGTCCTGGACGCGCTCGACATGGCGGTGCGGGGATGAGCCCCGACCTCGGCCTCACCCATCTTTCCCGCTCCGGTCGTGCGGCGTGGACGACGTACAACGACACAGCGGTGGACTACCCGTACGTCTCCGTCCTCGACATGTTCGCCGCCTCGGCGCGCGCCCACGCGGACCGACCCGCGGTCGCCGACGAAACCGCCGAGCTGAGCTACGCCGACCTCGACCGGCTCAGCGACGCGGCCGCGGCGCACCTGCGGGATGCCGGGGTCGGCCCGGGTGACTTCGTCGGCGTCCTCGACGGTCGGTGCGTCCGCACGTACGTGGGAGTCCTCGCCATCCTCAAGGCGGGCGCGGCCTTCGTGCCGCTCAGTCCGGGGCAGCCGGCCGCCCGGACACGGGCGATCGCCGCCGACTGCGGGCTGCGGGCGGTCGTGGCACCGGGGGCGCACACCCCGACGGAGCCCCTCGGCCTCCCGATCGTCGACCTGTCGGCGACGGACCCCTCCGCCGGTGCCGGATTCCCCGCTGTCGTCGCGCAGCCGCACGCCGTGGCCTACGTGATCTACACCTCCGGGAGCACCGGCACCCCCAAGGGCGCCCGCATCCGGCACGACAGTCTGAGCAACCTCGTCATGTGGGCCGGTGACCGGTGGCCCGTGGCGGCGTCCGAGCAGGTGGGTCAGATGTCGGCCCTGTACTTCGACCCGGCCGTGCAGCAGATCTTTCCGGCGTGGCGGGCCGGCGCGTGCCTGATCCCCCTGCCGAACGAGATCCTTCTCGACGCCGAGGAGCTGACGGCCTGGCTCAACCGTCGGGCCATCCATCACCTGGACCTGGTCACACCGCACTGGGCGGGTGTCGCGGGCGCCCTCGCCGCGACCGGTGTCCCGGTTCCGCTGCCCGACCTGCGCTGGGTGCTCGTGGGCGGGGAGAGCATGTACTACGAGCAGGTCCGGCGGTGGACGGCGGCGGTGAGCGGCACCGCGCGCGTCCTCAACCTGTACGGTCCGACCGAGGCCACGGTCAACGCGACCGAATACCTGCCCGACATCTCCGGCGACGCGTCGGGCAAGGTGCCGATCGGCACCCCGCTGCCCAACTACGAACTGTACGTCGTGGACGATGCCGGCCGGGTGTGCGCACCGTACACCGTCGGGGAGCTCTACATCGCCGGTGTCGGCGTCGCCGACGGCTACACCAGTCCGAAGGCGACCGCGCGGGCGTTCGTCACCGATCCGCGCAACCCGGAAAACCGTCTGTACCGGACCGGCGACCTCGGCCGGTTGATCCGCGACGACCATGGCGTCTGGGTGATCGAGTTCCTGGGGCGACGCGACGCGCAGGTGAAGGTCGCCGGGAACCGGATCGAACTGGAGGAGATCGAGTCGGCGCTGCTGAGCTGCTCGGCGATCCGTGACGGCGCGGTGGTCGTGGCCGACGGGCCCGGGGGCAGGACACTGCTGTGCCTGTACGTCGCGGATGACGACGCCGAGCGAGAGCTGCGGGATCATCTGGGCACCCTGCTGCCGGGCTACATGGTGCCGTCGCGGTTCCGACGGGTGCCGAGGCTCGCGTACAAAGCCTCCGGAAAGCTCGACCGCGAGACGCTGGTCAGCCAGTACGCGTTGACCGACGTCGGCGGCGGTCCGGTCGTCCACCCCACGACCCCGCTGGAGGAGCTGCTGCACCGGGCGTGGTCGGCCGGGCTGGGCGTGACCGAGGTCCGCGCGGACGACGACTTCTTCACCCTCGGTGGGTCGTCGTTGCTGGCGCTCGAGATGGTCGCACGGGTCCGGCACGGCGGCGGGGTCCCGCTGCGGGTGATGGACCTCTACCGGCACCCCACCTTCGCCGCGTTCGCCGCGCACGTGTCCTCGCTCGCCGCCGCGGACACCGACGCGCCGGTCACCGGCATGCCGACGATGCCCGTCCTGTTCCGGCCCGGCGGCCACGACGAGGGGTTGGACCGACGGCCCGGCACCCCATCCGTGGGGGAGGCTCCGGCGTTGGGCGGCTGGATCGGCCAGAGCCACCCGATCGGCCAGGTCGTGGTGCGGCTGCCGGTCGACGGCCTGTCCGACGAGATCGTCGCAGCCGCCCTCGGTGACCTTGTGCAGGGCCACTCGCTGCTGCGGAGCACCGTGAGGCAGCGGGACGGTGCCGCGGTGCACCGTCTGCACGAGCCCGAGCCCGGCCTCGTCCCGGTCGTCCGCGCCGCCTCGGGCGATCCGTGCACGTCGCCGGTGGCGGAGTGGGCGGTCGAGGAGTGCCTGCCGTTCCAGGCCCGAATCTGCCGCGCCGGTCCGGGCAGCGATCACGTCAGCCTGTGGGTCAGCCACATCGTCGCCGACGGTGAGTCGGCGGCTCTGCTGGCGGATGACCTGGCGAACGCGATCAGGGCCCGGGCGAGTGGCCGGGCTGCCGTGCCGGACGACACGGTCGACCGCCTGCGGGAGCACGTGGCGGAGCTGCGGGCGGCCGGTGGGCCGGCCGCACGCGACGCCGAACAGGCTCGCCGCTCCGCGTTCCACGCGGCGCTGGCCGAGGCAGCCATCGCCGAGCGTCTGCGCCCGGCTCCGGGCGCGCTGCACGTCCGGCGCCTGCCACCCGGTGCCGTCTCCGCGCCGGCGGTCCTGGCCGCGGCGTTGGCGGCGGTGGGCAGCGTGCTGGGTGTCGACCGGCTGCCGCTGCTGGTGGACTTCCATGGCCGCACCACACCGGCGTCGATCGGCACCCTCGGCAACTTCGCCGACCTGCTGCCCGTCGTGATCGACGTCGGGCGGCCGGACGCGATGGAGAAGGAACTGCGGCGGGAGCTCGAGGAACTGGCCGACCGGCTGCCCGGGCACGTGGCGGCCGGCCCTGACCCGCGGGCGGCACAGGCCGTGCTGCGGGTGAGTGTCTTCGAGGAGAGCGGCGACGTGTCCGACGAGGACCTGGCGGCGCTGGTGGCCCCGGGCGGACACGTCGACCTCGCCCTGGGCTGGACCGGAGACGGCGGCCGGCTCAGCCTCTCCGGTCCATACGCGCTCGAGGCCGTGTGGTCGGCGATCCTGGCTGCGCTGAACGACATTCCACGTGATGAGGGAGATGAGTGAGATGGGCGAGATGGAACGCCGCGCGGCGGCGATCCAGCACCGGCGGTTCCGGGCGGAGGCAGCACCCCCGGACAACGTCCTCGACCTCCCCGACGCGCCCGAGGCGAGGGGATCTGTGGTCGTCGGCGAGGCTGGGCGGGCCGGGCAGGTGCCGGCATGAGGGCGCTGTTCCGCGGGCGCGACTACCGGTTGTGGTGGAGCGCCAGTCTGCTCTCCTCGGTCGGCAGTTCCATGTCCCTCGTGGCGTTTCCGCTGCTGGTATTGGCGCTGACCGGGTCGCCGGTGCAGGTGGGCATCATCGGTGCGCTGGAAGCTCTCCCGTACGCCCTGTTCGCCCTGCCCATCGGGGTCATGGCCGACCGGTTCCCGCGCCGTGTCTTGCTCGTGGCCGCGGCCGTCATCAGCATGATCTCGATGGGCTCGATCCCCCTCGCCTACCACCTGGGCCACCTGACCATGCCGCACCTCTACGCCGTCGCGGTCCTCAACGGCGTCGCCGGACTGATCACCAACGTGACCCAGGTGGCGGTCATCCCGCGCATCGTCCCCGAGGATCAGCTCGGTCCGGCGTCCGCCCAGTTCGAGCTGCTGTGGAACCTGTCGGCGATCGTCGGGCCACCGCTGGCCGGACTGCTGATCGTCGAGGCGTGGCCGGTGCTTCCATTCTTTGTGGATGCGGTGTCCTTCGGCATCGTCGCGCTGGTGGTCCTCGGTATCCGCAGCCAGTTAAACTCGGAGGCCACCGCCGAACCCTCGCCGTGGCGCTCGGACCTCACCTATGGCGCCCGTCGGGTCTGGGCGCACCGACGCCTCCGCGCCATGACCATGCTCACCGTCGTCGGCGACCTGCTGTTCGCCGGCATCACCGTCCTCATGACCGTCCTGGTCAAGAGTTCCGGTGCCAGCGCCACCTGGGTCGGTGTGGTCTTCACCCTTGCCGCGGTCGGAGGGATCATCGGCTCGCTGCTGGCCAACCGGATGCAGCAGCGCGTCGGCCTCGTTTCGTCGATCGTCATCCGAAGTTGGGCCACGGCGTTGTTGTTCCCGCTGCTGGCCCTGGACGTCGTACCCATCGCCATCGGGCTGATCTGGGCCGCCGTCAACGTGATGATCTCGCTGATGAACGTCGTGCAGATGCAGTACATCATGACGAGCATGCCGGATGAGGTGCTCGGCCGTGTGCAGTCCTTCCAGACGCTGCTGGCCTATGCCGTGCTGCCGGTCGGCACCATCCTGACCGGCGTGTTGCTCCAGCTCACCAGCCCGCGGGTGACCGTGCTCATCTTCGGGGCGATCCTGCTTCTCCTGGCCGTCTACAGCTCAGTGAGCAAGGATCTGCGCAGCTCGGAGGGCGCGACGGAGAAGGCGCCCGAGGCGGCCCTCGCCGCGGAGTGACCCGGACGGCACCTGTCGGCCGGCGAGCCGCGCGGGCCCGGCCCTGTCGATTCCCCTATTCACGGTCTGATTCGGTTCTGGCCGTGCCACCGGCCGCATCGGAGGTAGGCGTTGGACAGCCCGTACGCGCTGGGCGAACGGATCGAACGAGTCATCGAGAACCAGGTCCTGCGCCGGCCGCACGCCACGGCTCTGCAGCAGGGCGACCGGGAGATGACCTACCAGTCGCTGTGGCATCAGGCATCGGCCGCCGGCAAGGCGCTTGCCGATGCCGGGGTCGCGCACGGCGACATCGTCGCCGTGCACCTGGAGCGAACGCCGGAACGGGTGGCGGTATTCCTCGGCGTGCTGTTGGCCGGTGCGGCATATCTGCCGTTGGACACGAGGTGGCCGCGGGATCGGGTCGACGACGTGGTGACTCGCAGCGGTGTCTCGCTCGTCGTCACCGACGACGAGCGCCGGTTCACCCGGCCACGGCTGGCCTGTCTCGGACCCGACGTGCTGAGCGGCCCGCCCGGGCCGCCGTCCGTTCGACTGTCCGACGGCACGGTTCCGGCCTGTGTCTTCTACACGTCGGGCTCGACCGGCCGCCCGAAGGGCGTACTGTCGCCGCATCGCGGAGCGTGCCGCCTCCTCGTCAACTGCCCGACGATTCCACTGGATCCGACGACCGTGCTGCTGCAGGCCGCCCCCGTGCCCTGGGACATGCACTCGTTCGAACTCTGGGGGGCGCTGCTCAACGGCGGGCGCTGCGTTCTGATGGACCGCGACCAGATCGCGCTGGACGCCGAGGCCCTCCGGGCGGCGATCGGCCGGGGGGTGAACACCCTGTGGCTGACCAGCTCTCTGTGCAACGTGTTCGCCGACGAGTGCCCCGAGGTCTTCCGCGACATCCGCCTGCTGGCCA
This sequence comes from Micromonospora sp. RTBAU3-60, assembly GCF_054963695.1. Lineage (NCBI taxonomy): Bacteria > Bacillati > Actinomycetota > Actinomycetes > Micromonosporales > Micromonosporaceae > Micromonospora > Micromonospora sp. RTBAU3-60. Next base: position 15,293 of record NZ_JBUEGB010000040.1, on the reverse strand, counting down.
TCGGCGGGGAACGCGCTTCGGCGCCTCATCTGCGCCGCATCCTGGACGCCGCGCCCGAATTGCAGCTCGTGAACACTTACGGACCGGCCGAGTGTTCGATGGCGGCCACCAGCCACATCGTCCGGCGCGCCGACGTCACCGGCGGATCGAACGACGTGCCGATCGGCCGGCCGGTGCCGCGCACCGAAGTGATGCTTCTCGACGGCAGCGGCGAGATTGCACTGGCCGGTGACGGGCTGGCCCTCGGTTATCTCAACGAGCCCGAGGAGACGGCCCGCCGGTTCTTCCACCGGGGCCAGACCCGGTACTACCGCACGGGTGACATCGGCGAACTTGATCCCGACGGGAGGCTGCGATACCGCGGCCGCGTCGACCGGCAGTTCAAGATTCGGGGGGTTCGGGTCGAACCCGGCGAGGTGGAGGCGGTGCTGCGATCGTTTCCCTCCATCGCAGCGTGCAGTGTGCTGCTGGTGCCGAGACGGTCCGGCGGCACCGAGGTCGCCTGCGCCTACACCTCGGTCGATGGCCGGCCCCTCGACGTAACGCGGTTACGCGCCTACGCCGGCCGCCACCTGCTGGATCCGATGATCCCGACCAGATTCCTTCAGGTCGATCGCATGCCGTTGACGGCGAACGGCAAGGTGGACTTCGCGGAGTTGCGGCGCCTCAGCGACACCGAGTCTCCCGCCGTCAACGGCGCGGGCCCGGCGGACTCGCTCCTGGCCGAGGTGCGGGGCCTGCTCGGCCTGCCCGGTTTGACGATGGACGACGACCTGTTGGAGGGCGGAGCGAGCTCGCTGGAGGCGATCCGGCTGGCGGCCCGTCTGACCACCAGGCGCGGTGCTCGCTGCACAGTGGCGGACGTCTATCGTGGTCGATCACTTCGCGGCATCCTGGACGCGCTGGACGGCCGCGCCGAGCCAGCGACGTCGCCCCTGCTCGCGCAGAAGCTCACCGACGCGGTCCCGCTCTCCCACGCCCAAACGCGGTTCTGGCTGGCGGAGCAGACGGCACCCGGCGAGGCGGACAACATGCTCGTGTTGGCGTATCTGCTGACCGGGCCGCTCCGAACCGCCGTGCTGAAGCAGGCGCTCCGCGACGTCGTCGCCCGCAATCCGGTGTTGCGTACCGTGTGTGCCTGGGAGGATGACGGCCCGGTCCAACGGGTGCTGCCCATCGATGCTAGTGGGTTCGTGGTGGAGGAGGTGCCCGTCCGGGAGCCGGCCGGCACCCTCCAGGCCATTGCGGAACACGCGACGGCCGACTGGTGGAGCAGGCCGTTTTCCCTGGAGGATGAGATCCCGTTCCGGGCCCGGCTGGGCCGCATCGACGACCAGCGGCATCTGCTCTGTTTCCACATCCATCACGCTGCGTTTGACGGGTGGTCGGAGTCCGTGCTCATGGCGGAGCTGGCAACGGCCTACGGGGGTCGGCTCGACGGCCGGGACGGCCCGCCGCCCAACCCGATTGACTACCGGCAGTACGCGGTCTGGGAGCGGGAGAACCTGCAGCGGTGGCGACCGACTGACGTCTCCTACTGGCGGCAGGTCCTTTCCGGAACGCCAGAACCGCTCCTGCCGCGCCCGGCCGGTCGGGGCGAGGCCCCGCGCCGTGAGTTAGAGCTGAGCGTGCCGGCCAGCACCGTCGCAGCCCTGCGCCGGGCCGCCGCGACACAGGGCGGGCCACCGGTCGCCGCCCTGTTGGCCGCCACGGCGAGGGCGCTGGCGACCGTGTTCAAAGTCGGCGACCTCTGCCTGGGCACCGTAACCGCAGGCAGGTTCGATGCCGCCTTGGAGCAGACCCTGGGCTACTTCGTCAACCCACTCCCGGTGCTGGTTCGCGGTGCGGTGGACAACGCGCCTGCCGCACTGCTGAACCAGGTGGTCGATCGCACGGTCGCAGCCCTGGCACACGCGAGGACCCCCTTCGACGAACTGGTGAGAGAGCTCCGGCCCGACCGCTCGCGGCATCCCTGGTTTCAGGTCTGGTCGGTCCTACAGGCCGAGAGCCGACCCATTCGGATGAGTGGGCCGATCACCGCCGAGCGGGTACGGGTGCGGCCACCCACCACCGCCATCGAGCTGATGTTCGAGGCCTTTCCCCAGCCGGATGGTTCGTGGCTGCTGGTGGTCCTGTGGCGGGCGGACGGAATCGACGACGACAGGGCCTCGACCCTGCTGATCGAGATAAAGGCCGCGCTCGAGCTGCTCGCGGCGTCGGCACCTGGCCCGGTTCTCACATGATCCGCTGCTGTCGCCCAGCCGCACGATCGAGCGGTGCGGCGGCGTCTTCGACGGCATCCGGGGCACCAAGTTCGGCCCCGCCTCCCGGTACCGGATCGAGCTTCAGCGATAGGGTCAGTCCGTGTCCAGCCGCGATGGGCTACCTCCGGTTGCTGCGCGGATCGCGGGCGAGCATGAGGGAGGCAGACCCGAGGTCCAGGGGATTGATGCCCGCGTCGAGATGGATGTGGGCTCCCGAAGGCGCTCGCGCGTCGGACAGGGCCAGGCAGATACGCGCGAGGTCTCGAAGGCCGGCGGGATCACCGAAGATCTCTACCGCTCCTCCGAGGATCTCGACGGTGATCGTGCCGCCTTCGGCAGGTGCCACGACCCCGACGGCCGGATCGTACGCAGGGACAGAAAGCGAGATCTCGGTCATCGCACCAGTGTCCGACATCTTCGTGAGTCCCTAACTGCAAGCCGATGTGCGGAGGACCGTCATTCGTCGATGACGACGTTCGTAGGCGCGGATCACTCGCAGCGTGGGATCCGCGCCCTCCGGCGTGCGGAGCCGATCGGTCAGCATGAGATCGGGCAACGTGAACCCGTCATGCTCGTGCTCGGACAGTACGAACGTTCCGCCCCGCCGCTCAGGCTCCCATCCGTGCTGCAGGGCGTAGCTGATGACGGCTCGCACGTCGCCCGACGTCGGGTAGGCGCCGTCGGTCGCGCATGCTCCCCATGGTGCCGGCCAGGTGATTGACAGCAGATCCGCCTGGACTGGCTGGCTCGTCTTTCCCGCGCCCCAGACCCGTAGCCGAATGCACCGGTGGCAGTCACCGCTGCCCTGCACGTGATGGATCTCCGCGCGCCACACGAAGGTGCGCGCATCGATTCGCAGCTGCCGGAGTCGAGTCCGCACGTGATCACCTCGCGGTCGATCCTTCCCGATCCGCAGTCGGCAGCCAAGGCATTTGCGCGAGGATCAGTGCTTTGGCGCGTTGCAGGGCAGCGATGGTGTGGTCGATGGCCGTGGGATCGAGTGTGGCCCCACCGTCGCCGTTGACGACTTGCAGGTAGGCGGTGGGCGGTTCCGGCCGTCCGCTGATGCTGATGTCGATGGTGCCGAGGGTGTTGCCCGTCGCGAAGGGGATGCTGCCGACGGGGCCGCCGTGCGCCAGGTGGTTCCCGGGTCGCCGAGCTTCGATGATCTCGCTCTTGCTGTGGCCCTGGCACCAGTGATGGCGGTGCGGGCACGGGAACAAGGGCTCCCCGTTGCGAGTTTCCCCGCCGCTTGGCCCCTGCTGCGCTGCCGGGTCAGCGGGGAGTTGAGCGGTGTGGATGAGCTGGCTGAGGTGACGGGCGAGGGTACGGGCCTCCGCCGGAGTGAGTTGCAGTTCGGTTCGCTCGGAGCGGACGAGGTGCACGGCCCCGACAGTTGATCTGTAGTGGTGGGCGACGACGACTTCGAGCTGTTCCGGGTGACCCTTCACGGCCCGTTCGAGCAGCAGATCGATGACGCCTTCCCCGTCCGGGAGCAGGTCGCCCTGGTGCACCCGGTCCTCGTAGCAGTCGTCGGGCTGGTGACGGGTGATGCACCAGTCCGGGCAGGCGGTCTGCAACCAGAACGGCGCTCCGGTTGCGGCATCGCCGGCCGGGATCGGCTCCTCGGCTCGTGCCGCGGCGAGGACAAGCAGGTCGGCCAGCATTCCGGCCTCCGGTACCCGGCAGGTGGCCCAGGCTTCGGCGAGCTCCGGATCCCGGTACAGGCACACGGTGGGCAGGACGTCCCGCAACGGCTGCACGAGCCGCAGGGTCAGATACGCCGGCTCCCACCGCTGTGCCGGCGGCAGATCCGTACCTCGATCGACAGCCTCGGCCAGCGACAGCCGCATCATGACCTCGGCACCCACGTGACGACGGTCGACGAGCGGATCTTCCTCGAAGTGACCCTGTACGCACCAGGCCGGCTCGACATCCTCACCCTGGGCAGGCTGGCTCTCGGCAGAGTCAACCGAGTCGTCTTCGACACCGGGGCGCACCAGAGCCAGGCTCGACCAATCGGTGGTTTCCGCACCATCGCCGGCCGCCGGATGAGAAGCAGTCTCGGCATCTGGTGGTGCGGACAGGTCGGAGAGCGGATGCGAGGCCATTGTCGAACTCCTCTTCGCGGCACGGCGACCATCTGTCAGGGACAGGCGAGCGCCAGTGTCAGGGGAAGACGAGCAGCCACGGCGGACCCGGTGTGTGCCCCGGGCTATCGGGCGGCGCGAATCAGAAGGGCCACCGCTGCTGCGAGCCGGCCTCGATGAGCGGGATCATCGCGAACGCGGCGTCGGACAGGCCGCCGAAGGTGTGCCGGTTGCCGGCGGTCGGGGCGTGCCCGACCCGGTAGCCGGCCAGGTTCCACGTGTACACCGGAACGTCCGCAGGCACCCGGGCCGTGACGTCCGCGCCGCGCCGTGCCAGTGCGCCTGCTCGTCGGTGAGGATCACCACCCGGTCGTGCCCGTCGTAGTGCTCGCGGACCGCCCGTTCAGTCGCGGTGCCGCTGCCGAAGAACCAGCCGCCCTCCTTGAAGCGGCGGACCGCCGCCAGCACGGACTCGCCGTCGACGCCGGGGAACACCCTGTTCTCGTCGGAGAAGGACACCACGGTCGCGTCCTGCGCGCGGGCGGCCAGCGCGAGGCCGAACACCGTGGCCGCGTCCCAGCAGCGCAGGGTGCCGTCCTTGCTGAACGCGCTGTGCATCGACCCCGACGTGTCGATCAGGATCAGGGTACGCCCGTCCAGGGCGGGCCACGTTCGTCAGCGCGTGCTGCAGCGCCCGCTCCAGTGGCGCCGCCCACCGCGAGCTCGCCGCGTTGTACGCCGACAGGAAGCGCATCGGCAGCACTCGTGACGTGGCAACCTCGCCCGGGTCGGACAGCTTGGCGGCCACCGCCTCGGCGACGCTGTCCGCGACCCCCGCCTGGTCGAAGTTGCGCAGGTTGCGCAGCAGGGCCAGGTAGCCCATGGTGGGGATCACCCCCTCCCAGGCGGCGGCGTCCATCGTGGTCTGCCGCCAGCCGGCGAGCGCCTCCCAGGTCATGCCGGCCGCGCGCAACACCGCCGGGTCGGTGATCTCCCGGCGCTGCATGACCGGGAGCGCCATGAGCTCCGCCCGCGCGGCGAGCATGGTCAGCGACGCCGGCAGCGGGTTGTCCCGCCGGTGGCGGCGGTCCAGGGCGTGCCGGAACAGGTCACCCTGCCGCTCGTCCCTGGCGACCGGGTGGGTCAGATCGATGACGTCGCCGAAGCGTACGGCGCTGCCGTCGGAGTCGTACTTGAGCAGGCTGACCAACTTGATTAGGGATCGTCGGTGATCCTAGGTTAGCCGTGTGGACGGTGGCGTCTCGCTTTGGGGCTGGTTCGGGGGAGATTCCGGTGAGGTGGGCCGTTCGTGGTCGCGGGTTCTCCTGGATCGATGTTGAGGCGATGAGCCGGTGAGCGGAAAGCTGTCGCTGGCCGAGGGCGAGGCCTCCCGTACCGCTTGCGCCCGCACGTTGCTCCGATCAGCGGTGGACGAGGAGAGCGGTGAGGTTCTGTCGCAGGCGGTGCTGGCGCAGCGTGTTGGCTGGTGTGCCGATCTGGTGGCGGGGATGGTCTCCGGGTTGTTGGCGGAGCGTTGGAATGCGGGCGGTGTGGAGGTGCTCGCCTCCGGTGTGGACGCCGGCGGCCGGAAGCTCCCATCGAATGCGTGGATGGCGTTGCGGCGCTTGGGCTGGGCCGCTACTGCTCCGGTGGGTGTGAGGGTCAATGACCGGATCGTGCGCATGGCGCAGGAGCAGGCGGGGCGGGCACTTCGTTCGGCGTCGTGGCGTGCTGATCTGACCGCCGGGGTGCTGGCCACATGGCCGGCCGATCCGCGCCAGCGCACCCCGCAGGAGTGGGAGCAGGTACGCAAGGCGGTTCCGGGCGGGGAGCATCTACCGTCCAGCATTATCAAGTCCCGCACGCGGCAGGCCGCGAAGTTCGTTGCCGTCAATGGCCGGCTGCCGGTGGACGTGTTCGAACTGGAAGGCGTCCCAATGGTCGCGCGGATGCTGTTGCTGGCCGCGTGTGACCGGCAGCAGGCCAGCATCGAACGCAGCGACACCGACCCTGCGAGGGTGTTGCTGCGGTTGCAGCTTCCCACCCGCCCCGATCCGCGGGCGTATCGGGATTGGACGTGGGTGGCCTGTCCGATCATCCTGCCGCCCACGGTCCCCGCGGGCGCGGTGCTGCACCTGCCCACCCTGCGCGTGGCCGGCCGGCAGGTACGCGCCGATGTCGCGTACACGCACGCTGTGCCGAAGGTCCGGCGCGTCGGGCACACGGTCGCGGTCGGTGTGGACTGGGGGCTGAACACTCTCCTGAGCGCGGGGGCCCTGCGACTGCAGGAGGATGGGCGGATCACGGCGTTGGGGGCCGGTGGCCAGTTCCGGGCCGCCGGGGTCCTCGCGAAACAGCACCGCCTCCGGCGGCTGTCCGAGCGGTTGCACGCCAAAGCCGACCACTACCAACGCCTCGCCGGCGGCAACGAGCGGCATCAACTCGTCGGCAGGCACGAGGTGCTGCGCGACGAGATCCGGCACGTCTCCGACCGCCGCTCCAACCTGAACGCCGCGCTCGCGTGGGCTGCCGCCCGCTGGGCCGTGGATCAGGCGATCGCCGCCCGGGCGACCGTCATCTACGTCGAAGACCTGCGGTCGTTGGAAGCACGGGGTATGGGCGCCACCCTGAACACGCGGCTGTCGCAGCAGGTGCGCGGGAAGATCGTCGACCGGATGCGGCACCTCGCCGCCGAGACCGGTATCGCCGTGGTCACCACGCCTGCCCGGAACACCTCCAAGCACTGCCCGCAGTGCCTGACACCGCTACGGCATCGCAAGGCCCCCGATCGCCTCATGGTGGCGGGTTGGAAGTGGGCTGTCTGCCCCCACCAGTCCTGCCGCTGGCAGGGCGACCGCGACCAGGGCGCCTGGCGGCGCATCGCCGCCCGCGGCCTGACCCATCAGGCCAAGACCGTCATCGACAAGACCAGCGGGCACATGGTCATCCGCGCCGTGGTCGACAAACTCGAAGCCGCAGCCGTCGTCACGAAGAGCCACCGGGCCGACCGGTCGAAGGCCGGCCCCACCCGGCGCAAGCCATCACGCCCCGCGCCCAGGCGACGCGGGGCGCCCTCCCCCACCCGGCCTCACAGCCGGGCGGGTAAGCGTCCGGAGGGACACGCACCAACGGACCGGAGGCTGCCCCGCGCAGCCCACCGACACCAAGGCGTGAACACGATCAGCACACCCACCACCGGCCACCGGCCACGAGGAGCCGCGTTGGGCGCGGGATTCCACTTCCACGCCCACGCGACCCCACCACGGTGGGAAACGATCCCGGAAACCCAATCCGACTCAGGATCACTAAGCTGATTATAGACGCTCCGCTCGTGGTACAGCCGCACGGCCGCGTCGGCGATGCCCCGCTTGACCGGCTTGGGCAGCCGCCGGCCGTACCGCCGCAGCCAGTAGGCGAGCGCCTCGCCCGGCTCGTCCGCGCGCTGCAGCGCCGAGTCCACCACGGACCGGGAACCGGGGATGCCCGCGGCGACCTGGGCGCGGGCGCCCTCGAGGGCGGCCACGACGGACGCCGAACGCAGCATCGCGCCGGTGCGCAGCCACGGTACGAAGCGCGCGAACCATTCGGGGTCGGCGACCGCGACCACGGCGACCAGTTCCCGGAACCGTTCGTCCCGGGCGGCGGCACCCTCGTAGAAGGTGTCCTCGCCGACCATGTTCGCCGCGCCCAGCAGGAACAGTTCGGTACGCGGCTCGCGGGTGAACCCCGGCGCGCCCTCCGCAGTGGTCAGCTCGTAGTCCGCTTCGTGCCGGTTGGCGCGCAGCTTGAGGTTGAACTTGCCCATCCCGTCCCCGTTTCGGTCGAGCGGGCGGACGTGCCCGCACCGCACGCCCGAGATCGGAGTCGGCGACGGACCGTCCGCCGCTCTGTCCGATTGAGCTATCCCACCCGAGGGTGTTCGGGGGACTCGAACCCCCAACCTGCGGATCCCAGAAGTAACCGTCACCTACGCACCGGGCGTGTGGCGTGGTGGCGCCCGCCGAGATCAGAGTCGGCGACGGATGGACTCTTCACCGGGGCCGTAGCCCCTCCAAGGATGTAACCGTCACCTTCGCACCGGCAGGTGCGGCATGACCGTAGCGGCGGCAAGGCCGGTCGGGCAACGGGATTTGCCGTGTTGTGATCATGGGCTGTGCTGGGGCCGGCGAAGGGGTGGGCGCTGCCCGAGACCAGGGATGGCGACGGACGTTTGTCGAAGAAGTAACCGTCACCTTCGCACCGGGAAGCGCACGGCGACGATAGCCGTGGCGACCCGGCGCGGCAAGGGGTTTTGCCGGCCTCCCGGTGCGTCGACGTCCGCTCAGCTCTTGACCGAGCCGGCCATGAGACCGCCGATGAACCAGCGCCCCAGCACGATGTACACGAGCAGGGTCGGCAGTGACGTGATGAGTGCCCCCGCCATCGAGGCCGCGTAGTCCGGGGACTGGGCACCGGCCAGCGCGTTCAGCGCGATGGTGATGGGTCCGTTGCGGGTGTTCGACATGAAGATGGCGAACAGGTAGTCGTTCCAGGCCGAGGTGAACTGCCAGATGATCGTCACCACGAAGCCGGGCGCCGACAGCGGCAGGATCACCGAAGCGAACGTCCGCAGCATCCCGGCCCCGTCGACCCGGCTCGCCTCGATGAGCTCGACCGGCACGGTCGTGGCGTAGTAGTTGCGGAAGATCAGCGTGCAGATCGGGATGCCGTACACGCAGTGGACGAACACCAGCGTCGGGATGCCCGGCGGCAGTCCGATCTCCTGCACGATCTGCCGCAGCGGGATCATGACCGCCTGGTAGGGGATGAACATGCCGAACAGGATGAGCGTGAACACCACGTCGGCGCCCGGGAACCGCCACCGCGACAGCACGAAGCCGTTGGCGGCGCCCAGCGCCGAGGAGATGAGCGCCACCGGGATCGCCAGCTCGAACGTGCGGATGAACGACGGCCGCAGCGCGGTCCACGCCTTTTCCCAGGAGGCGAACGTCCACTCCGTCGGCAGGTTCCACTGGCCGTTGACGCCGATCTCCCGCCCCGACTTCAGGCTGGTGACCAGCAGGACGTACGCGGGCATCAGCACGATGACCAGGAAGACGACCAGCAGCGCGTACGTCGCGGCGCGGCCCGCCGGAGAGCGGCGGTTGGCTCCACCGCGTGGCCGGCGGGCCAGCGGCTTGCTGGTGACCGACGCCTGCGGCGCGGGCGTGACGGTGCTGGCGCTCATGAACGACGCTCCACCCGGTTGTTGTAGATGAGGTAGGGCACGATCACCACGGCGATGAGCAGCAGCAGGATGATCGAGATCGCGGCGGCTTTCGCGTAGTCGCTGGTGAGCAACGTCTGCCAGACGTAGACCGCGGGGACCTCGGTGATCCACTGGGCGCCCGAGACCGACATGATGAGGTCGAACATCTTCATCGACATGTGACCGAGAATGATCATGGCCGAGAGGGCGGTCGGCGTCAGCTGCGGGAAGATCACGTGCCGGTACAGCTGGTAGGTGCTCGCCCCGTCCATCGCCGCCGCCTCGCGCAGCTCGGCCGGGATGCCGCGGAACCCGGACAGGAACAGCGCCATCACGTAGCCCGCAAGCTGCCAGATCGCCGGCAGCGCCATGGCTGCCATGCCCCAGTCGGGGTCGGTCCACCACGGGTTCTCCAGGAAGCCCAGGTGCAGGTCGTGGAAGATCCGGTTGAGGCCGCCGGCCTGGTCGCCCGTGCCGGAGTTCATCAGCCAGCGCCACACCACACCCGACGCGACGAACGACACCGCCATCGGGAACAGGTACACGGCGCGGAAGAACCCTTCCCCGCGTACACCCCGTTCCAGCAGGAACGCCCACAGCACGCCCATGAGCAGGGCCCCGACCATGAACACGACGGTGAAGATCAGCAGGTTCTTCAGCGAGTGCGTGAACCGGCCGTTGATGTCCTCGGTGAACAGGGCGACGAAGTTGGACAACCCGACGAAGCCCTTGTTGCCCAAGGCGTCGTGCTCGTCGGACAACGACAGCTTCGCGGTCCAGCCGATCAGCCCGTAGACGAAGACGGCCAGCACGATCAGCGACGGGGAGAGCAGCAGCAGGCCCGGCAACCAGCGGCGTATCCTGGCCCGCCGTGCCCCGGGGCTCGGTCTCGGTCGGGTCGGTGGCGGCGTCGATGTTGCGGTTGTCGTGGTCACCGGTCCTCCCTCAGGGACGCGCGTTGGGACAGGTCAGGGACCTGTCCCAACGCGGCCGTCGGTTCTACTTGCCCGCGTACTGCTTCGCGGCAGCGACGAGCGCACTCTGCAGCGCGGCGACGTCACCGTCGCTGGAGAACTTGCCCTGCGCCGAGGCGACCGCGCCCTGCCAACCCTGCGAGCAGGCCGAGCCGTGCGGGCACGACGGGACGGGCTTGCCCTTGGCCCAGTCGGCGATCGCGGCCTGCTGGTAGGCGGGGTAGTCCGTGGCGTTGGCATCGGTCCGGGCCGGGATCGACCCCTTCTTGGTGTTGAAGGCCTTCTGCCCGGCGGCGCTGCCCAGCGTCTTCAGCCAGCACTTGGTGCCCTCGGGGTTCTTCGCGTTCTTGGGCAGCACGAACGAGTCGGCCAGCCACTGGTAGGCGTCGCCGTTACCGGGGAAGACCGAGTAGTTGTAGTCCTTGAAACCCTTCGCGTCGAGGTCCGCGGCCTCCCAGTCACCCATCAGCTGGTAGGCGGCCTTGCCCTCCATGACGAGCTTCTCAGCGTCGGTCCAGTCGAAGGTGTCGCGGTCCTTGTTGGAGTACGACAGCAGCTTCTTGTAGTCGTTGATGGCGTCGGTGATGTCCGCGCCCGCCCAGTCGGTCTGGCCGGTCCAGAGGCCGCTGAACTTCTCCGGCCCCAGCTTCGAGATCAGCACCGCCTCGAAGAGCATCTGCTGCGTCCAGTCCTTGCCGAGCGCGAGCGGCGTCGCCACGCCCTTGGCCTTGAGCGTGTCAAGCTGGGTGAAGAACTCCGGCAGCGTCGTCGCCGGGGCCGTGATGCCGGCCTTGCCCAGCACGGACTTGTTCCCCCACAGCACATTGGCGCGGTGGATGTTGGCCGGCACAGAGTAGATCTTGCCGTCGACGGTCAGGCTGTCGACGAGCCCCTTCGGGAACGCCGAGTCCAGGCCCCACTCCTTGTACTGCGCGCTGAGGTCCTCGATCTGACCGGCCTTGATGTAGTCGGACAACTCGGCGCCGGCGTGGGCCTGGAACGTGTCCGGCGGGTCGCTCTGCTGCAGCCGTGAGGCCAGGACCTGCTTGGCGTTGGATCCGGCACCGCCGGCGACCGCGCCGTTGACGAACTCGTACTGCGCGCAGTCGGTCTTGAACTGGGCGACCAGGCCGTCCAGGCCGGCCTTCTCGCCGCCGTCGGCCCACCAGGTGAACACCTCGACCTTCTTGCTGCCGGCTCCGCCGTCGCCGTCGTCGGCGCCGCAGCCGCTCGCCAGCAGGGTGAGCGCCATGCCGGCCGCGGCAACGGCGGTGCGTGTGCGCGAGCGCATACGTCCTCCATCAGGGTTCTTGTGGGGTGTCGGGATGTGATGGAACATGTTCAAGCTTGGTAGAAAGGTCTACTGTGACCCTCGCGCCCACACCCAAGTTGTGTCAACTATTGGCAATCAAGTTGTGATCTGTCGGCAATACCCCGCCCTGGCCGACCAATTTCGTCCATTCTTGACAGAACTCGGGCGCGCGCAGCAGCATCGCGCCATGGCGACACAGCGGATCGACCCGCGAACCCTGTCGCGTCCCGGCGCTTCGGCCCTTGTGGATCGGGTGGCCAGAACCCTGCGCCTGTACGGGCCCAGCACCCGCGCCGAGCTGGTCGCGCTCAGCGGCCTGTCCCGAACCACCGTCTCCGCCGCCCTCGCCGACCTCGGCGCCGCCGGTCTCGTCGGTGAGCGCACCGGCGCGCAGGGCCGGCCCGGCGGCGGACGGCGGGCCTCGATCGTCCGGCTGACCCGGCGGGCCGGGCTCGCCGCCGGCGTCGACATCGGCCGCCGCCACGTCCGGCTCGCCCTCGCCGACCTCGGGCACGACGTGCTCAGTGAGCACGAGACCCGCACCGGCGTCGACCTCGACGACCGCCCGGACGAGGCACTCGCGGCGGCCGCCGACCTGTTCGACGCCGCGTTGGCCAGCATCGACGCCCGCCGCGACGACGTCGTCGCCGTCGGTCTCGCCGTACCGGCCCCGATCACCCGCGACCGACGTGTCGGCTCTGCACCGATGCTGCCCGGCTGGGCCGACCTGCGTCCGGCCGACACGTTCGCCGACCTGCTCGGCGTGCCCGTCCGGGCCGAGAACGACGCCAACCTCGGCGCGCTCGGCGAGTACGTCTGGGGCGCCGGTCGCGGCTGCACGGACCTCGTCTACGTCAAGCTGGCCACCGGCGTCGGCGCCGGCATTGTGCTGGACGGCCGGCTGTATCGCGGCGCCGCCGGCACGGCCGGGGAACTCGGTCACGTCACCCTCGACGCCAGGGGCGCGGTCTGCCGATGCGGCAACCGTGGCTGCGTCGAGCTCGCCGTCGGCGGCCGGGCGCTGCTCGCCCACGCCCGACAGGCCAAGCCCGAGCTGGCCGACCTCGCCGCGCTCATCGCCGCCGCCCGGCACGGCGACCCCGGCTGCCGCCGGCTCGTCGCCGACGCGGGGACGCAACTCGGCTACGCGCTGGGCAATCTGGTCAACCTCATCAACCCGCAGCGCATCGTCCTCGGCGACGAGCTCGGCGCCGCCACCGACCTGCTGCGCGAGCCGTTGCAGCGCGGCCTCGCCGAGACCGCGTTCGCCGTGGCGGCCGAGGCGGTCGAGGTGGTGCAGAGCGACCTGGCGCTGCGGGCGGCGGCGTACGGCGGAATCGCGCTCGCCCTCGGGGTCGACACCGTTCCGTTCGCCACCCTCCGCACGGCGGAGCCGGCAGACCGATCGGTGACCCGGTAACACGTGTCGCCCCGGTCGACCGCCCACTGAACGAGGTCGGTGGGCCTGGTGCGCAATCCCTGCTGAACACACCGGCTCGCGTCGACCCCGCAGGACTGCGCCGACCCCGAGCGCCTTGGACGGCGAAAGTCGGACGGCTGCGATGATGGCAGCATGCAACCACCCGCCTCGGGGACCGAGCAGGCCGCCGTCGAGGCGCTGATGGCTGCCAGCCGCGCGTTCGTCGGTCTCGCCGCCCGCTCGCTGGCCGGCCTCGACGCCGAGGTCACCCTGCCGCAGTTCCGGGCGCTGGTCGTGCTGGCCGCCCGGGGGCCGCAGCGTGCCGTCGACATCTCCGCCGAACTCCAGGTCGCCGCGTCGACCGGCACCCGGATGTGCGACCGGCTGATCCGCAAGGGTCTGGTCCGTCGGTCCCGCTCCACCAGCGACCGCCGTGTGGTGCGGCTGCGGCTCACCCCCGCCGGGCTGGCCCTGGTGCAGGAGGTGATCCGCCGGCGGCGCGCGGAGCTGTCCCGGATCGTCGCCGCGACCTCCGTCTACTGGCAGCCGCAGGTGACCGAAGCGCTGGCCGCGTTCGCCACCGCCGCCGGCGAGGTGCCCGAGCAGGAGTGGTGGCTGGGCTTCACCACGTCCGACAGCCAGGCGGAAGCCGAAGCCTGACATCCCGCCAGCTGGTGCGCGGGAAGCCCTGGCCCAAGTGCTGGCACAGTGCAATGATGGGAGTATGCAAGCGACGGTGTGACGGCACCGCCGAAGAACGTCACCATCAGTGACGGGAGGCACGCCATGGACCGCGACGGACACCACGAGGTCGCCCGCATCGACGACACGGTCACCCCGGACACCCTGCACGAGCGGGCCGAGCGGGTGGCAGTTCCCGACTTCGACTACCTCACCCAGACCATCGAGGCGGTCGCGGAAGGACTCACCCCCCACCCCGGCCGGGCCGGGCGGGGCTGACCCCCGTCCGCTACGCGGGGGTGCGCTGCTCCGCGGCCGAGGCGGAGGTCCGCGTGCTGGCGCCGCTGAGCTGGCGGGCCGAGTTGACCAGGCCGACCAGGCTGAACGCCTGGGGCGTGTTGCCCAGCTGCCGGCCGCTGACCGGGTCGTACTCCTCGCTGAGCAGGCCGACGTCGTTGCGCAGGTCGAGCAGCCGCTCGAAGATCCGCTGCGCCTCCGCCGCCCGACCGATGTTGTGCAGCGCGTCGACCAGCCAGAACGTGCAGGCCAGGAAGGCACCCCTCGCCGCCGGGCAGGCCGTCGACGTGGTCGTCGTGCTCCGGCCGGTAGCGCAGCAGGAAACCCTCCTGGCACAGCTCCCACTGCACCGCCTCGACGGTGCCGATCACCCGTGGATCGGCCCACGGCAGGAAACCCACCCGGGGGATCAGCAGCAGCGCGGCGTCCAGGCCCCGCGAACCGTAGAACTGGGTGAAGGTGTGGCGGGCCGGGTCGAACCCGCGGGTGCAGACCTCGGCGTGGATGGTGTCGCGGACGTTCCGCCACCGGTCCACCGGCCCGTCGAGGCCGTGCCGCTCGACGGCCGCCACGGCGCGGTCGAAACCAGCCCACGCCATCACCTTCGAGTGCACGAACTGCCGGAGCGGTCCGCGTACCTCCCAGAGACCGTTGTCGGGCTGACGCCCACTCGATCTCCAGGATCAGCGTGTCGTCGCGGTAGCGGCGCCGGGTGGCCGGTTCGCCGGCGGCCGGGGCGAGCCGCCAGCGCCCCGCCTCCTCGTCGGCGAGCAGGGCGGCGAAGCAGGCAGGCGAGTCGAAGCGGGGCAGGCAGAGCCAGTCGATCGACCCGTCCCGGGCCACCAGTGCGGCGGTGTGCAGGTCGCCGAGCAGGGCGTAGTCCTCGATCGGACGCGGCACGGGGACCTCCTACAGCGTGTCTCAATCGTCTGTTGGGTCATAAGACACCGCCCTTCTCGGGCGTCCCTGCCGTCGCGGGTGTTCGTGGCGGCGGGGTTCCTCCGTCG
>NZ_JBUEGB010000039.1:0-58170 GCF_054963695.1 Micromonospora sp. RTBAU3-60 | reverse complement strand
CGTCGACCCGATATCTTCCGGCATCCGAGCACTCCCTGATTCCGTCCTGCAACACTGCGTGACGCTGCTCTGAAACTCCTACAGGTTGCAGTAAAGAATGTCAATACACCTGGCGGGAAATCTGCTGTGGAACGTTGCATTGTCGCTTCGCCGTGTCACAGGCTGACCACAAGAGCCGTGCTGCCGTACCGCTGAAGGGAGCTGCGGTGGCAGGGCCGGGGTGTGTCCGCCTGTGCGGGGAGGGCGGGTGGCCCCACCCCATCCACCCACAATGAGCGAGGGGAACCAGCGGGATGAGCGCCCGCAACCAGCGACCGGCTCGGGGGAGCGGAGCGACCTACCGCTCCAGCGCGTACACCAGCCTGCTGCCGTGGCAGGTGCGCGAGCGCCGCTTCAAACCGGTCGGGCTCGGACGCCGCGGCCTGAACCCCGACGACGTCTACGCCTTCCTTGACCGGGCCGCCGGCGACATGGCCGCCGTCCACGCCGCCCTCGCCGCCAGCCGCCGGGAGACCGCCGTGATCAAGGACGCCCTGCGCCGCTGGCAGTCCGACCAGGCCCGCGCCCGCGACGCCCGGGGACACGAGCGGTGACCCAGCGGTACGTCATCCACCTGCCGATCGCCGCCGCCGACCTGCCCGCCGCGCAGCGCCTCGCGCGGGTGGTCGGCCGCTGGCTGCTGGTGCTGCCGCAGACCGACCCGGGGGAGATCACCGTCTCCGCCGAGGACGATCAGAACGTACGGCATCGGTTTTCTGCGATGCGCTGATGCCCGGCGGTCGGCGCTGCTGCTCCGCGCACACCACGACGGCCCCTGCACCCGCCGGCTGCGCCGTTGACCGGCCCGGTGATGCCTGTCTGGCAGCTCGCGGCGGGCACACCTGCCCTCAGTCGACCAGCGAACCCAGAGCAGTTGATGATTTCGCCAGTTACCTCGTAGCCGGGGTGGCACGGCTTCGCCAACAGCTCGCCCGCCCGTCCAGGTTCATCGGAACGTCGCGGATGTCGCCGTGACACGCCCTGGCGATTCGCCCGATGGGGATGAGGCAGGGTCACCCCCCGTCCCAGGAAGCTGTCGAGGTACTGAACCCAACCGCGGCGCATTGAGGTCAGGGACTCGCAACTGGCGATTCGAGGGCGATCCGGGCGGAGAGGAGAATCAGGTGGAATACCAGGATTTCATCAACGCGGTGGCCACGCGGGCGAAGGTGCCGACTGATCAGGCGGAGACACTGACCGGCGCGACGTTGGCGACATTGGCGGATCGGATCAGCGCCGGCCAGGCTGAGGACCTTGCCTACCAGCTTCCGGACGCGCTGGCCGATCACCTGCGCACACCGCTCGGACGGGAACGGGCCACGTCGTTCGGGCTCGACGAGTTCGTGCGGCGGGTGGGGGACAGCCCGAACGTCGACCGCGCGCTCGCCGGTGCCGGGGTTAGCGCGGTGCTCACCACGCTACGTGAGGCTGTCACCCGTGACGAGTTCGAGAAGGCGGTGGCTCAGCTTTCGAAAGAGTTCTGGCAGGTGATCGAACCGGTGGGTGCCGGGCGGCGCCCCGGCTCGTAGCACGCACCGTTGAGGCAGCAGCAGGGGTGTGTGTCCGCGCAGGTCCGCGTACTCCCGGCGGATCCGGGCCCCGTCCTCCCCGCTGGCGACTTCGGGTCGACCCGTGCGTCGGGCGGCGCGCACCGCCGCGACGGCGCGCGGTAGGTCCCGAGTCATCGCGATGCCGGCCCGGGTTTCGGTGGCTCTCCACTCCGACCACAGCTCGGAGACCTGGCTGAAGCCGAGGATGGGCTGTTGCGGCGTGCGAGCCCGCCCGGACCCCGCCGACCGGTGCGCCCACCCGCTCCGAGGCAAGTTGGGCGGTGACCTGGACGACAGTCCCTGGCCGACACCCGAATGTTCGGGTGTCGGCCGGGGACAGATCCCGTCATGGGCGGTTGCTGACCGGCCCTGCCGGGTTGGCAACCCGGCAGGGCCGTATCGCACCTTCCACGTGGGGCCGCCCTTGGCGCGGCATGTGACCGCCACGCCCAGGCATCCCCACCGTGGTGGGAAACGATCCCGGAAGGTCAGTCCGAGGCAGGGTCGCTTGGCTGAGCAGAGGCGCTGGGGCTAGGTGTCCCGCCCGTCGCCGGGCAGGTCTGCGCCAGGTTGAATGTTCCGTCGGTGCCCGTGATCATCGCCGTGGCGCTGGTAAGGGTGAACGGATTCACCAACTGCCCGGACGAGGACAGGCCGGCCGGCGTCCTGATCCACGCTTTGTCGCCCACGATTGCGCGGTCAGCGGCAGGTGTGGTCGTGATGGTTTCCCTGGCGGGGCCACCCTCTGTGGCGAAGTCGATGGTCAGTGACGTGAAGGTGCCCTGCTGCACTGCGGCAGGCAGGGCGAAGACCCAGACGTCCTCCGCCTGGAACGGGCCACCACCGAGGTTGGGGTCGCACTGGTGAGTTCTGAACGCGGCCGCCGTCGTGCCGGTGTCCGCCGGATTGATGTTGATCGTCGTGTCAGCCCACGCTGGTGCGGCGGAGCCCAGGCCGATCGCGGCGGCCAGCATGGTGGCTCCCGCAAGGCGGGTGAATGGTTTGGTCAACGAAATCCCCCCCAGGAAGACGCAATTTTGTTAATAGCTTGTGAAGTGGGGCGCGACCCGGTGCCAGGTAACCACGGATGGCGGGTTCCGATTGCGAGAATCCAGCTTCTTCCCTCCGGGGACAGAGGGCTGTGATAGGCGAGCTGCGACGCCTGGGAGAAGCTTCCCAGTCCAACCGGTCGGTCACCGCCGCAAAGCGAAACGGGGGAGACCACCTCTGCGCCGAGGACGGCCAGAACGTACGCCATCGGGTCTGCTGCGATCGGAGGTCGGCGCTCCCTGCTCCGCGCCGACCAACACGGCGCCAAACCTGGCGAACAGCACAGCGGCGCCGAAAGCATTGTCGAGTAGCACCACCATCGACCCGATGGCGCCCTGGCGACCGCCCATCGGCAGCCTGCGGCCGCGGCGGCTCAGAGCAGCGGTTGGAGGAGTCGGTGCGGGCGCTGACGCAGCGCGACGCTGACCGGGTCCTGGCGCGGCTGGGCAGGGATGCCCGGGCCCGGTTGGGCCTCGACGTCTCCGGGTGGCACGTCGGCCTGCCCGCAGGCCGGGCAGCGGCCGGCCGGGTCGAGTTCGGTGCCGCAGGTGGCGTGCCGGAACGTCCGCAGCGGCTCGCCGGTGGCAAAGTGCCGCTCGCCCCAGCGCATCAGCGGGTAGATCACGGACCAGAGTTCGGTGCCGCGCTCAGTGAGCAGGTATTCGTCCCGGGGTGGGGATTCCTGGTAGCGATTGCGCTGCAGGATTCCGGCGTCGACGAGGGTGTTGAGGCGGTCAGCGAGCACGGCTCGGGGGATGTCCAGGTGGCTGAGGAAGTCGCCGTAGCGGCGTACGCCGTAGAAGGCGTCGCGGACGACGAGCAGCGTCCACCGCTCGCCGACCAGTTCCAACGCCCTGGCCAGGGAACAGTTCTGCCCTTCGTAGCCCTTCCCCAGCGCCATGGAATGGATCCTACCTCCCAGTCGGTTCATTCAGCGAACCATCTCTGCTAGTGTCGGTTCACTCACCGAACTGAGAGGCCCTCCGCATGTCGACCCCCGCCAGCGCCACCGCGCCGTCCGCCGCCCCGGCCCCGGACGCCGCCCGCTCCGGCGCCCGGGCCCTGTTCGCGGTCTGCGCCGCGACCCTGCTCGTCCTCATGAACTACACCGCACCCGTGGCCGTACTGCCCCAGACCGCCCGCAGCCTCGGAGCCGGCCTCACCACCCAGACCTGGCTGATCAACGCGATCACCCTCGGGCTCGCCGCCACCCTGCTGGTCGCTGGCAGCCTCGGCGACGACTTCGGCCGGCGGCGGATCTTCCGGGCCGGCCTCGCGCTGCTCGCCGCCAGTACCCTCGGCGCCGCCGTCGCCCCCGGCGCCGGCACCTTCATCGCCGCTCGAGTGGCACAGGGCGTCGCCAGCGCCGCCATCCTCGCCGTCGGCCTGGGCCTGCTCGCGCACACCTTCCCCACCCACCAGGGCCGGGCCCACGCCACGGCGCTCTGGGCATCGATGATCGGCGCCGGCATCGCCGTCGGCCCACTGGCCTCGGCCGCGCTGACCGCACTCAGCAGTTGGCGCTGGCTCTACCTCCTCCTCGCGGCGCTGGCCGCCGTACTGGCGGCGACCGGCGGGCGACTGCTCGCCGAGTCCCGGGCCGAACGGGCAGCCCGCATCGACGTACCCGGTGTGCTGGCCCTCGGCGCTGGCCTGGCCCTGCTGCTCATCGCCGTCACCGCCGGACGCACCGGGTGGCTGCGGCCCACGGTGCTGATCCCCCTGGTGCTGGCGGTGCTGCTGCTCGCCGCCTTCGTGGCGACCGAGGCCCGCACCCGGGCGCCGATGCTCGACCTGGCCCTGTTCCGCCGGCCGGACTTCCGGGTCGCCACCCTCGGCGCGCTCTTCACCGGGCTCGCCGCGCTCGGCCCGAGCACCGTCCTGCCCACCCTCGTGCAACGGTTGATCGGCGTCAACGCCCTGGGAGCCGCCGGCCTGGCCTTCCTCTGGGCCGGGGCCTCGTACGTGGTCAGCAACCAGATGCGCCACCACGGGACGCGCTTCGCGCCCACCCGGCAACTCGCCCTCGGCTTCGCCCTCACCGCCGCCGGCTACCTGGCCATGCTCGGCTACGCCGACGCGCACTCATGGGTCCGCACCATCCCCGGGCTGCTCATCTCCGGGGCGGGCAGCGGCCTGCTCAACGCGGCACTCGCCCGGCTCGCCGTCGCCAGCGTGCCCCCGGACCGGGTCGCGATGGGCTCCGGCGCCAACAACACCGCCCGCTACGTCGGTGCCTCCCTCGGCGTCGCCGCCAGCATCACCGTGGCCTCCAGTCTGCTGCCGGCCGGCCAGGCCGGCGGTTTCTCCGCCCACGGCGCAGACGCGGTCCTGCTGCTCGGCACCGGCGTGGCCGTGCTCGGCGCCGCGGCGGCCCTGATCCGCCGCCGAGTCACCGCACCGGCCCTGGCCTGACTGTACGCAGAGTCTCTACGCCGGTGGCGAGTCGGCGAGCTCGGCGATCACCTCGGCGTGGCAGCGTTCCGGCGTACACCAACACCCGAGCCTGCGTCCGCGCAGTTCAGGGAGGAGGGCGAGGAGATCGGGGCGGCCGAGCAGGTACGCGCGGTACTTCTCGACGACCTCATCCCGGCTGCCGTCCGGGCCGGGGCGGTACGGGCTGGCGAGCGGGGACTGCGCGAGACGCCAGCCGCCGCGGTACATGGCCCGCCCGACGTAGACCACATCCGCGTAGGCCGGGTCGTCCCGGTGGCCCTTCAGGCTGACGACCGTAGTTGCCCGCATCGTCCGGCTCCTCAGCTTCCCGCTCGCACCGTCAGTATCGGCGAGGGCACGCCCCGAAGCATCAGTCCGGCGACCAACGTTCGGCAGCACCAGGCCCTCCGCGGAAGCCGATCCCTGCCGTATGGTGCGCTGATGCGTCGTCGCGTACCACTGGCCCTGCTCCTCGGACCGCTGCTCGTCACCGGGTGCACCACCGATCCGGCCGCCCCGGCCGCCGGCTCGTCCGCCCCCACGGCCGCGCCGAGCCCGAGCGTCCCCGCCGTCGACTACACCGTCTGGCAGGCCGGGCGCTCCGCACCGGTGGCCGATCCCATCTATCCCGCCCGGGGCACGGACGTGCTGGACGTTCTGCACTACGACCTGGCGCTGGACTGGGCACCGGCGACCAGGACCCTCACGGGCACCGCCACCCTGCGGATCCGGCCCACCAAGGACGCCCCCGACCTCGTCCTCGACTTCATGCCCTACGAGGTCGACGGGGTGACGCTGGACGGTACGACGGTCACCGGCACCGTGGCCAAGGAGAAGCTGACCGTGACCGGCCCGGTCGTCGCCGACAAGCCGGTGACGCTGGTGGTGAAGTACCACGGCCGGCCGAAGGCGACGCCGATGCCATCGCACCGCAAGGACGTGGAGGATCTCGGTCTCACCGTCACCAAGGAGGGCGGCCTCTGGACGATGCAGGAGCCGTTCGGGGCATTCACCTGGTACCCGGCGAACGACCAGCCCTCCGACGAGGCCCTCTACGACATCCGGATGACCGTCCCGGCGGGCTGGTCCGCGATCGCCAGCGGTACCCCGGCCGGGCAGTCCGGGAACACGTTCACCTACCGCAGCACAGATCCGGTCGCGACATATTTGACCACCCTGGCTGTCGGGAAGTACCAGAAGCTGACCGCCAAGGGGCCCCGTGGCGTTCCGCTGACCTACTGGTACCGCAAGGGCGTCGACGACAAGCTGCTGCCGTACCTCAAGAAGTCGCCGCAGTATCTGGCCTGGCTGGAGAAGAAGTTCGGGCCGTACCCGTTCCCCTCCGGCGGCGTCGTGGTGGTGGACTCGGAGTCCGGCATGGAGACCCAGCAGATGATCACGATGGGCCGGAAGATCGAGAACACCAAGGCCCGCCGGGACCGCTGGGGGAGCGACCTGCTGCACGAGTACGCCCACCAGTGGTTCGGAGATTCCGTCACCCCGACCACCTGGACCGACCTGTGGCTGAACGAGGGCTGGGCGCAGTACGCCCAGGACCTGTACACCAAGGAGACCCGGCACCTCAGCGACGCCAGCCTGGACCGGTACCTGCGCGACGCCGACACCGCCATGCGCAAGAAGCTCGGCCCGCCCGGCAAGCCCAACCCGAAGAACTTCGCCGAGGGCAACGTCTACCTGTGCCCGGAGGCGATGCTCCACGAGATTCACCGACAACTGGGCGACAAGGCGTTCTTCGCGCTGGCCCGCGCCTGGGTGCAGGAACAGCGCAACACCCAGCAGGACCGGGCGTCGTTCATCGCCTTCGTCAACAAGCAGACCGGGCGCGACTTCACCAAGCTCATCAACACCTGGCTGGACTCGAAGACCACGCCGAAGCGGATCACCGTGACCTGAGCCGGGCGGCCGCGTTCCCGCCCGCCACCGTCAGCGCCCTCGCCACCCGGGAGCTCCCGGCCTTTCTGCCTCTGTCGAGCATGGTGTGCTCCTGGGCATGGGATTGACCGGTTGCTTGTAGCTAACCTTCTTGACGATTCATCGATATGTAGCTAAGTTTCGGCCATCCGGACTGAGAGGTCGTCGTCTATGAAGACCCGACTCGTCACCGCGGCCGCCCTGTTGGCCACCCTCGCGCCGCTGCCCGCCCACGCCACCACCGCCGTATCTCCGCCGGCCGCCGAGCATGGCTGGGTCACCTCGACGTTGCGGCACATGAGCCTGGAGGAGAAGGTCGGCCAGCTCTTCGCCACCTACGTCTACGGCGGTGACGCCACCGAGCCCACAGCCGCGGACCGTGCGGCCAACCGGGCAGCGTTCGGCGTCGAGACGCCGGCCGAGGTCATCGAGGAATTCCACCTCGGTACCGTCTGCTACTTCTCCTGGTCACACAACCTGGACAGCCCCCGCCAGATCGCCACCCTCTCCAACGGCCTGCAGCGAGCCGCCCTCGGCGACGGCGGCAAGGACCAGGTGCCCCTGCTGATCTCCACCGATCAGGAGCAGGGCGTGGTGCTGCGGATGCCCGCGCCCGCCGCCCAGTTCCCCGGCTCGATGGCCCTGGGCGCCGCCCGGTCACCCCAGTTGGCACAGACGGCGGCGGAGATCACCGGACGCGAGCTGCGCGCCGTCGGCATCCACCAGCCGTACGCGCCGATCGCCGATGTCAACGTCGACCCGGCCAACCCGGTGATCGGCGTCCGGTCCTTCGGCGCCGACCCGACCCTGGTGGCCGAGCTGACCGCCGCTCAGGTCAGCGGGTTCCAGGACGGCGCCGGCGTGACGGCGGTGGCGAAGCACTTCCCCGGCCACGGCGACACGGACAACGACAGCCACACCGACCTGCCGGTGATCAACCACACCCGCCAGGAGTGGGAGCAGATCGACGCCCCGCCGTTCCGAAGGGCGATCAGCGCGGGGGTCGAATCGATCATGACCGCGCACATCGTGGTGCCCGCGCTCGACCCGTCGGGCGATCCCGCGACCCTCTCGCCGAGGATCCTCACCGGCGTGCTCCGCGGGGAGCTCGGCTTCCAGGGCGTCATCGTCACCGACGCGCTCAACATGGCGGCCGTACGCAAGAAGTACGGCGACGAGCGGGTGCCCGTGCTTGCGTTGAAGGCCGGGGCCGACCAGTTGCTGATGCCGCCGGACCTTCGGCTGGCGCGAAACGCGGTGCTGCGGGCCGTGGCCACCGGCGAGCTGACCGAAGGGCGCATCGACGAGTCGGTCCGGCGGATTCTGGCCATGAAGTACCGGCAGGGCCTGGCCCGGTCGCCGCTGGTCGACGTCGAGGCGACGGTACGCACGGTCGGGGCGCCCCAGCACCTGGCCGCCGTCACCCGGGTCACCGACCCGACCCTCACCGCGATCCGCAACGACGCCGGGCTGCTGCCGCTTGCCCGCGCGGACCGGTCGGTGCTGGTCACCGGTTGGAACAGCGCCGGCTTCGCGCCGGTCGCGGCGGTCGCCGACGGCTTCACCGCCCGCGGTGCCCGCGCCACCGCCCTGCCCGCGACCCTGCCATCCGATCAGGCGATCGCCGCGGCCGCCGCCGCGGCGGCCGGCCACGACCTCACCGTCGTGCTGGTGAGCAAGGCATGGGACATCGAGGTCACCGACCCACGGGCCAGTCAGCGGCGGCTCGTCGCGGCGCTACTGGCGACCGGCAAGCCCGTGGTCGTGGCAGCGGTCCGGGACCCGTACGACATCGCGTACCTGCCAGGCGTATCCACCTACCTGGCGTCCTACTCGTACACCCGGGCGGCGATGGACTCGCTCGTCCGCGCGCTGCACGGCGAGCTGTCTCCCCGGGGACGGCTGCCCGTCACAATCCCCACGGCCGACGGGGCGGTTCTTTACCCCTACGGCCACGGCCTGACCTGGTAGGAGGGACCATGACGGGTATTCTCCGCACCGTCTCGGCGGCCAAACGGCCACGGCGAACCGTCGCGCTCGGCCTGGCCGCGGCGATGCTGGGCGCAGCGCTCCCGGCCACCCGGACGGCCGCCGCCGAGCGGCCCCCGGCCGGGTCCGCGCCGCCAGCCGTCACCCCGGCCGATATCCAGTTCCGCGACGACACGCTGCGGCCTGGCAGCGCCAGCGAGGTCGGGTTGCTCCCCGAGCACGTGGACCGGATGCCCGCCGACCTGGCGGCATACCTCGAGCCGACCCAGGACCACCCAGGTCATCCCACGTTCGCGGGTGCCGTGGTCCTGGCCGCCAAGGACGGCGTGGTCGTGCAGCACGCCGCGGTGGGGACGGCGGTGCGCTACTCCGCCGTTGGGCCGCCGCCCGCAATGGCCGCAGTGGAGCTTCCCGACGACCAGCAACTCCCGATGCGGCCCGACACCATCTTCGACCTGGCGTCGGTGTCGAAGCTGTTCACGACGATCGTCGTCATGCAGCAGGTCGAGCGGGGGCTGGTGGACCTGGACGCGCCGGTCGCCCGGTACGTCCCCGAGTTCGCGGCGGGCGGCAAGGCGTCGGTCACCGTACGGATGCTGCTCACCCACACCTCCGGGCTGCCCGCCTTCACGCCACTGTGGAGCCGCTACCCGACGCCGGCCGAGCGGTTCGCCGCCGCCCTCGCCACGCCGCTCGCGGCCGGGGCCACGCCCGGCGCCCAGTACGTGTACTCCGACCTCGGGCTGATCGCTCTGGGCGTCCTGCTGGAACGGGTGACCGGCCGGCCGTTGGCCGACCTGGTCCGCGACGGTGTCACCGCACCGCTGGGGATGGTCGACACCGGCTACAACCCGGGGCCGGAGCTGCGGTCACGGATCGCCGCGACCGAATACCAGCCGTACGCCGGGCGCGGGATGGTCTGGGGCGAGGTGCACGACGAGAACGCGTGGTCGCTCGGCGGCGTGGCCGGGCACGCAGGGATCTTCTCCACCGCCGCCGACCTGGCCGTGCTCTGCCAGTCACTGCTCAACGGCGGCGAGTATCGCGGCCGAAGGATCCTGCGGGCCGACACGGTGCGAACAATGCTGGTCAACTACAACTCGCCGCTGGAGCAGGCCTACCCGGAGAGCGATCGAGGACTCGGCTTCGAACTCAACAAGCACTGGTACATGATGGGGCTCTCCTCACCCGTGGCGTTCGGGCACACCGGCTTCACCGGCACCTCCCTGGTGATCGACCCGCTCTCCCACTCGTTCGTCATCCTGCTCAGCAACCGGGTGCACCCCGATCGCGGCTGGGGCAGCAACAACGTCGCCCGGCGCGCGGTCGCACGCGACCTCGCCGAGGCGATCCCGGTGCGGCCCCGGTCTTACGCGGCCTGGCGAGCCGACCCCCGCGACCTTGCCACAGTCACCCTCACCGCCCCGCTGCGCCGGGCCGCGCAGGGTGGCACCGCGAGCTTCCTGCTCTGGTACGACACCGAGCCGCGCTACGACAGCGCCCGGTTCGAGGTTTCCACAGACGGAGGGCGGACCTGGTCGCCGGGACGGATGCTGCTGCGCGCGGGTGACCGGCGGTGGACCAGCGACGGCACCGTCACCGGCTACGGCGGCCGGGTCTGGTGGCAGGTCTCGGTGGAGTTGCCTGGCCAGGCGACCCACCTGCGCTGGAGCAGCACCGCCGACGCCTCCAGCCAGGGCCGTGGCGTCTACGTCGACCGGATCGCTGCGGCGGACCGGGACGGTGTGCTCTTCCACGGCGAGGGCAGTGATGCCGCGCGCCTGGTCGCCGACGGGTGGTCACCCGCCCGCACCTGACGAATCGGGTCGCGCCCGTCGTCGGTCCACCTGACGCCTAGCGCGTGTTTCATAAGGCGCGGAGCCACTGGTTGATGACCGCGATGGTGACGGTGGCTTCGAAGCGGACGGCGAGTTTCTCGTAGCGGGTGGCCATGGCACGGTTCTGCTTGAGCTGGTTGATGCCGCACTCGACGGCGTGCCGTAGCCGGTAGAGGTCTGGGTTGAAGGCGGGCGGCCGGCCGCCGTTGGATCCCTTGGCCCTGCGGTGGGCGTCCTGGTCGGCCTTGCTCGGGATGCAGACCCGCAGCTTTCGGCGGCGGGCGTACCCGCGGTTGCCGCGGCTGGTGTACGCCTTGTCGGCCAGGACCAGGTCGGGACGAGTGCGGGGCCGGCCGCCGCCGACCCGGTACACCTTGATCCGTTCCAGGACGGTGATGAATTGCGGGCTGTCTCCGCGCTGCCCACCCGTGATCACCACGGCGAGGGTCTTGCGGCCCTGCTCGCAGGCCAGGTGCGTCTTGGTGGTGAACCCGCCCCGCGATCGGCCCAGCCCATGATCGTCAGGCTCGGTGGCAACACCACCGGGTGGTTCCTTCTGCTGGTGGCCGTTGCGGCGGGCGCCGGCGGCGTGCTGGTGGGCGCGGCTGATCGTGGAGTCGACGCTGACCGTCCAGTCGATCTTCCCGCCGGCGTCAGCGCTGGCCTGCAACCCGGCCAGGACCTTCGCCCAGGTGCCGTCCCGCTGCCAGCGCCGGAACCAGCGGTACAAGGTCTGCCAGGGCGCGTACACCTCGGGCACGTCCCGCCACGGTGTTCCGGTCCGGACCCGCCACCGGATCCCGTCGATGATCTGCCGTTTCGTCCACCGCGGCGGACGTCCCCGGCCCGACTCCGTAGGCAGGACAGGCTGCAGCCCTGCCCACTGAGCGTCGGTGAGGTCGTGCCGCCTCGCTGCCGCTACCCTGGGCACGAGGTCTCCGGTCGGTCTTCGGTTTGCTTGGTCGCTAACCGATCTACCGGAGACCTCAACTTTTATCGATCACCGCCACGCCGGGCCTACCTCACCGTCCGGAAGCCCTTACGAAACACGGGCTAGTGGCCGGTGTAGAGGGCGTCGATC
Source organism: Micromonospora sp. RTBAU3-60 (assembly GCF_054963695.1). Lineage (NCBI taxonomy): Bacteria > Bacillati > Actinomycetota > Actinomycetes > Micromonosporales > Micromonosporaceae > Micromonospora > Micromonospora sp. RTBAU3-60. The sequence continues at coordinate 46,255 of NZ_JBUEGB010000039.1, read as the reverse complement.
TCGGCGGCCCGATGCCGCTGCACCACCTCGCGTTTGATCTTCAACGTGGGGGTGAGCTCGCCGTTGGCCTCGGTGAAGTCGTCCGGCAGGATGCGGAAGGTCTTGATCGCCTCCGCATGGGAGACCGACCTGTTGGCCTGGTCGATCGCGGCCTGGATCTCGCCACGCAGGGCGGGGTCGTCGCGCAGTTCCGCCACCGAGGCGTCCGGGTGACCGTGCTCGCTCCGCCACCGCGACCACGCCCGCGGGTCGATGGTGACCAGCGCGGCGGCGTACGGCTTGGCATCACCGACCAGCATGGACTGGCTGACCAGCGGGTGCGCGCGGACCCGATCCTCCATGGGTCCGGGGATCACGTGTTTACCCGCCGCGGTCACGATGATCTCCTTCGTGCGTCCCGTGATCCGCAGATAGCCGTCGTCGTCGAGGCTGCCGAGGTCACCGGTGCGGAACCAGCCGTCGGCGGTGAATGTCTCGCGGGTGGCGGCCGCGTTGTTCCAGTACCCCTGGAACACGACGTCGCCGCGGGCGAGGACCTCCCCATCGTCGGCGATGGCCAACTCCACGCCCGGCAGTGGCCGGCCGACAGTGCCGATCCGCATCGCCGACAGCCGGTTCGCCGCCAGCGCCGGCGAGGTCTCCGTCAACCCGTATCCTTCCAGCGCGGTCAAGCCGGCTCCCCGGAAGAAGTGCCCGAGCCGCTGACCGAGCGGGGCGCCGCCGACGATCGCGACCTGACACCGCCCGCCGAGCGCCGCCCGCAGCTTCCGGTAAACCAACGCGTCGAAGAGGCGCCGCGTCAGCCGGAGCAGCGGGCCAGGGCCGGACGGGCGGTCGAGCGCCAGGCTGTACCGCACCGCCACCTGGTCCGCGACGGCGAAGAGTCGACCTTGGTGCTCCTCGACGGCCTTCTGCCGTGCCCGGTTGTACACCCTTTCGAACACCCGTGGCACCGCGAGGATGAACGTCGGCCGGAATTGCCGTAGCTGGTCCATCACCCCGCCCATGCTGGCGCTGTGCACCATCGTCGCCCCGGTGTGCACCATCGCCACCTGGACCATCCGGGCGAACGCGTGCGCCAACGGCAGGAAGAGCACGGTCGAGGCGCCCTGGTTGAACAGCTCCGGCAACGCCGCGACCGCGTTGCCGACGTCGAGGCGGATGTTGCGGTGCGTCAGCATGCAGCCCTTGGGCCGGCCCGTTGTCCCGCTGGTGTAGACGATCGTCGCCACGTCCCCGCCCGACACCGCCTCACGCCGGCTCGCCACCTGCTCGTCGTCGATGGTTCGGCCCCGATCGGCGACCTGGATCAGGTCACCGGCGTCGATCTGCCACACCTGGCCCAGCGCCGGCAGCCTGTCCCGCACGCCGGTCAGCATCGCGGCGTGATCACCTGTCTCCACCACGCACGCCACCGCGCCGGAGTCGGCGAGGATCCAGGCCAGTTGCCCGGCACTCGAGGTGTCGTACACCGGAACGGTCACCGCGCCGATCGTCCACAACGCGTAGTCGACCAGCGTCCACTCGTACCGGGTGCGGCTCACCAGTGCCACCCGGGCCCCTGGCTCGAGCCCTGCGGCGATGAGTCCGCGCGCCAACGCCAGCACGTCGTCGCGGAACTGTCGGCAGGTGACCGCACCCGCCCCGCCGACGCCGGACTGCCGCGCGGGCCACGACCGGACGTCCGGGTTCGGGCGCAGGAACTGCACGGCGTCGGGTTTCCGCCGTGCGTTCTCCCACACCACATCGGCCAGCCCCACCGACTCGCCGCCGGTCACCTCCGGCTTCACCGCGACGCTGCGCCGCATGCCCCGTACGCCCCCTGTAGGCCGATGCGATGTCCCTGCTTGTGCTGGCTGCAGGCGTACCGGGCCGCGCTGGAAGCGGTCCTCCGGCGTGACCCGGCCGCCGTGATGACCGACGCGTCCTGCGGACGCACTGTCGGCTCCTCAGCTTCTTCTAGAGCTGGGCGGGATCGTGCACGAAGTCCATCCGCTTGTCCTGCGGCCGGATCTTCACTACCTGCTTCCTCCCCGTGTGACAGCCCTCCGCCGCGCGATTGCCCGTGGCGTACGTGGGCAAACGTCCCGGTCCCGCCCGGGGTCCTCGTTTCCGGCTGGCGGGTAACCCGCACCCGACGGCCATCCGGGCTTGGCGCGCATGACCCCACCCGCCGGGACATGCCGCCGGTCGTCCGGCAGATCGTCGGGGTGATCGGCGTGGCGGACTTCATCCATCTCCGCGCCGCGCCCGACAGGGACCACGCCGACTAAGCAGCCGACTGCGTCCCGTAGCCGATCGTGTACTCGCGCTGCGTGACGGTCCGATTTCTCCTCGACTGTCGGGTGTATCCGCCGCTCGGCGGCCATCGACGGAGGTCTTGCGCAGCCTTCGTATACAACATACGCTCCCCGAATTGCCCAGTCGAGGAGCCAAGAATGACGAACTCCTTCAGCGAAACGAGTCCGCGGAGGTTCGGTCCACTCCGGGCCGCTGTGGCGGCGGTCGCTGTTGCCTGCACGGTCGTTGCCTGCTCGCCAGTGTCGGACAGCGGGGGCGGCAAATCCGGCGAAGACCAGGCGGCAGGCCAGGACTTCTTCGGTACGCCGGCGGACCCCGCCGCGGTGAAGGACGGCGGCAAGCTGGTCATCGCCCTCTCCGCCGAGCCCGACGCGCTGGACCCGACCCTGTCGCGCAGCCTCTACTCGCGCTACGTCTTCCAGGCCATGTGCCAGAAGCTCTACGACGTGAACGAGCAGGCGCAGGTCGTGCCACAGTTGGCGACCGCGCTCCCCAGCACCAGCAGCGACGGCAGGACGGTCACCATTCCGCTGCGCCAGGACGCGCGCTTCGCGGACGGAACGCCCTTCGACTCCGCCGCGGTCAAGGCCACGCTGCAACGACACCTGACCAACGCCCGGTCCGCGCGCAAGAGCGAGCTCGGTCCCATCGACAGCGTCGACACGCCCGACGCACACACCGTCGTCGTCCACCTGAAGCAGCCGTTCGCACCCCTGATCGGCGCCTTGGCGGACCGCGCAGGCATGATCATGAGCCCGAAGGCGCTGCAGAAGCTGGGCGACAACTTCGCCACCGCGCCGGTCTGCGTCGGGCCCTTCAAGTTCGCCAAGCGCGTGCCGCAGAACTCCATCGACGTCCAGCGGGACCCGAACTTCTACGACGCCGCCAAGGTCCACCTCGACGCCATCTCCTGGCGCATCCTCAGCGACGCGAGCATTCGGGCCGCGAACCTGCGCTCCGGCGATGCCCAGGTCGCCGACACCATCTCCACGCAGGACTACGCCGCGTTGCGGGGAGATGCCTCGCTCAGCATCCTGCAGTCCCAGTCTCTCGGCTACCAAGGGCTGACGTTCAACATCGGTAACGTCGACGGCGTCGGCACCACACCGAAGCCCATCGACCGCCCCATCGCCCAGAACGCCAAGGTCCGGCAGGCCTTCGAGCACGCGATCGACCGAAAGGCATTGGTCCAGGCCGTCTTCAACGGGCTCTTCGCCACCGCCTGCTCGCCGGTCTCGCCCGCGAGCCCGTTCTCGTCCCCGGAAGCGCAGGCGTGCCCCGCGCACGATCCCGCCAAGGCCAAGCAGTTGCTTGCCGAAGCGGGCGTTCAGACGCCGTACCCGGTGGCGATGCTCATCTCGAACACGCCCGACTCGCTGCGCCTCGCGCAGGCGCTCCAGGCCATGGTGAAGGACGGCGGATTCGACCTCAAGATCAACCCGGTGGAGTACTCCTCCCTCCTCGACGAGCAGGACCGCGGCAACTTCGAGTTGCTGCAGCTGGGCTGGAGCGGCCGGATCGACCCGGACGCCAACATCACGAACTTCGTCGGTACCGGCGGGAGCCAGAACGTCGCCGGCTACAGCAATCCACAGCTCGACGACGTACTGACCCAGGCTCGCCAGGCGAACGACATCGAGGCGCGCAAGAAGCTGTACGGGCAGGCGGTGACGATCCTGCAGCAGGACGACGCGCTGATCTACCTCTACCGGCAGCGGAACCTGACCGCCGTCTCCAAGAAGATCCAGGGCTTGCAGGTCTTCCCGGACGGCGTGATCCGCGCAGCCTTCGCCGGGTTCGCGAAGTAGGTCGACCGGTGGCACGGTATCTGCTCACGCGCGCCTGGCAGTCAGCGCTGACCCTGCTGTTGTCGACGGTCGTGGTGTTCCTCGGTGTGCGGGCCCTTCCCGGTGACCCGGCCCTCGCCCTCGCGGGCGAGGACCGGTCACCGGAGGCACTGGAGGCCATCCGCCACCACTACGGCCTGGACCAGCCGCTGCCACTGCAGTTCGCGCAGTACGTGGAGCGCCTCGTGCAGGGCGACTTCGGGGTCTCGATCCGAACCGGGATACCGGTCTCGTCGATGCTCACGACCGCCCTGCCCGTCACGGCCGAGCTCGCCGTCCTGGCGATCCTCATCGCCGCGGCGCTCGGCATCGGCGCCGGGGTGCTCGCGGCGGTACGCCGCGGGCACCCGGCGGAGTGGCTGGCCAACGGACTGGCACTGGTGGGCCTGTCCGTTCCGCACTTCTGGCTCGGCCTGCTCGCGATCCTCTACCTCGCCGTGGCGACGGGGCTCTTTCCGGCCTCCGGATTCGTGCCACTGCTGCAGGATCCGGTCGGCAACCTGCACCACATCATCCTGCCGGCGGTGATTCTCGGCACGGGCCTCGCCGCCATCATCATGCGGCAGACACGGTCCGCGATGTTGGACGCGCTCTCGTCGGACCACGTCCGTACGGCGAAGGCGAAGGGTCTTCGGCCACGAGCCGTCATCACCCGGCACGCGCTGCGAAACAGCCTCATCGTGGTGGTGACGATCGTGGGCCTCCAGCTCGGGGGCCTGATCTCCGGGGCGGTCGTGACCGAGCAGATCTTCGGGCTGCCGGGCTTCGGCAAGATGACCATCGACGCGGTGTTCCAGCGGGACTACCCGGTGATCCAGGCGGTCGTCCTGCTCACCGCCACGGCGTACATCGTGATCAATTTCCTGGTGGACCTGCTCTACTCGGTCATCGACCCCCGTATCCGCGTGACGGGGGAGCCGGCATGACCGTCGTCGCCGTTCCGACCGCGGAGGTCGGTCCCGCCAGCATCAGCCGGCGCACCCGGGTCCTCAGACGACTGCGGAGGAACCCACTCGCCGTCGTGAGCTTCGTCGTGCTCGCGTTCGCGGCCGTCGTCGCCCTGCTTTCGCCCTGGATCGCCCCCTACGCGGTCCAGCAGACCGACTTTGCCCACACGTTCGCGCCTCCGGGCACTCCCGGCCACGTGCTGGGGACCGACGACCTGGGCCGTGACGTCCTGTCCCGCATCATGCTGGGGGCCCGGGCCTCCCTCCAGGTGGCGCTCCTGGCGGTGGCCACCTCCTTGCTCATCGGCGTCCCGCTCGGACTGGCCGCGGGCTATTTCCGGGCCTGGGACGCGGTGATCTCGCGCTTCACCGATCTGCTGCTCGCGTTCCCGTTCCTGATCATGGCGGTGGGGTTGGCCGCCATCCGGGGCGCCAGTCTCACCAACGCGGCCGTGGCCATCGGCATCGCGCAGATCCCGGGAGTGATCCGGGTGGTGCGCTCGGACACCCTGCGGCTCAAGTCGCTGGACTTCGTGGCCGCGGCCGTCGTGGAGGGCGCCAGCGACCTGTGGGTGCTCGCCCGGCACATCCTGCCGAACGCGACGTCGGTGATCCTGGTGCAGGCCACGGTCGCGATCCCGGCCGCGATCCTGGGCGAGGCGGTGCTCTCCTTTCTAGGCCTCGGCATCCAGCCCCCGGCCCCCAGCCTCGGCACCATGCTGGCCACCGCCCAGCAGTTCGCCGCCCGCGCCCCGTGGGCAGCCGTCCTGCCCGGTGTCGTGATCATGGGTCTGGCGCTGGCGTTCAACGTCTTCGGCGACGCCCTTCGGGACGCCCTCGACCCGAAGGGGGACCGGTGATGACCACGGTCGAACCGGCGGGCGCCGTCGCCGCCGCGCGCGGCACGTCCGTCCTGCAAGTACGCGACCTTTCGGTTTCGTTCAGCACCGAGGGCGGAACCGTCTCCGCGGTCGACCGGGTGAGCCTGGAACTCGCTCCCGGAGAGATCGTCGGGATGGTGGGCGAGTCCGGCTGCGGAAAGAGCGTCACGGCGATGAGCATTGCCGGGCTGCTGCCCGACAGCGCCCGGGTCTCAGGCTCGGTGCGGCTGGAGGGCACCGAGCTCGTCGGCACCCGGGAGTCGGTGCTGCGCCGCGTGCGCGGCAAGGAGATCGCCTACATCTTCCAGGAGCCGATGACGTCGTTGAACCCGGTGCTCACCGTCGGACGCCAGATCGGGGAGGTCCTGCAGGTCCACGAGCGGATGTCCAAGCGGGCCGCCCGGGCCCGCGCCGTCGAGCTGCTCTCGCTCGTCGGGATCCCGTCCGCCGCGAAACGCGTCGACAACTACCCGCACCAGCTCTCCGGCGGCATGCGCCAGCGCGTGATGATCGCGATGGCGGTGGCCTGCGGCCCGAAGGTGCTGGTGGCCGACGAACCCACCACCGCCCTGGACGTCACGGTCCAGGCCGGCATCCTCCAGGTGCTCCGGGACCTGCGGGACCGGCTGGGCACCACCATCCTCATCATCACGCACGACCTCGGCGTGATCGCCGACATCGCGGACCGCGTCGTCGTCATGTACGCCGGGCGGGTGGTGGAGCAGGCGTCGGTCACCGAGCTCTTCGCGCACCCGCACCACCGCTACACGGCCGGGCTCCTGGCCGCCTCACCGACGCCCGGCAGGCACGCCGGCGCCCAGCGGCTGCAGGAGATACCCGGTCTCGTGCCGGTCCTGTCGGCCCAGCCCGATGCCTGCACCTTCGCCGATCGCTGCCCTGCCGCCGATGCGCAGTGCCGCGACTCCGCCCCGCCCCTGGAGGTGGCCAGGACCGGGTCCACGGTCCCGTCGACAGGCCACCTTGCGGCATGTTGGCATCCCTGCCCCACGCCCCGGACGCAGCCCCAGGAGACCAGCGCATGACGCCGCAGCCGAACGCCCTCGAACTCGAGGACCTGGTGATGCACTTCGGGCCGGTACGAGCCGTGGACGGCGTGTCCCTCACCATCCCCAAGGGTCGGGTCACCGCGCTGGTGGGGGAGAGCGGCTCGGGCAAGTCCACCGTGGGCAGATGCGTGGTGCGGCTCGAAAGACCCACCGCGGGCGTGGTCAGGATCGCCGGGACAGACGTCACGCACCTGTCCCGGCGACAGCTACGCCAGCACCGCAGCGCGGTGTCGATCGTCTTCCAGGACCCCGCCGGCTCGCTGGACCCGCGCATGCTGGTCGGGGAGATCGTCGGCGAGCCGTTGCGGCTGTCCGGTGAGCGGATCTCCCGGCGCGACCGGGAGGCCCGCGTTGCCACGGAGCTCGGCAGGGTCGGCCTGCGGGCTGAAGTGGCCCGCCGGTACCCCCACGAGCTCTCCGGAGGTCAACGCCAGCGGGTCAGCATCGCCCGGGCACTGATCTCCGAGCCCATGCTGCTCATCGCGGACGAACCCACGAGCGCCCTCGACGTGTCCGTGCAGGCGTCGGTGCTCAACCTCCTCGCCGACCTGCAGCGGGACATCGGGTTCGCCTGCCTCTTCATCACCCACGACCTCTCGGCGGTCGAGTACCTGGCGGACGACATCGCCGTCATGTACCTCGGCCAACTCGTCGAAAAGGGCCCCCGCGAGCGGATCTTCACGCGACCGGCCCACCCCTACACCCAGGCGCTGCTGGCGGCCGCGCCGGTGGCCGACCCGGTCCGCCAACGGCAGCGTCAACCGGTGCTGCTCGGCGACGACCTGCCGTCCGCGCTGGACCCGCCGTCCGGCTGCCGCTTCCGCACCCGGTGCCCGCTCGCGTTCGACCGTTGCGCGACGGAGGTGCCCGCGCACGTGGAGTTCGGTGGCGGCATGGCCGCCTGCCACCTGGTCCAGCCCGACGGCACCCGGCCCGACGTCCGGGCCGCCGACACGAGTGAGGTGTTGTCATGACGTTCACCACCAGGCCAACGCTGCAGGGAACGTTCGGGATGGTGTCCTCGACGCACTGGCTCGCGAGCCAGTGCGCCATGGGGATCCTCGAGCGCGGTGGAAACGCCTTCGACGCCGCGGTCACCGCCGGGTTCGTCCTGCACGTCGTCGAACCACACCTGAACGGGCCGGGCGGTGAGGTGCCCGCCATCGTGGCAACGGCGCAGGACCCGACCCCGAAGGTGCTCTGCGGGCAGGGGCCGGCACCGGCCGGTGCCACCATCGCGCACTTCCGATCCCTCGGGATGGAACTCATCCCCGGGTCCGGCCCGCTCGCGGCAGCCGTGCCCGGCGCCGTGGACGCCTGGCTTCTGCTGCTGCGCGACCACGGCACGCTCCTGCTGGAGGAGGTGCTGGAACCGGCGATCGGCTACGCCGGCGCCGGCCACCCGCTGGTCGGTCGGGTCGGCGAAACGGTGGCGACCGTGCAGTCGCTGTTCGAGGAACACTGGCACACCTCCGCGCAGCTCTGGCTGCGCACCGGCAAGCCGCCAGCGGCGGGCGAGCTGTTCACCAACCGGGCCTACGCGCAGACCCTGCAGCGACTGGTCGACGCCGGCCGGGCAGCCGGCTCCGACCGCGAGGCGCAGATCGAGGCCGCGCGCCGCGCCTGGGGTGAAGATTTCGTCGCCGAGGCGGTCGACCGGTTCAGCCGGAAACCGTTCCAGGACTCCAGCGGACGTCCCCATCCCGGCCTCGTCACCGGTGTCGACATGGCTGCCTACTCGGCGAGCTGGGAGGAACCGGTCACCCTCGACTGGCACGGATACTCGGTGGCGAAGACCGGTTTCTGGGGCCAGGGGCCTGTGCTGCTGGAGACCCTGGCGGTCCTCGATGCGCTCGACGACCCCCGGGCGTACGACCCGTCGATCGCGGCCGGCATCCACGCCCAGGCCGAAGCGCTCAAACTCGCCTTCGCCGACCGCGAGGCCTGGTACGGCGACGTCGAGGTGCCCGCGAAGGCGCTCCTCTCCCGCGAGTACGCGCGGGACAGGGCGGGCCTGATCGGAGAACGCGCGTCAGCTGAGCTGCGACCGGGCCGCCCCGACGGTGCGGAGCCACGCCTTCCGGCTCACGTGCGGCACACTGCCGGACGTCGTGCCGACCTGGCGGACCCCACGACGGGGGAGCCGACGGTGAAGGCGGACGGGGTGACCCGCGGCGACACCTGTCACGTCGACGTGGTCGACCGCTGGGGCAACATGATCTCCGCCACCCCGAGCGGAGGCTGGCTGCAGAGCTCTCCCACCATCCCGGAACTCGGCTTCCCCCTCGGCAGCCGACTCCAGATGTTCTGGCTGGAGGACGGTCTCGCCTCGTCGCTGGCTCCCGGACGCCGGCCGCGCACCACACTGAGCCCGACCATGGTGCACCGCGACGGGGAGCCCGTGATGGCCTGCGGCACTCCCGGTGGCGACCAGCAGGACCAGTGGCAGCTGCTGTTCCTGCTCCGTCATCTCGTCGGAGGTCAATCCCTGCAGGAGGCCATCGACGCGCCTGCGTGGCACACGGTCAGCCAGCCGGCGTCGTTCTACCCGCGCGACGCCGAGCCCGGCGTGCTGGTGGTGGAGGACCGACTCGACGAGGACGTACTGGCGGCACTGCGTGCGTACGGGCACGAGGTGCGGCTGTCCGGCGCGTGGAGCCTGGGCCGCCTCTGTGCGGTGACCCGCGATCCGGGCACGGGCGTGCTCGCGGCAGGAGCGAACCCGCGTGGCATGCAGGGTTACGCCTGCGGCCGTTGACTCTAGCGGGCTCCATAGCCGGCCTCGGCGTTCTCGTGTGCCGCCGCGGAGGCGGCATCGAGGTGGGCCAGCGCGGCTTGCTCGGCCCGGTCACCGTCACCCGACTCGATGGCGTCGACCAGCTGGATGTGCTCGGCCCACGAGTGTGGTGCCCGTTCCGCGGCTCCAAGCCGGAAGACCCACTGCACATGGAGGTACAGCGCCTTGGCGATCGACGACAGCCAGGGGTTGCCGCTGATCTCGAGGATCCGCAGGTGGAGGGAGCTGTTCAGCTCGGCGACCCGGGCCAGGTCCTGCTGCTCGGTCGCCTCGTGGCCCTGGTCCAGCAGTGCCCGCAGGGCGGCCACGTCCGCCGCCGTCGCCCTTTCGGCCGCCAGCCGGGCAGCCAGCGCCTCCAGGCGTTGGCGGACGGCGAACATGTCGGCGATGGTCGCGCTGCTCGGGGAAGCGACCACCGCCCCCCGGCGGGGCAGGATCACGACGAAACCCTCCGCCTCCGCGACCCGCAGCGCCTCCCGAACCGGGTTACGAGAGACGGCGAAGTCCTCGGCCAGCCGATCCTCGGTCAGCCGCTCGCCGGGAAGGTAGTCGCCGTTGATGATCGCGGTCCGCAGTGCGGCGAGGACCTGGTCGCGTAGCGGCAGGTGTTGAGTGCCGAGCTTGCCTCGCAGGTCTCCAGCCAACCTGACCGCCTCTCCATGAACCGTCCAACGAAGCGTATACGAAGAACAATTTGCAGAGGATAGCCGACAGTGCTGAGAACAGTGCCATCCGTCATCCGCCTTCGCGCCGCGGCGAAGGGCAACGAGAATCTCCTGCGGCGACGGCACGCCCTCGTTGTCGTGCTCACCTTCCTGACCGGCAGCGCCGACGCCGTCGGCTTCCTCTCCCTCGGCGGAGCCTTCTCCAGCGTCATGACGGGCAACATGGTTCTGCTCGGGCTCTCGGCGGGCAGAGGCGACGCCGGCCTTGCCCTTACCTCAGGCTGCGCCATCGTCAGTTTCATCACCGGCGTTCTCGCGGGCGCCCGCCTCGCCGGATCGGCGCAGCCGACCGACCCGGTCTGGCCACGCCGGGTCACCCGGGCGCTCGTCCTGGAACTCCTGGTGTTCGTCGTGTTTCTCGTCGTCTGGGTGGTCACCCTGCCCAGCCGCTCCGAGCATGTCGATCTTGGACTGCTGATGCTGTCGGCAGCGGCGCTGGGCGTACAGAGCAGCGCCATTCAGCGCTTCGGCGTACCAGGCCTGTCCTCCACGTACCTGACCGGCACTCTCACGAGCCTGATCGCCGGGGTCGCTGCCCGCAGCCCGTGGCACAGCCTGCGACCCAAGGTCCACGTCCTGCTGGCCCTGATCACCGGCGCCGCTGTCGGTGCCCTGCTGGCCATGCACCTGCCGGCATGGTCGCCGGTGCTGTTGATCGTGCCACTCGTGTTCGTCATCGGCGTGTCCGCGCGCATGGCGGAATAGGGCGGGTGACCGGCCGTCGGCTCGGCGCTGTCGGTCAGCCCACCTTGGGTACGGCGCGGGCGATGATCGCGGCGAAGTCGACGCCGGCCGGCAGGGTGCCGTACGCCTGACCGTGGTCGCCGCCGAGCCGGGACGCGCAGAAGGCGTCGGCGACCGCGGGGTGGCCGTGCCGCACCAGCAGCGAACCCTGCAGCACCAGGGCGAGCCGCTCGACGACGCGCCGGGCCCGCAGTTCGAGGTCGTCGAGGTCGGACAGGTCGGCCCGCACCTGGCGGACCGCGGCGTCGAGCCGCGGGTCGGCGCCGACGGCATCGCCCACCTCGGCCTGGAACGCCTCCACGACCTGGGGTTCCTTGGCGAGTGCGCGCAGGACGTCCAACGCGGCGACGTTGCCGGAGCCCTCCCAGATCGAGTTCAGTGGCGACTCGCGGAACAGCCGCGGCATGCCCGACTCCTCGACGTAGCCGTTGCCGCCCAGGCATTCGAGGGCCTCGGCGGCGTGTGCCGGCCAGCGCTTGCAGACCCAGTACTTGCCGACCGCGAGGGCGAGGCGCTTGAACGCCGTCTCGCTGGCGTCACCGCGGGCGGACCGGTCGGTGGCTCCGGCGAGGCGCATCATGAGGACCGTGGCGGCCTCGGACTCGACCGCGAGGTCCGCGAGCACGTTGCGCATCAGCGGCTGGTCGACGAGGTACCGGCCGAAGACCTGCCGGTGGGTGACGTGGTGGGCGGCGGTGATGACGCCCTGGCGCATGCCGGCCGCCGCGCCGATCACACAGTCGAGTCGGGTCACGTTGACCATGTCGATGATGGTGTGCACACCGCGTCCCTCGTCGCCGACGCGCCAGGCGACCGCGTGTTCGTACTCGACCTCCGCCGACGCGTTGGACTGGTTGCCGAGCTTGTCCTTCAGCCGCATCAGCCGCATCGGGTTGCGGGTGCCGTCGGGTAGGACGCGCGGGACCAGGAAGCAGGTCAACCCGCCCGGCGCCTGGGCGAGGGTGAGGAAGAGGTCGCACATCGGCGCCGAGGTGAACCACTTGTGCCCGACGAGCCGGTAGGTGCCGTCCGGCTCGGGCCGGGCGGTGGTGGTGTTGGCGCGCACGTCCGAGCCACCCTGCTTCTCCGTCATCGACATGCCCGCCAGCAGCCCCTGCTTCGTCAGCGGCGCACGCAGCCCGAAGTCGTACGTCGTGGCGGCGAGCAGCGGCTCGTACTGCGCCGCCAGCTCCGGGTTGTGCCGCAACGCCGGCACCGCCGCGTAGGTCATCGAGATCGGGCAGCCGTGGCCGGCGTCGGGACGCCACGTGTAGAACCGGGCGGCCCGGGCCACGTGTGCGCCCGGTCGGTCGTCCGACCACGGCGCGGCGTGCAGGCCGTGCGTCACCGCGGTGCGCATCAGCTCGTGCCAGGCCGGGTGGAACTCCACCTCGTCGATCCGATGACCGTAGCGGTCGTGGGTGCGCAGGATGGGCGCGTGCTCGTTGGCCAGCCGCCCGTACTCGATGGCCTGCTCGCTGCCGCCCAACCGGCCGAGCTCGTGCAGCCCGGCGGCGGCCCAGCCGGCGCCCTCCCGCTCGAGCCCGTCGAGCAGTGCCGGGTCGTCCGCCGCGTCGTAACCGGCCAGCGGGGGAACCTGGTTGAACACCTCGTGCGTCGTCACGGCGATACTCCCAGCGCGCGATGGATGAAGGCGATCAGGGCGGGGATGGTGTCCGGGCCGGCGACCCCGGCGGCCAGCGGACCGACCATGGCCTCGGCCAGGGCGCCGACCAGCGCGGTCGCGGTCAGGTCGGGATTCTGCGGGGGCAGCTCACCGCTCGCCACCCCGTCCGCGACGTGGCCGGCGATCAGTTCGGCGTACGCGCGGCGGAAGACCAGCCGCTCGGCGTCCACGGCCGGGTCGACCGGCTCGGCGAGCAGGGCGTACGCCAACCGCGGGGCCTGCAGCGCCCGCCCGGCGAACGTCTCGACGACGGCGGCCAGCTGCTCGGCGGCCGTGGTCTCCAGCGCCACGGCCCGCGCGACCGCGTCGACCTCGCGCTGCGAGGCCGTCCGGAACACCTCGGCGAACAGGTCGGCCTTGGTCGGGAAGTGGCGGTAGACGCTGCCGGTCGCCAGGCCGGCCCGCTCGGCGACGGCGGCGACCGAGCAGCCGGCATACCCGTCCTCGGCCATGATGCCCAGCGCCGCGGCAATGATCCGCTGCCGGGAGGCGTTCAGCCGAGCCTTCACCCGCTCCGTGCTCCGGTAGGCCACGCAAGGATTGAACCACCATTCAATCCTTGACGGCAAGGTGCACGTCACGCGCGCGGCACCTCGACCGCTGCTTCCGCCTTCCGCGCGAGCAGAGGGTGGATCGGGCCGCTGAACACCCGTACCGTTGATGTCTCCGGTTTGGTCCCGGCTGACAAGGAAGCGTCTGCGATGCGGTCGACCGAGAACGACGTGGCCCGCCATGGCCTGATCCGGCGGGAGTTCGCCCGGCAGGCTCGCACCTTTGAGGACCCGCGGCTCAACGCCGCCTTCACCCGGCATCTCCGGCGCCTCGTCGACTTCGCGCAGCCAGGCCCCCAGGACGTCTGCCTGGACGTCGCCTGTGGCACCGGGCTGGTGGCCCGCGCGCTCGCGGTGCGCACCCGGCACGTGACCGCGCTCGACACCACTCCCGAGATGCTGGCCACCGGCAAGGCGCAGGCCGACGGCGAAGGCGTGTCCAACGTGGTGTTCCAGTGCGGCGACGCGGCCCGGTTGCCCTTCCTCGACGGCTCGTTCTCGCTGGTGATCTCCCGGTTCTCGCTGCACCATGTGGCCGAGCCGGAGCAGGTCGCGGCCGAGATGGTCCGGGTGTGCCGCACCGGCGGGCGGGTCGTGGTCGCCGACATGGTGGTCAGGCCGGAGCTGCCCGGCGACCCGGATCGGATGGAGCGGCTGCGGGACCCGTCGCACGGCACGATGCTCGCTGTGGAGGCGATCGTCGGGCTGCTCACCTCGGCCGGGGCCGTACTGGAGACGGCCGACGTCTTCGACGTGCAGCGTCCGCTTCGCCCCTGGCTCGAACAGGCCCGTACGCCTGGCGACGCCGCCCGTCAGATCGAGGAGGAGCTGGGCCGGGAGTTGGCCGGCGACGCCCCGTCCGGCCTGCGCCCGCTGATGGTGGACGGCGAGCTCTGCTTCACCCAGACGTGGGCCCACATCTCCGTGGTGGCGCGGTAGCTCACCCGCCGGCGAGCAGCTTCTTCTGCACCTTGCCCATCGCGTTGCGGGGCAACTGGTCGACCAGGTGGATCTGCCGGGGGCGTTTGTGTGCGGAGATCCGGCCGGCCACGAACTCGATGAGCTGCGCCTCGGTCGCCGCGTCGGCGACCACGTAGGCCACGACCTGCTGCCCGAGGTCGGGGTGCGGCGCGCCGATCACCGCGGCTTCGCGCACCGCGGGGTGGGCGAGCAGGGCGTTCTCCACCTCGCCGGCGCCGATCCGGTAGCCGCCGCTTTTGATCATGTCGATGGAGGCGCGGCCGATGATCCGGTGCCACCCGTCGGCGCCGATGGTGGCGATGTCCCCGGTGCGGAACCAGCCGTCGGAGGTGAACGACTCCCGGTTGGCCTCCGGCCGGTTGAGGTATCCGCTGAACGTCATCGGCCCGCGGATCTGGAGCTCGCCGGGGGACTCGCCGTCGGGCGCGATCGGGCTGCCGTCCTCGCCGACCAGCCTGCTCTCCACTCCGGCGAGTGGGGTGCCGACGAACCCGGGGCGGCGCTCGCCGTCCGCGCGGCCGCTGACGGTGATCAGCGTTTCGGTCATCCCGTAGCGCTCCACGGGCGGCTGACCGGTGAGCTCGGCGAGTTGCGCGAAGACGGGCAGGGGCAGCGGTGCGCTGCCGGAGACCAGCAGCCGGGCCGAGGACAGCGCGCGGGCGGCGGAGGGATCGGCGCAGACCCGCGACCACACGGTCGGCACGCCGAAGTACAGGCTGCCGCCGGCGGCGGCGTACGCGTCCGGCTTGGGGCGGCCGGTGTGGGCCAGCCGGGACCCGAGCCGCAGCGCGCCCAGCACGCCCAGCACGAGGCCGTGCACGTGGAACAGGGGGAGGCCGTGCACCAGCAGGTCGTCGGGTGTCCACGACCAGGCGTCGGCGAGGGCGTCCAGGTCGGCGGCGATCGCCTGTCGGGGGATCAGCGCTCCCTTCGGTGCTCCCGTCGTGCCGGAGGTGTAGAGGATCAGCGCGGTGCGCTCCGGCGCCGGTTCGGCATAGCTGGTGGACGAGCGGGCCCTCAGGTCGACCGCGGCGACGGGGACCGGCACATCGGCCAGTGCCGGGCTGTCCGCAGCGGTGGGCGGGACGAGCAGCAGCGAGGCGGCGGAGTCGCGCAGCACGTGGTCCCGCTCGGCGGGACCGGAGTCCGGCGGCACCGGTACGACCGGGACCCCGGCGAGCAGGCCGGCGACCACGGCGACCACGGTTTCCATGCTGGCCGTCGCCCAGACCGCCACCGCGTCGCTACCGGCGACGCGATCGGCGAGAGCCGTCGCGGCGGACAGCAGTTCCTCCCGGGACGCCCGCTGGTCGGCGACCCGGATCGCGTCGGCGTCGTCACCGAACGCCCCGGACAGGGCCGGCAGCAGCAGGTCTCCGCTTCCTCGTCGCATCGTGGTCACCGTCCGGTCCAGGTCATCGGCTGCTTGCTGGTGAAGGCGTGGACGGCGGCGCGAAAGTCGTCGCTGCCGTACACCCGGGCGACGATGTCGTCACCGTCGGCGGTGCCCCGGCGCAGCCGTCGGATCGCCTCCTTCGTCGCCCACATCGTCAGCGGGGCATGCCGGGCGAGGCGGTCGACGGTCCGGGTGACCGCCTCGTCGAGGTCCTCGGTGGACTCGGCCACGAAGCCCGCCGCGTGCGCCTCCCGCCCGGAGTAGAACGTCGCGTTGAGCAGCAGATCCAGCGTCCGGGCCGGCCCGAGGTGGTGCAGCAGCAGCGCGTAGGTGGGCATCGACAGGCAGTTTCCCAGGGTCCGGGAGATGGGTACGCCGAACCGGGCGTCCGGAGCCGCCAGCCGCAGGTCGCACACGGCGGCGATGGCCAGGCCCGCGCCGACGCACCAGCCGCGGACGGCCGCGACCGTGGGCACGTTGACGCCCTCCAGCCGGTCCAGCACCCGGGTGATCTTCTTCTCGTACTCGACCCCGTCGTCCCCGCCGGTGAAGTCGGCGAACTGCCTGATGTCGGTGCCGGCGACAAAGGCCTCCTCGCCGGCCCCGCGCAGGACGAGCACCCGCACGTCGTCGTCCGCGTCGGCGCGCTCACACGCCTGGTACAGGCCGTCGTACATCGCCCACGTCATCGCGTTGCGCTGCGCCGGGCGGTTGAAGGTCACGGTGAGGGCGGGGCCCTGCCGTTGCACGAGCAGCTCGGAGTGGGATCCGGGCGACGAGGACACGGGCTACCTCCTGGGCGTCGTGGTCGCGGCGGGGCTGGCGGGCGTGCCGTCGAGGTCCTCGGTCCGGGCGGCGCCGGAGGCGACGAGGCGGTCGATCTCCGCGGCGCTGTACCCGACGGCGAGCAGCACCTCCTGGGTGTCGGCGCCGAGGACGGGTCCCGCGCCGGCGCGCTGCACCGGGGTCTCCGACAGTCGCATCGGCGAGCCGAGTTGCCGTACCGGGCCCAGGGTCGGGTGCGGGGCGTCCCAGAAGAAGTCGCGGGCGGTGAGGTGTTCGTCGGTGAACACCTCGCCGTAGTCCGCGATCGGCGCGCACGGCACCCCGGCGGTGTTGAGCCGTTCGACGATCTCCGCCGTGCTCAGCGTGCTCGTCACCGTCTCGATGGTATCGATCAACTCCGCGCGGTTCCGCAGCCGGGAGAACGCGTCGGCGTAGCGCGGCTCGTCGAGCAGTCGGGTCAGCCCGAGGGCCTCGCAGAACGCCCGCCAGTTGCGCGGGGTGGTGGCCCCGATCGTCACGTACCCGTCGCTGCTGTGCACCGCCTGGTACGGGGCGTTGCTCTGGTGGGCGGAGCCCAGTGGAGCGCCCACCTCGCCGGTGGCGAAGTACTTCCCGGCCTCCCAGACGGCGAAGGACGTGCCGGCTTCGAACAGCGATACGTCGATGTACTGCCCCGCGCCGGAGCGGTCCCGCTCGCGCAGCGCGGCGGTGACCGCGAGCGCCAGGTAGAGGCCGCAGACCAGGTCGCAGATCGGCACCCCCACCTTCGCCGGTGGACCGCTGGGATGGCCGGTGATGCTCATCAGGCCGCTGCGCGCCTGCGCCATGATGTCCAACCCCGGCAGGTCCGCCAGCGGTCCGTCCTGTCCCCAGCCGGAGGCGGAGGCGTATACCAGGCGTGGGTTGATCTCCCGCAGGTCCGCGTAGCCGAGACCGAGCCGGCGCATGGCGCCGGGGCGGAGGTTCTCCACCAGGACGTCGGCCCGCTCGACCAGCCGGAGGAACGCCGGACGCGCCTGCGGCGACTTGAGGTCGAGGGCGACCGAGCGCTTGTGGCGGTTGATGCGGACGAAGGGCGAGCTCTCGGTCCCGAGGAACGGACCGGTCTGGCGTACCGGGTCCCCGCCGGCCGGGTGCTCGACCTTGACGACCTCCGCGCCGAGGTCGGCGAGTTGCATGGCGGCGAACGGCGCGGCCATGAACGAGCCGAGTTCCAGCACGGTCACTCCGGTGAGGGGCGGCATGCGTTGGTCGGTCATCGATCCACCTCCGTCGGCGCCGGTAGCTGCTCACGCGGAAGCAGCAGGTGTTCGGATGCGAAAGCTACCGGTAGAGTGCCCTGTTGTCTACAGAAGACAAGCGTTGGCGACGAGGAGTTCGGATGGCGGAGAGGACGACCGCGACGACGCCGGACGGGACGGCCCGCCGGATCACGCCTCCGCCGAGCCTGTCGCTGCTCGCCGCCGAGGCGGTGCGGAAGATGATCCTCACCGGCGAGTTGCAGCCCGGTGACCGCGTGGTGGAGAACCAGCTCACCCACCAGCTGGGGGTGTCCCGCCCGCCGTTGCGTGAAGCGCTGCGTGTGCTGGAGCAGGAGGGCCTGCTCGTGCAACAACCCCGGCGCGGCGTGATCGTCGTGCCGATCACCCTGCACGACGTGTACGAGATCTTCACCCTTCGCGACCAGCTCGAACGGATGGCCGTCGAGCTCGGGGTGCCCGTGCGAGCGCCGGAGCGCATCGAGCGCTGCCGGTCGGCACTACGTGACCTGGAGGAAGCCGCTACGGCCGGCGACGCGGCGACCGTCACGGATCGTGCGTTCGACTTCCACCTGGCCGTGGTGGGGCTGGCCGGGCACCGCAGGCTCGAGGACTCCTACCGCTCCCTGTCCCTGCAGATGCGGCTGTGCATGGGCATGAACCAACGGGCCAGGGTGGCCGGTGAGGGGCTGTGGGGAATCGTCGAACGGCACCGCGCGATCCTGGAGACCGTCGAGCGCGGGAACCCGCAGGAGGTCCTCGACCTGCTCGCCGACCACGGGCAGCACACCTTCGTCCGCGAACTCGGCCACTCGCTCGGCGGTCGCTCCGCGGAGGCCGAGGCCTGGCTGGCCCGCCTCGGCCGAGCCCACACCGACGCGGCCGCAGGACGGGAGGCACCCCGACCGTGAGCAGCCAACCGCTGGTCGTCGACTTCGGCGACCGCACACCGGACATTCACCCCACGGCATGGGCGGCGCCGGGCGCCACGATCGTCGGCTCCGTGCGGCTGGCCTCCGGGGCCAGCGTCTGGTACGGCTGCGTGCTGCGCGCCGACACCGAGGAGATCAGCATCGGCGCCGGCAGCAACATCCAGGACGGGTGCGTCGTGCACGCCGATCCAGGCTTTCCGGCGATCGTGGGCGCCGGGGTCTCCGTCGGGCACCGCGCCGTGCTGCACGGCTGCACGATCGAGGACGACGTGCTGATCGGCATGGGTGCCGTCGTCCTCAACGGCGCCCGGATCGGCGCCGGCTCGCTGGTGGCCGCCGGTGCGGTGGTGCTGGAGGGCACGGTGGTCCCGCCCGGGTCGCTCGTCGCGGGTCTGCCCGCGCGGGTGCGCCGCGACCTCTCGGCCGAGGAACGCGCGGGCATCGTGCGCAATGCCACGGGGTACGCCGAACGGGCCCGCGCGCACGCCGCGGCGACATCCCGGCGCTGACGACCGGGTGGTCAACCGGCGACGCGGTCCGCTTCCGCGGCGCGGGGCACGCTGAGTTCGACGGCCAGGTCCTCGGCGGCCTGCCGGAGCAGGGGCACGGCCCGCTCGACCACGTCGGGCGTCATCCGTGGTGCCGGCCCGGAGACCGAGACGGCGAGCCGGTTCGAGGTGCCGAGCACCGGTACGGCGACACACCGTACGCCGATCTCCTGCTCACCGTCGTCCATGGCGTAGCCCTGGCTCCGTACCCGGTCGATCTCCTCGGCGAACCGGCGCGGGTCGGTGATGGTGTGCTCGGTCTGCGCCGGCATGCCGGTGCGCTGCAGGACCGCGTGCACGTCGCCCGGCGGCAGGTGGGCGAGCAGCGCCTTCCCCACAGCCGTGCAGTGCAGGAAGGCGCGTCGTCCGACCTCGGTGAACATCCGCATCGACTGCCGGGACTGGACCTGCGCCACGTACACGACCCGGTCACCGTCGAGCATCGCGAGGTTCGCGCTCTCCCCGAGGGCGTCGACGAGCCGGGACAGGTACGGCCGCGACCAGGTGCCGAGCAGGTGGCTCGCGCTGTCCCCGAGCCGGATCAGCCGCGGGCCCAGGGAGTACTGCCGGGACGGCTCCTGCCGGACGTAGCCGAGGTCGACCAGGGTGCGGATCAGCCGGTGGATGGTGGGTAGCGCGAGCCCGGACTCCTGGGCGAGCCGGGACAGCCCGATCACGCCGCCAGCGTCCGCCATGATCTCGAGCAGCTCGAAGGCCCGCTCCAGCGACTGGACCCCACCGGGCACCCGGCCTTTCGGCTGCGTGCCGTCGGCAGCCACGCCCAGATTCGACTCGGTCACTCGGCTCCTCCTTCTCCCCGGATCCGCGGGGACGGGTGGCGGTCACGTCCGCGCTATTTCCGCATCGCAGAAGTTTAGCCCCCGCCGCGTCAGGCCTCGCCGCGCTTGACTTCCGTAAAGCGGAAATTAGTATCCACTATGGTGAAGGAATGATGAGGGCGGATCGACCTGCGCGGGCCGGCCTACGCGTCACCGCCCCGCGTCCGCTCTTGCCGGGATGACGATGCCGGCCGCACGGGCCGGGGGAGACAGAGGAAGGTGATCCGGATGCCCGAGATCGAGGTGACCGGCGGCCCCGTGCCGCGCGGCGAGGAGATTCTCACCCCCGAGGCCCTGGCCTTCGTCGCCGAACTGCAGGAGCGGTTCGGTGTCCGTCGTGACGAGTTGCTCGACCTGCGCCGCCGGCGCCGGGCGGAGGTGGCCCGCAGCCACCGGTTCGACTTCCTGCCGGAGACGCGGGAGGTCCGCGAGGCGGCGTGGTCGGTCGCCCCGGCCCCCGACGACCTGCGGGACCGCCGGGTGGAGATCACCGGTCCCACAGAGCGCAAGATGAGCATCAATGCCCTGAACTCCGGCGCCCGCGTCTGGCTGGCCGACCTTGAGGACGCGAACACTCCGCACTGGGGCAACGTCGTGGGCGGGCAGGCCAACCTCCACGACGCGGTGCGCCGGACCATCGCCTTCACCGCCGCGGACGGTCGGGAGTACGCGCTGCGCCAGGACGCCCGCCTCGCGACGATCGTGGTGCGCCCGCGCGGCTGGCACTTCGACGAGCCCCACCTGCTGGTGGACGGCCGACCGGTCGTGGGCGCCCTGGTCGACTTCGGCCTGTACTTCTTCCACAACGCCGCGGAACTCCTGCGCCGGGGCAGCGGGCCGTACTTCTATCTGCCGAAGATGGAGAGCCATCTCGAGGCGCGGCTGTGGAACGAGGTGTTCACCTTCGCCCAGCAGCGGCTCGGCATCGCCCACGGCACGATCCGCGCGACCGTGCTGATCGAGACGATGCCGGCGGCGTTCGAGATGGAGGAGATCCTCTACGAGCTGCGCGAGCACGCGTCGGGCCTCAACGCCGGCCGGTGGGACTACCTGTTCAGCATCATCAAGTACTTCCGTGACTCCGGCGCCGACTTCGTGCTGCCGGACCGCAACTCGGTGACCATGACGGCCCCCTTCATGCGCGCCTACACCGAACTGCTGGTGCGCACCTGCCACAAGCGTGGCGCCTTCGCCATCGGTGGGATGGCGGCGTTCATCCCCAGCCGGCGCGATCCGCAGGTCAACCAGGTGGCGCTGGCGAAGGTCCGCGAGGACAAGGAGCGGGAGGCCGGGGACGGCTTCGACGGTTCGTGGGTGGCACACCCCGACCTGGTGCCCGTCTGCCAGGAGGTGTTCGACCGCGTGCTCGGCGACCGACCGAACCAGCTCGACCGGCTGCGTGCGGAGGTCGTCGTCACCCCGGACCAGCTGCTCGACGTGCGGAGCACGCCCGGCGCCGTCACCGAAGCCGGGTTGCGCAACAACATCAGCGTCGCGCTGCAGTACCTCGCCTCGTGGCTGGCCGGCAACGGCGCGGTGGCCATCAACAACCTGATGGAGGACGCGGCGACCGCCGAGATCGCCCGCTCGCAGATCTGGCAGTGGGTGCACAACGACGTCACGCTCGACACCGGTACCACGGTCACCCGCGGCCTCGTCGAGCGCATCCTGGACGAGGAGCTGGCCACGATCCGCGAGGGTCTGGGCAAGGAGCAGTTCGACGAGGAGCGGTTCGCCCAGGCCCGGCGGCTGGTGCTCGAGGTCGCCCTCGCCGACGACTACGCCGACTTCCTGACCCTCCCCGCCTACCAGGTCTCCGCCGAGAAGTGAGCCCGGGCCGAACCCCGGTGGGCTGCCACGGCGGCCCACCGGGGCCGGCCCGCGCGACGGTGGGTGGTCACCGCGGGGACAACGACCGGCGGACCAGCTCGAGCGGATGCCAGGCGACCTGCTGCGTGCCGTGCCGGATCTGCTGGCGGCAGGACACGCCCGTGGCGGCCATCACGGTGTCGGGTGACTCGGCGTTGATGGCCGGGAAGAGCCGGTCGCCGCCCACCGCCATCGACAGGTCGTAGTGTTCGGACTCGAACCCGAACGACCCCGCCATCCCGCAGCACCCGGCGTCCAGCTCGACCACCTCGACGCCCGGGATGCGGCGCAGCAACGCCACGGTGGCCGCCGTCCCGACCTCGGCCTTCTGGTGGCAGTGGCCGTGGTAGAGGATGCGCCGACCGGACAACTCCGACTCGCCGAGCCGCAGCCGGCCGGCGTCGATGGCCTCGACCAGCAGTTCCTCGATCTGGCGCACCCGGCCGGAGACGTCCCGCACGGCAGGGTCGTCGGGGAGCAGTTGCCGGTGTTCGTCACGCAGGGTCAGGATGCACGAGGGTTCGCACCCGACGATCGGAGATCCGGGCTCCGACGAGCGGACCAGCCTCCTGGCCAGCGATCCCGCCTTGTGTCGGGCATCGTCGAGCAGGCCCTTGGAGAAACTGGCCCGACCACAACAACCGCCGCTCTCCAGCCGGACCGCCCAGCCGGCGGCCTCCAGCAGTTCGACCGCCGCCCGGCCGATGCCCGGCTCGGTGAAAGTCGTGAAGGAGTCGGCCAGCAGGGTCACCTGACCCTGCGGCGCCATCGAGTGGGCGGGACGGGCGTGGCGGCGGAACCAGCGGACGAGGTTGCGCCGCTGGAACGTGGGCAGCGGACGGTTCGGGGTGATGCCGACCGCGCGCTCCAGGAGCAGGCGCAGCGGCCGGGCGCGGCCGGGCAGGTTGGACAGCGGAGCCGCCGCCGAGCCGAGGCGGTTGAGCAGGCGGATGGCGCCGAAGAGCCGCGACCGCAGCGGCACGCCGTGCGCGTCGTGATGGTGCGCGAGGGCCTCGGCCTTGAGCGAGGCCATGTCCACCCCGAGCGGGCACTCCCTCTTGCACGCCTTGCACATCAGGCACAGGTCGAGGATCTCGTGCAGCCGCTCGTCACCGAGCGCCGCTGCGGGGTCCGGCTCGGAGAGCGCCTTGACCAGCGCGTTGGCCCGCCCCCGGGTGGCGTGCTCCTCCTGCCGCGTGGCCATGTACGACGGGCACATGGCCCCGGTCGCGCTCTTGCGGCACAGCCCGATGTTCATGCAGCGGTCCGCCGCCCCGCGCATACCCCCGACGACGTCGAAGGCCAATCGGGTCCGGATCGGCGGCGCCGGGGGCAGCGCGGCGTCCCGCAGGTTCTCGGTCATCGACGGCGCGTCGACGATCTTGCCTGGGTTCATGAGGTTCTCCGGGTCGAAGATGCGCTTGACGGTGCGCATCGCCTCGTACAGCTCGTCGCCGAAGATCTCCCGGTTGAACTCGCTGCGGACCAGGCCGTCGCCGTGCTCGCTGGAGTTGACCCCGCCGTACTCCCGGACCAGATCCTTGATCTCCTCCGCGACGGCCCGCATCGCGGCGACCTGCTCCGGCTCGCTGACGTCCACGAAGGGCCGGATGTGCAGGCAACCGACCGAGCAGTGCCCGTAGAAGCCGGCCTGGAGACCGTGCCGGTCGAGGACCTGCCGGAAGCGGCGGGTGTAGTCGGCGAGGTGTTTCGGGTCGACCGCGGTGTCCTCGACGAACGCGAGCGGACGCCGGGTCCCGCTGCCCGCGGCCATCAGCAGGCCGAGACTGGACTTGCGTACCTTGAGCAGCGGCGCCTGCTGCTGGGGCGTCTCGGCGCGCAGCGTGTGGTAGCCGTGGCCGTGCCGGCGCCACAGCGCGGCCAGCCGGTCGAGCTGACCGACGAGTTGCCGTTCGTCGTCCCCGCTGAACGAGACGAAGAGCAGCGCCTCCGGATCGCCTTCAAGGGTCCGCCCGAGGTCGGCGTACTCGATCTTCTGCCGGGACAGGTCGAGGATGGTGCGGTCCATCATCTCGACTGCCGCCGGGTCGCAGGCCAGCGCGTCCTCGGTCGCCTCGATGGCGCCGAGGACCGACGTGAAGTGACCGACCGCGATCACCGTTCGGCGCGGCTTGGGGACGAGGTCCACGAGGGCCTCGGTGGCGATCACGAGGGTTCCCTCCGACCCGACGACGAACGGGGCGAGGTTGAACGACGGGTCGCCGGCGAGCCGGTCCAGGCGGTAGCCGCAGGCGCGCCGCCAGTACGCCGGGAAGTCCGTCGAGATGGCGGCCGAGTACGTCTGCAGCAGGGGCGGCAGCTGCCGGTAGAGGTCGCCCTCGCGGGTCTGCAGGTCGGCGCGGCGGGTCCGTTCCGCCGGGTCCAGCGGCGCGAAGTGGGCCCGGGAGGCGTCGGAGAGCACGACGTCGAGCTCCCGGATGTGGTCGACCGTCATGCCGTAGCGGACGGACCCGCTGCCGGCGGAGTTGTTGCCGAGCATCCCACCGATGGTGGCGCGGTTGCTGGTGGACGTGTCCGGCCCGAACATCAGGCCGTGCGGGGCGGCCGCCCGGTTGAGCTGGTCCTGCACGACCCCGGGTTGCACCCGCGCGGTCCGGGCATCGGGGTCGATGTCGATGATGCGGTGCATGTGCCGGGACAGGTCGAGCACCAGGCCGGGTCCGATCGTCTGTCCGGCGAGGCTCGTGCCGCCGCCGCGCGGCACCACCGGTACGCCGTACCGGCCGGCCAGTGACACGGCCGCCGCGACGTCGTCGGCGTGCCGGGGGAACACCACGCCGATCGGTTCGATCGCGTACATGCTCGCGTCGCGGGAGAACAGGTGCCGGGTGTACGGGTCGAAGCCGGTCTCGCCGTCGAGGGCGTGCGCAAGGTCCCGCGCCAGGTCCCGGCCGAGTTCCTCGACGTCCCGGCCGATGCGATTGTCACTGACGGTCAAGGCTGCTGACCTCCTCTGCGGGCCGGGCGCGAACAAGATCCGGGAGGCGGCTCAGGGATGTTGCAGGCGGTCGAGGGCGGCGTTGATCCCGCTGGTGTCGATCGGTACCCCGGCGGCGACGAGGCCCATCTGGACGCCGGCGAGGGTGCCCGCGAGCATCAGATCGTTGAAGTCACCGAGATGGCCGATCCGGAAGATCCGCCCGGCGAGCTTGCCGAGTCCGGCACCGAGCGACATGTTGTACCGGTCCAGGATGAGCGCGCGAATCTTGTCGGCGTCGTGCCCGTCGGGGACGAGGACGGCGGTCAGCGAGCCCGAGTGCTCGCGCTCGTCCGCGCACAGCACCTCCAGCCCCCACCCGCGCACCGCCAGCCGGGTCGCCTCGGCGTGCCGCTGGTGGCGGGCGTACACGTTGGCCAGGCCCTCCTCCTCGAGCATGCGCAGCGCCTCCCGCAGCCCGTAGAGCAGGTTGGTGGCCGGCGTGTAAGGGAAGAAGCCCCGCGTGTTGGCCTCGATGATCGGCTGCCAGTCCCAGAACGACCGGTGCAACCGCGCGGTCTTCGACGCTTCCAGCGCCTTCTGGCTGACCGCGTTGAAGCTGAGCCCGGGCGGCAGCATCAGGCCCTTCTGGGAGCCGGCCACCGTGACGTCGACGCCCCACGCGTCGTGCCGGTACTCGATGGAGCCCAGGGACGAGATGGTGTCCACGAGCAGCAGTGCCGGGTGGCCGGTGGAGTCGATCGCCTGTCGTACCTCGGCCACCCGGCTGGTCACGCCGGTCGAGGTCTCGTTGTGTACGACCAGGACGGCCTTGATCCGGTGGGCGGCGTCGGCGCGCAGCTTGTCGGCCACGGTCTCCGGGTCGACGCCGTGCCGCCAGTCGCCGGGCACGAAGTCGACTTCCAAGCCCAGTTTGCGCGCCATGTCCTGCCACAACGTCGCGAAGTGGCCGGTCTCGAAGCACACCACCCGGTCGCCGGGGCTGAGAGTGTTGACCAGGGCGGCCTCCCAGGCGCCGGTGCCCGACGCCGGATAGACCACGACGGGCTGCGTGGTGCCGAAGACCGGCTTGACGGCCTCGAGCACCTCCCGCGCGAGCTCGGCGAACGCGGGGCCGCGGTGGTCGATGGTGGACGCGGCCATGGCGCGCAGCACCCGCTCCGGCGTGTTGGTGGGGCCCGGGATCTGGAGGAAGTGACGGCCGGTGGGGGTCATACCGAGGCTGCCTCTCAGTTCAGAAAAGTCCGCCATGCGGAAATCAGCTACCGCATGACGGAGACCGTACCAACGAACAGGTGGGAGAGCGCAAGCATCGGAAGCCCGGGTGCCGCCCGTCCGCCCGAGCTCCGCGGTCTGTCCCGATTGGACGTCTCGCGTTCCGGGCCGACAGAACCTTGACCGTCGATGTGATATGGCACATACTCCCGGAAACGAAATTTGGTTTTCGCATCGTGGAAACAAGCCCGTGTTACCTCACCCTGCCCGGTGGGTGCCGCCCCCAGCCCCACCCCAGTGGTCGGCGTCGAGATGCACCCCCAACCGGGAGGTTCCCATGTCGGTAGAACTCGTCTCGATCCTCGTCCTAGCCGTCATCTTCCTGATAGCCACGGTTCGACCGGTGAATCTCGGCGCGCTCGCGATCGTCGCCGCGTTCATCGTCGGCATCACCGTCCTCGACGGAGCAGACCTCGGCGACAAGACGGATGCGATCTTCGCCGGCTTCCCCGGCGACCTGTTCGTCATCCTCGTCGGCGTCACGTACCTGTTCGCCATCGCGAAGGCCAACGGCACAGTGGACTGGCTCGTCCAGACCGCGGTTCGACTCGTCGGCGGCCGAGTCGGCCTGATCCCATGGATCATGTTTCTGGTGACCGCCTGCCTCACCGCCATCGGCGCGGTGGTCCCGGCATCCGTGGCGATCATCGCCCCGATCGGCCTGGGCTTCGCCCGGCGGTACCGGATCAACCCGCTGATGATGGGCCTGCTGATCATCAACGGCGCCAGCGCCGGCGGCTTCTCACCGATCAGCATCTTCGGCAGCATCACCAACGGTGTGGTGGAGAAGGCGGGGCTGCCGGGCAACCCGACGCTGCTCTTCCTGGCCTCCTTCTTCGTCAACCTCGCCATCAGTCTCGTCGCCTTCTTCATGTGGGGCGGCCGGGAACTGCTCACCCGCCGGGCCGTCGACACCGGCCTCGGCACGTTCGACGAGGCCGAGCTGGCCACTGACGCCCGCGCCGTTACGACCCGGGACCGGCGTCCGGAGCCGGCCTCCGACCCCGACAACGAGGCGGCCTCGGACTCCGGCATCAGCCTGGCCAACGAAGGAGCCGCCGCCGCCCGACCGGCCGGCGGTGCCGTCGCGGTCAGCGAGGGGACGGCCGGCGGGCCCGTGCCCGCCCAGGCGGCCAGGTCCGGTGGAGGGGCCACCACCACCGCGCCGCCGGCGACCGAGGCCGAGGCGCCGCTGCGCCTGGACCGCGACCGCATCATGACGCTGGTCGGGCTGTTGGGCCTCGCTGTCGCCGCGCTCTTCTTCGACCTCAACGTCGGCCTGGTCGCCGTCACCGTGGCCGCGATCCTCACCCTGCTCTCGCCGGAGTCGGCCCGCAACGCCGTCAACCACGTCGCCTGGCCCACCGTGCTGCTCGTCTGCGGCATCGTCATGTACGTCGGCGTCATGCAGGAGATCGGCACGATCAAGTGGCTCGGTGAGGAGGTCGCCGGCATCGGCGCCCCGCTGATGGCCGCGCTCGTCATCTGCTTCATCGGCGGCGCGGTCTCGGCGTTCGCCTCGACCACCGGCATCCTCGGCGCCCTGATTCCGCTCGCCGTCCCGTTCCTGACCGGCAGCAACTCCGTCGGAGCAGTCGGACTGATCACCGCGCTGGCACTCTCGTCGTCCATCGTCGACTCGAGCCCGTACTCCACGAGCGGCGCGCTCACCGTGGCCAACGCTACCGAGGAGCAGCGGGACTACGTGTACAAGGGCCTCATGCGCTGGGGCTTCAGCATGGTGGTGATCATCCCGATCGTCACCTGGCTCATCTTCGTCGTGCCCGGCTGGCTCTGACCCACACCCGAACGCCGCGGCACACCGAAGGCCGGCCTGACAGGGCAGCAGGGAGGGACGGGCGGCTCCCTCCCTGCCGCCGTTGACGGCCCGGACATCCGATGCACCGACCCGAAAAGGACGCGACGTGTACGACGAGCAACTGGTGAGGGCGTTCGTCGACGCCCGACTCGACGGGGTTGCCGGCCCCGGCGCGAACGCCGCCGCCTACGACCGCCACGACGCGCTGGGCCTGCAACTGGCCGTCCTCGACCGGCTGGTGGCGGCAGGCGATCGATCGTCCGGCTGGAAGGTGGGCCTCACCTCCGGGCCCCGCCGGGATGTGATGGGGAAGGGGTTTCGCCCGTTCGGCTATCTCCTCGAAAGCCGTACGCTCGGCTCCGGGGACACGCTGGGGCACGACCGGATCAGGTCGGGCTACCTGGAGCCGGAGCTGTGCCTCGTGCTGGGCGCGCCGTTGCGCGGCGACATCGATCCGGCAGCCGCGAGGTCCGCCGTGCGGGCGGTCGCGCCGGCGTTCGAACTGAACGAACGTCGGCTGAGTGCGCACGCGGACGACCCGACCACCATCGCCGACGGCCTGGGCAACTGGGGGATCGTCGTGGGCCCGGAGACGCCCGTGCCGTCCACCCTCAGCGGGACCACGGTC
Organism: Micromonospora sp. RTBAU3-60; assembly: GCF_054963695.1. Taxonomy (NCBI): domain Bacteria; kingdom Bacillati; phylum Actinomycetota; class Actinomycetes; order Micromonosporales; family Micromonosporaceae; genus Micromonospora; species Micromonospora sp. RTBAU3-60. Next base: position 17,417 of record NZ_JBUEGB010000039.1, on the reverse strand, counting down.
GACCTGTGGCAGGACGACAGGAAGGTCGCGACCCGAACCCCCGGTGCGTCGATGGACGACCCGTTCCTGTCGCTGTCGCGCCTCTGCGCGCTGCTGCACCGGTACGGCCGCGGACTCGACGCCGGCCAGCGGGTGATCACGGGATCGTTCTGCAACGAAAGCGTGCAAGGTCCGGGGACCTGGCGTGCCGTCTTCTCCACTGTAGGAGATGTGACAGTGCGGTTCACGTGACTGCCGATCGCTGACATGACCAAGCCGTGCGCCCGCCGCACGTGCGAGGACTTCGTCACCGGTGAGCGGCAGGCCGGACGAATCTGCCCAGCGGTCGGCGCACCGCCGCCGACCAGCCTCCCGCGGCCATACATTTGCATGATTGACCCTGTCAGCCCCGGTTGACGATGCTCATCCCGAGCCGGGCGGGTGCCGGTGGACTGGGGGAGAGCTGTCATGCGGGGCCCGCGCTGGGTGGCGGACGTCATCGACTCGTACGCCGGTGACGACCGTCCCGCGCACATCTATCGACGAGACGACGCCACGTCGGTGACGCTGACCCGCGGCCAGCTGCGCGACGCGGTGAGCCGCCGCGCGGGCGCCCTCGCCGCTCACCGCGTGCGGGCCGGCGACCGGGTGGGCGTGTTCGCCGGCGATCCCGAGGCGTTCCTGCCGGTGTTCCTCGCATCGCTGTGGCTGGGCGCGGTGGCGGTGCCGCTGCCGCCGCCACCGCCGGTCGGCCGCCGCGACGCTTGGCGCACCACCGTGAAGGAGGCGCTCGCGCTGGTCCGCCCGCGCCTGGTGTGCGGCCCGCCGGAAACCGTCGACGCGATCGGAGCCGGGACGGTCGCCGTTGCCGTCACGGCGATGGCGGACGGACCCGTCCACCCCGCCCCGGTGCGGCTGCCGCCGGAAAGGCCCGCGTACGCCCAGTTCACCAGCGGCAGCACCGGACAGTCCCGCGCGGTGCTGGTCACCCGCGGCTCCCTCGCCGCCAACAGCGCCGCGATCAGGGCCGGCATCAGCCTCGACCCGGACCGCGACGTGGGGGTGTGCTGGCTGCCGCTGCACCACGACATGGGCCTCGTGGGTTTCGGCTGCGCCGCGCTGACCGCCGGCGTCCCGGTGGTGTACCTGCCGACCGTCTCGTTCCTGCGCGACCCGGGGCTGTGGATGCGTACGGTGTCGGCGTACCGGGCGACGGTCACGTTCGGTCCGAGCTTCGCCTTCGGGCTGGCGGCCCGGCGCGCCCGCCCCGACGACGTCGCCGCGCTGGACCTGTCCGCCCTGCGCGTCCTGGGCTGCGGGGCCGAGCCGATCAACACGCCGACACTGGAGCGCTTCGTCGCCGCGTACGCCTCGGCAGGTCTGGACCGGACGGCGCTGACGCCCTGCTACGGGCTGGCCGAGGCGACGCTCGCGGTGAGCTTCGCGGCCGGTCTGCGGGCGGACGCCACCGGCACCGTCGACTGCGGCCGTCCGGTGCCCGGTCACGAGGTGGCCGTGGTCGACGCGGCCGGGGCACCGCGCCCGGCCGGGCAGGTGGGCGAGATCTGGGTACGCGGGCCCTCGGTCGCCGCCGGCTACCTCGACCAACCGGCACCCGACACCTTCCGTCCCGACGGCTGGCTGCGCACCGGCGACCTCGGCTACCTCGACGACGGTGGCGGCCTCTATGTGACCGGCCGGGCGAAGGACCTCCTGGTGGTGCGCGGGGCCAACACCGATCCGCAGCGAGTGGAGTGGGCGGCCGCGACCGTGCCGGGGGTCCGCGAGGGTGGCGCGGTGGCGTTCACGCGGCCGGGAGAGGAGACCGAGGAGGTGGTGGTCGTGGTCGAGTGCGCGCCGAACGCCGCCGGCGGCGTGCCCGACGCGGTGCGGGCGGCGGTGGCCGAGGGGCTCGGGCTGTCCGTCGCCGACGTGGTCCGGGTGCGCCCCGGGGCGGTGCCGAAGACGACCTCAGGCAAGCCTCGCCGGCAGGAGACCCGGCGGCGCTACCTCGCCGGGGAGTTGGTGCGCTGATGTCCGACCGGGCGCAGGTGGCCGTGAGCTACGACGTCGACAACGAGTTCTTCCGGCTCTGGCTGGACGAGCGGATGAACTACACGTGTGCCGTCTTCGACGACACCGACGACCTCGAGGCCGCCCAGGTCGCCAAGCTCAAGCTGCTGCACCGGTACGGCCGGGTCACGCCCGACTCGCGGGTGCTGGACATCGGCTGCGGCTGGGGCGCCAACCTCGAATACCTGGCCGTCGATCGGGGCGTACGCGACGTCCACGGCATCACCTTGTCGGAGGCCCAGTACGCCGAGATCCGCCGCCGTGACCTGCCCGGCGTCACCCCGTCCTGCGTGGACTACCGCGACTACACGCCGCCGGTGCGCTTCGACACGATCATGTCCATCTGCATGATCGAGCACGTTTGCACCCCAGAGCAGGCCCGCGCGGGGGAGTCGGTCGCCCGCTACCGGGACTACTTCCGGCGGGCTTGGGAATGGAGCCGTCCGGGCGCCCACCTCGCGCTGCAGTCGATCCTGCGCAACCGCGCGCCGCGCATCCCCGCCGACATCCGCGAGGTCGGCTGGGTCACGTACCAGATCTTCCCCGGCGGCATGACCCCGCGCATGGAGGACATCGTGGCCGCGGTCAACCCGTACTGGGAGATCGTGGAGGTGCGCACCCGGCGGGAGGACTACCGGCGCACCTGTGCGCACTGGCGCGACCGGCTGCGCACCCACGAGCAGCAGATCCGCGACCGCTGGGGCGGGCAAATCTTCGCCGACTACGACCGCTACCTGACTGCGTGCATCCGCGCCTTCGAGATGCACTACCAGTCACTCGCGCAGTGGTCGCTGCGCCGCATCGACGAGATCTAGGAGTACCCCGTGTCCACCGATGAGCTGCTGGCCCTGATCGCCGCCGGGATCGCCGACGTGACCGGCCGTCCCGCCCCCGTGCTGACGGTCGACGCCGACCTCGCCGCGCTAGGGCTGGACAGCCTGCAGGCCCTGGAACTGGTTGCCTGGGCGGAGGAGCGGCTGCGGATCCGCGTGCCGGACGAGGAACTGGCCACCGTTCGCAGCATCGGCGACCTGTCCGGCGTGCTCGCCGCCCGACTGCCGGCCGGTACGCCATGACCGACCGGGCGCTGCGGGAGGCGTTCCACCGCGAGTTCATGACCTTCTTCGAGCAGGCCGAACGGACCCGCCGCTGGAACGTGTTCACCGACATCGACTGGGACCGCCTCGCCGGCCACGACCCCGACCCGCGGCTGGCGCTCTCCGCGGAGACGTTCTGCGGCGTGGAGATGTACCTGCCGGACTACCTGCGCGCCCACCTCGACCTGATGCGCGGCGACTACGGCCGCGCCTGGTTCGCGGCGAACTGGGGCTACGAGGAGGCCAGACACTCCCTGGTGCTCCGCGAGTACCTGCGCCGCAGCGGCGCCCGCACCGACGCGCAGCTGCACGACTACGCCGACACCGTACTGGCCCGCCGCTGGGAGCCGCCCTACGACGACGGCCGCCGGATGACCATCTACGGCGCCCTGCAGGAGCTGACCACGTTCGTCATCTACCGCAAGCAGCGCCAGTGGGCGACCCGGCACGGCGACCCGGTGCTGCCGGAGATCTACCGCCTGGTGGGGCGCGACGAGATGGCCCACTCCCGCTTCTACCTGAAGATGATCCGCCTACATCTGGCCGACGACCGGTCGGGCACCCTCGCCGACCTCGCGTACGTGCTGCGCACCTTCCGGATGCCCGCGGAGGACCTGCTGCCCGACTACGCCAGCCGCATCGAGGTGATGCGCGCCGCCGGCATCGACCGCGGCGTCTTCCTCGCCGAGGTGGTGCTGCCGCTGCTGCGCGCCCTTCAGCTGACCCGGCACGACCTGCCCCGGGTGCCCGCCCAGGCGGTCACCGAGATCTCCGGGCCACCCGGGCTGCTCACCGCCGCCGGATCCGCCGGATGACCACCGCCGCCCCGATCGCCGTCGTCGGCGCCGCCTGCCGCTTCCCCGGCGCCGCAAACCTCGATGCGTACTGGGACCTGATCCGCACCGGCCGGGTCGCCACCGGGCGGGTGTCGCCGCACCGCTGGCGGCACGGCTGGATGCACGACCCCGACGACGCCCGGGCGGCGGACTTCGCGTACACCGACGTCGTGGCCCACCTGCCCGAGGTGGACACCTTCCCGGCCGCCCGGTACGCCCTCGCGCCGCGCCGCGTCGAGGTGACCGACCCGCAGCACCGGCTGCTGGTCCAGGTCACCGAGGACGCACTGCGCCATGCCGACGTCGACCTGCCCCGCGACCGCACCGGCGTCTACGTGGGCGCCTCGGTCAGCGAGTACAAGGACCTGCTGACCAGCCGGATCCGGGCCCGGCAGATGGCCGCCGGCGAATTCGGCACGCCACTGGACCCGCAGGCCGCACAAGCCGCGGTGGCCGGGGTGGCGCCGCCCCGCGCGTACACCATTCCCGGGACCCTGCTGAACATGGCCGCTGCCACCGTCAGCGCGGTGTTCGACCTCGGCGGACCCAGCTTCGTCGTCGACGCCGCCTGCGCGTCGGCGCTCGTCGCGGTGCACGAGGCCGTCGTCCACCTGCGCGCCGGCCAGTGCGACCTTGCCGTCGCCGGCGGCGTCTACCTGAACCTGGTACCCGACAACCTGATCGGCTTCTCCCGCATCGGCGCGGTCTCCCGCACCGGCGTGTGCCGCCCGTTCGACCGGCGCGCCGACGGCTTCGTGCTCGGCGAGGGCGTCGGCGTCGTCGTCCTCAAGCGCCTCGACGACGCCCTCGCCGCCGGTGACCAGGTGTACGCGGTCATCCGCGGCACCGGCTGCGCCAACGACGGCCGCGCCGAGGGACCCATGACCCCGCGCCTGGACGGCCAGGTGATCAGCCTGCGCCGGGCGTACGCCGACGCCGCCGTGGACCCGGCGACCGTGGGATTCGTCGAGTGCCATGGCACCGCCACTCCGACCGGCGACGCCGTCGAACTGGCCGCCCTGCGCACCGTGCTCGGCGACGGCACTCCAGTGCACGTGTCCTCAGTCAAGGCGAACATCGGCCACACCATGTCCGCCGCAGGCATCGCCGGCCTGCTCAAGGCGGTCCTGGTGCTCCGGCACGCGACCGTGCCACCACAGGTCAACTGCGAGGACCCCGAACCCGCACTCGGCGCCCTGCGCATCGCCCCCACCGCCCAGCCCTTGCCCACCTGCGGCGACGGCGTGCCACACCGGGCCGCGGTCAGCTCGTTCGGCTTCGGCGGCACGAACGTGCACGTCGTTCTTGAGCAGGCCGCCGGCCTGCCGCGACCGGCGGCCGTCCCGGCCCCGGCCGGCGATGCGGTGCGCTACTGGGCCGTCCGGCGGGGCCCCGCACCGGAACCGCCCACCCGCGCAGCCGCGCCCGTCGCCGTCGACCTCGCTCCGGCCGCCGCGCCGCCGGTACGGTCGGCCCTGCTCGCCGCCGTCGCGAAGGCGGGGTCCTACCCGCCGGACTCGCTGCGTGCCAACCAGGCCCTCGTGGACGACCTCGGCTTCGACTCGCTGATGCTGATCGAGCTGGAGGAACAGCTGATCTCGGCGCATCCGGAGCTGGATCAGCTGCCAGAGGATCTGCTGCGGCGCACCACGACGATCGCCGACATCGACGCCTGGCTGACCGCGACCTTCGGCACGGCAACCGACCCGACCGGAGCGCCCACCGACGCGACCGACCCGGCCGCTGGTCCCGGCCTTGTCACCGCCCGCCAGGCCTCTTCTGCCGAGCGGAGCCCGGTGCCGCCCGAACTCGCCGCATTCCAGCAGCGGCTCTCCCTCCCGGAACGCATCGGCGTGGCCAACCCGTACTTCGTGCCGCACGATGGCGCGCTCGGCGCCACGACCCGCATCCGCGGGACCGAGTTGGTCGATTTCTCCGGCTACGACTACCTCGGCCTCGCCACGCATCCCGCCGTGGTCGCCGCCGCCACCGACGCCCTCGCCCGCTACGGCACCTCCGTCTCGGCCAGCCGGGTCGCCTCCGGCGAACGGCCGCTGCACCGTGACCTGGAGGAGGCCGTGGCGGCCTTTCTCGGTACGGAGGCCGCCCTGGCCATGGTGAGCGGACACGCCACGAACGTGAGCGTGCTCGGACACCTGCTGCGACGCGACGACCTGGCCCTGCACGACGCGCTGGCGCACGACAGCATCCTGCAGGGCATCCGGCTGTCCCGGGCTCACCGCCGGTCCTTCCCGCACAACGACCTCGACGCGCTCGACCGGCTGCTCACCGAGCTCGCACCGCGCCACGGCCGGGTGCTGGTGGCGGTCGAGGGCGTCTACAGCATGGACGGCGACCTTGCCGACCTGCCCGCCCTGGTGGAGCTGCGCCGCCGGCACGGGTTCCTGCTCTATGTCGACGAGGCGCACAGCCTCGGGGTGCTCGGCGCGACGGGCCGCGGCGCCGGGGAACACTGGGGGGTGCGCCCGTGCGACGTCGACGTCTGGATGGGGACGCTGTCCAAGGCGCTGGCCAGCTGCGGCGGCTACGTCGCCGGCGATGCGCAGCTCATCGAGTACCTGCGCTACACCTGTCCGGGATTCCTCTACAGCGTCGGTCTTCCGCCGGCGTCCGCGGCGGCGGCGCTGGCCGCGCTGCGCAAACTCGGCGACGAACCCGAGCGGGTGGTGCGGTTGCGCGACAACGCCCAACTGTTCCGGCGGCTGGCCGTCCGCGCGGGCCTCGAGGTGGGCGCCGGGTCGGCGCCGGTCGTACCGGTCATCACCGGCGGGTCGGAGGTCGCATTGGTGCTGGCGGACCGGATGCGGCAGCGCGGTGTCAACGTCCAGCCCATCCTGTATCCCGCGGTCGAGGAGACCGCCGCGCGGCTGCGCTTCTTCATCAACGCGACCCACACCCAGGCGCAGATCGAGTCGACGGTCGAGGCGCTGGCGCAGGAATACGGGGCGGTGGTGACGCCCCCCGGAGAACCGAGCTCAGCTGGCACCGGTGAGATAGCCGGTCACGACCGGGCCGACCCGGGCGGCGAGCTCGTCCGACGTCATCGCCACAACGGGCGGTAGCTGCACGACGTACCGGCACAGGGCGAGGCCGAGGATCTGGCTGGCGATGAGGCCGGCCCGCCGCGCGGCCTCGGTCGGGTCGGGGCAGCCGGCGGCGACGGCCGGGGCGACCTGGGTGGCGAAGATCTGCCGCATCCGCTCCGCGGCGGCGTTGTTCGTCACGGCCGCCCGCAACAGCGCGGCCAGTGACTCGTCCACCTCCCACCGCTGCAGGAAGTGGCGGACCAGCGCCTCGCCGAGCTGCTCTCGTGGGAGCTGGCGGGCGTCCGGCAGGTGGAGGTCGAACTCGGCCGCCGCAGCGAAGAGCTTCTCCTTGTTGCCGTAGTAGCGCATCACCATCGCCGGGTCGATGCCGGCGTCGGCGGCGATCGCCCGGATGGTGGCCCGCTCGTACCCGTCGGCGGCGAAACGTTCCCGGGCGGCGCGCAGGATGGCCTCGCGGGTGGTGTCGGAGCGGCGGGGCCGGCTGGGAGCGGTCATGCCAACGATTGTAGGCCAACAGGTGTTGACTTCGGCTCCCGGGTGGGCCTACCGTTGATGTCAACAGTTGTTGACTCGCGGGGAGTTGCCATGATCAGCCAGCAGAACGACGTCGTCATCGTCGGCGCCGGCCCCACCGGTCTCCTACTCGCCGGCGACCTGGCCGCTGCGGGCGTACGCACCACCGTCCTGGAACGCCGATCGGCGGAGTCCAACCTCACCCGCGCCTTCGCCGTCCACGCCCGCACCCTGGAGCAACTCGACGCGCGGGGACTGGCCGACGAGCTGATCACCGCCGGCGCCCAGGTGCCGTCGCTGCGCCTGTTCGGCTTCGTCCGGGTCGACCTCTCCTCGCTGCCCAGCCGGCACCCGTTCGTGCTGATCACGCCGCAGTACCAGGTCGAGCGGCTGCTCCAGCGGCGGGCCGTGGCGGCGGGAGCGAATCTGGCACGCGGCGCCGAGGTCACCGGCCTGCGGCAGGACGCCGACGGCGTCGACATCGACGTGACCACCCAGGACGGGCCGGCGACCATGCGGGCGTCGTACCTCGTCGGGGCCGACGGCCTCCGCAGCCGGGTCCGGGAGGCGCTCGGCCTGCCGTTCCCCGGCAAGGCCGTGGTCACCTCGCTCATGCTCGCCGACGTACGGCTCGCCGAACCGCCCCGGGACGTGCTCATGGTGAACGCGGTGGGCGATGCCTTCGCCTTCATCGCGCCGTTCGGCGACGGCTGGTACCGCGTCTTCGCCTGGAACCGCCGCAACCAGCAGCCGGACAGCGTCCCGGTCGACTTCACCGAGCTACGGGAGGTGACCCGTCAGGCGCTCGGCAGCGACTTCGGCATGCACGACCCACGCTGGATGTCCCGCTTCCACAGCGACGAGCGGCAGGCCCCGCGATACCGGGTGGGTCGCGTCTTCCTCGCCGGCGACGCGGCACACGTGCACTCACCCGCCGGCGGCCAGGGCATGAACACCGGCCTGCAGGACGCGGCGAACCTCGGCTGGAAGCTCGCCGCCGCCGTGCACGGCTGGGCGGCCGACGGGCTGCTGGACACCTACCACGCCGAACGGCACCCGGTCGGCCGGATGGTGCTGCGCGGCAGCGGCGCGATCCTCCGGTTGGCTTTGATCCGGTCACGGCCGGCCGAGGCGGCCCGCACGAGAATCCTCCGCACCGCGCTGCGGCTCGGACCGATCAGGCGGAGGATGGCCGGCATGATCTCCGGCGTCGGCGTCCGGTACGAGGCCCCGCGCGGCGCGCACCCGCTGGTCGGCACCCGGGCGGCGGACCTGCCGCTCACCGGTGACCGGCCCGTCGGACGGCTCGCCGAGGCGCTGCGCGGCGGCACGTTCGTCCTCCTCACGCCGACCGGCGCCGACGCGGCGACCGCGCAGGCCTGGGGCGACCGGGTCCGCGTGGCCACCCCGGCGGCGGCCGGCACACCGCTCACCCTGGTCCGCCCCGACGGCTACATCGCCTGGGTGTCGGAAGAGACCAATCCCAGCCGACGCGCCGACCAGCTGCGCGTCGCGCTCGGCGAGTGGTGTGGCGCGCCGGTCGCGTCGCAGGAATCCGCTGCGGCCCGGACCGGAGCCGGGCAGGAGTAGCTCACGACGGTGTCCCCGCCCCGGCGAGCGGAGCGGGGACACCGCCGGCGATCAGCTCAGGCGTACGGAGGCGGTGTCCAGACCGCCACGAACGCTGACCGCCTTCACCGTGATGGAGTCGGTGCCGGTCTTGATCACCCGAAGCCGGACCTTCTGCTTGTCGTCACCGTCCAGGTAGAACTGCGGCGCGGCCCCCACGGCGCGGGCGCCGTCGACCTTGACGGTGTCCGGAGCGACGATCTTGATCTCCTTCGCCTGCTCGAGCGCAGTCGGAATGCGGCCGGTGTTCCTGACCGTCGCCGTGATCTCGTGCGTCGCGCCGTCGCTCTGGGTGCCCGTGAGCTTCTTGGCGGTGACCTCGGTCAGGTCGACCTGCGGCAGCGACTCGATCAGATACAGGTTGAACCGGGCCTGGTTGGCAGCCCAGGTGCCGATCAGATCAGCCGACGGGTTCTGCGACCAGAACTTGGGGTTGATCCCGCCGATCTCGACCTTCCCCAGCTTGGGATGTTGCACCTCGGTCCACGGCAGGAAGCAGTTCGTGCGGCCGTTCTCGGTGCACCACCGCGACCGCTCCCAGTCGGCGTACCTGCCATCCTTGTCGAAGTCGACGTAGTCCCCACCGTTCCAGATCTCGTCGCCGTACCAGACGGCGCCGTACTGGAAGTAGCCGAAGTCAGGGCCGTGCCCGAACAGCGGCGTCGGCTGGCCACCGTTGCGGGTGGCGTAGTCGATGTAGACGCTTCCCGTGTTCCGGTAGCCGGTGAACGAGGCACCCGCCTTGTCGAAGTGCTCGTAGAGCTTGCGGTCGCTGGCGTACATGCACTCGACGGGGTCGCAGGTCGACGGTCCCCGCAGATGCATGGGCACCCGCGTGTCCATGCTGTTCACCGCACCGATGTTGGTGTGCGACATCAGCCAGGTGTACACGTGCCGGGTCTCCGGCTCCGACAACGGGTATGCGCCGGCACCACCCTGGGTCAGGTTCCGGCCGGTGGCGTCGTCCGCCGGCATGACATGCCAGTTGTACGGGTAGTTGCGGTGCAGGTCGAGGCCGCCGATGCCGTCTTCGTTGTAGCGGCCGTCACCGTCGTTGTCGATGCCCTCGGAGAACATCAGGTAGTCGCCCTTGCCCGCGCCGACGCTGAGCATGGCGTTCCCGGCGGGGTCCCGCTCGTCGACGACGTGGGTTCCCTTGCCCGCGCCGACGTACTGGCGCAGCTGGCTCAGGTACCCGTCACCGTTGAGGTCCTCACCCGGGTCCTCGTCGCGCTTGCCGTCCCCGTCGTTGTCGTCCGGCCGCACCGTCGACCGGTTCGTCTGGGCCGTGTACAGGTACATGTCGTGGCCGTCGGGATTGTTGACCGGTCGGATGTACACGGTCTTTTCATCGAGCAGTTTGTCGACGGTCTCGTCCTTGCCCGCCTGGGTGATGAGGTGGTGCGCCAGCCACAGCGAGCTCTCGGCCGACGAAATCTCGCCCGAGTGGCGATTCCCCTCGAAGTAGGCGGCCGGCTTGTCGGTGTCCGCGCCGGTGGACTTGTTCGTGATGGTCAGCTGGTAAATCGGCTGACCGCTGTAGCTCTCGCCGACGATGTGCAGGTCGACGAGGTCGGGACGCTCGTGGGCCCACTTCTTCAGCCACCACTGGATCTCGATGCCGGTGTGGAAGTGCGCGAAGTCCATCTGGCCCGGGGTCTTCGGCTGCACCTGGTCGTATTTGACGACCTTGAACGTGCTGTCTCCGTCCCGCTGACCGGCGATCGTGATGGTGGCGGAGGTGGGCGTCACGCTGCCGGGGAACGGCCCCGGATCCTGCGGCGGCTGTAGGCCGACGGTGTAGGCGGGGGCCGCGGACATGGCGGCGCCGTCAAGTCGATGCGCGGCGTCCGGACCCCACAGGTGCGTGGCGCCCAGGACGAGGGCGCCCGCAGCCAGGGGTACCAGTACGGAGGCGGGGCGGATGCGCCGGAGGAAATGCTGCTTCGCCGGCGGGTGCTGGATCGGTACGTCGTGCGAGGAGGCTTGTCGCTGACCGGATGGACTCTGTGCGGGGTCGGAACCCAAGGCAATCTCCCACTGTCACTTTCGATGCTCTCCCATGCGCAACAGGCGCGGGAGTCACGCGGTGTAAGGGGGCCGCCACCCAACGGGTACTCGAGTTCCGATCACCGTAGTCGATCATTGCATAGATGTAAATGCCTAAGCAGAATTGACTCCTTACCGGGCGGGCGAGAGCCGGCGCGGGTGGGTGGTCAGGCGGTTCCGTGGGTCAGCGATGCGAGGAAGTCGTCGACCAGCCGCGTCTGCGTCGCGGCCGGCAGCCGCTCGGGGTCGAACAGCGCCTGGACCACCAGGCCGTGGGTGAACGCCAGCACGATCGTCGCGAGCTGGGCCGGGTCCCCGTCGGGAAGCTCGCCCAGCCGTTGGGCGTCCTCGATGGAGGTACGCAGGCCTGCGCGGATGCGTTCGTAGCGGAGGCTCTGGGCGGCGAACAGGTCGGGGTCGGACAGGGCGACGTCCCAGGAGCCGACCCAGATCCGGTTCATCGCTGCTGCGTCGGGGGTCAACGGGAGGATGTTGAGCATCTGCGTGCGCAGCGCCGCCAGTCCGGGTGCGGGCGCGGCCTGCCGGGGGCGCTGCGCGGTGCGTACCTCGAGGATGTCGAGGGCGTGGGCGATCAGTTCGCGCTTGCCCGCGAAGTAGTGGGTGACCAGTCCGGTCGAGGAGCCCAGGGCCGCAGCTACGGCGCGCATGGTGAGGCCGCCGAAGCCATGCTCGGCCAGGACCTGCCACACCGCCTCCGAGACGTCCTGGCGTCGGGAGTCGTGGTCGGTGCGTGCGGGACTCATGGCCTGCTAGCGTACGTGCCAAACGTTTGTTATGTACGGAGGTCCTGATGTTCGCGCTGCCGCTCGCCGACTCGGCCGTGCTGCGCCCACTGGAACCGTGGCAGGCCGAGGAGTTCCTCGCCCACCTGGACCGGGCGCGCGAGCACATCACGCCGTGGGTCTCGCCCGCCTTCGTCGCCCGCGATCTCGGCGAGGCTCGCGCCGTACTGCAGCGTTACGCGGACAAGCGGGCTCAGGACGGCGGCGGCATCTGGGGCATCTGGCTGGACGGCCGCCTGGTCGGCGGCGTCATGTTCGTCGCCTTCGACACCGCGCTCGGCGTCTGCGAAGCGGGCTGCTGGCTGGAGCCCGGCGCACAGGGCCGCGGGCTGATCACCCGCGCCGCAGAGCGGATCATCGACTGGGCCGTCGAAGAACGCGGCATTGCTCGCGTCGAATGGCGCACCAACGCCCGCAACGCCCGCAGCATCGCGGTCGCGCAGCGGCTGGGAATGAGCCGCGACGGAACGCTGCGCCAGGTCTACCCGGACGGCGCGGGCGGACGGATCGACCTCGAGATCTGGTCGGTGCTGGCCGACGAGTGGCGGGCCCGACACGCCGGCCGACCGGCCCCTCCCACCGCCCGGGGCAGCATGTCCGCCGAGGTGAAGGCTGAACTCGACGGCCTGATGGCCACCTTCCTGGGCGCCTTCGCCAATCCCGGCGGCACCAGGCCGAACGTCGAGGCGATCTACGAGGTGTTCATCCCCGAAGGGATGATCATCAGCAACATCGGCGCGACCCCGGTGGTCTACGACCTGCGCCAGTTCGTCGATCCTCGCGAGAAGATCCTCACCGACGGGACGCTGACCGAGTTCCGGGAATGGGAGACGTCGGAGACCACCGAAATCCATGGCTCGATCGCCCACCGGATCAGCGAGTACCGCAAGTCCGGCTACCTCAACGGCGAGTGGTTCGAGGGCCGGGGCGTGAAGACCAGCCAGTTCGTCAAAACCCCATCGGGCTGGAAAATGAGCTCACTGGCCTGGGACGACGAGCCCGCCCTCCGGCCCGCCACGACAGCTGCTTGAGCTGAGGTGCGCTGCGGGTGTTCAGCGCGATGGCGGCGGTGATCAGCCCGGCGCCGCCCAGTCCGGTCGAGCCGAGGCGATCGCCGACATCCTGGCCGCGAGGCGAGCGACCGACGCCACGCTGAACGGGTTGCTGCTCGGCCTGGGCGCGGCGGCGTTGCTGATGGGCTGGTGTCGAACGTTGCTCGGGATTGTGGGGGCCGGTGGGGGCGCGTCGCCCTGTGGCGTCCATACACCTACGCTTGCGGGATGAGGGACCTCAGCTCGGACCATACCCACGCGAAGCCAGCCATTCTCCGAATGTCGGCCGTGCTACCTGAGCTGCTAGAGGCCCGACGGGGAGACCTGGTGACGGCTGTCGCTGGTCGGTGCTGATGAACCGGAACACTGCTATGCCGGCCGAGGTCATCCCTCCGGAAATTCGGGCTGACGTGGAGACGTTGTGGCAGTACCACGACATGCACCACGAGCTGCGCCCGTGCGACGTCGGGATCGGGCTGGGCAGCCACGACCTCGGTGTCGCGGTGATCGCGACGCGCTTGTTCCACGAGGGCTTGTTCCCGTGCATCGTGTTCACTGGTGCGAACGCGCCGACGACCGTGGAACGGTTTCCACGTGGGGAGGCGGTGCACTACCGGGAGTACGCGGTCGAGCATGGGGTGCCTGCGGAATCGATTCTCCTGGAGCCCCGCGCGACAAACACCGCCCAGAACCTCGAGTACTCGCGCCAGTTGCTGGCTGAGCGACGGATCTCGGTGGGATCGGTACTGATCATGTCCCGGCCCTATCAGCAGCGTCGTGCCTATGCCACCTGCAAACGGATCTGGCCAGAGGTCGATGTGGTGTGCGCGTCGAATCCTCTGGGCCTTGACGACTACGTCCGCAGCATCGGCGACCCGCGACGGGTGGTGAACATGCTGGTCGGCGACACACAGCGGATCGACGTCTACGCGGAGCGCGGTTTCGCGATCCCGCAGGAGATGCCGGACGAGGTCCGGACGGCCTTCGAGCGCCTGGTGGAGGCTGGTTATACGAGCAGGCTGGTCTGAGTCTGCTACCAGCGGGGGGATCCTGGCCGGACACCCATTCGCTCGCTGAGTTCGACGGCCAGGCGGGGTGGTCGGGGTCGGGTGAGGACCTCCCGTACGAGGTCGCGGGACAGTTGGTGATAGCTCACCTGGTCGGGGCCGATGGCCTCGGCGTCCAGGAGGGCGGCGAGGGCATCGTCGATGCGGTTCCATCGGGCGAGGGCGCGCGCGGTTTCGATGGCATGACGGACCTGACGCTCGACGGGGAGTGCAGTGGTGTCGAGCGGGGCGCCGATGGCAATGGCGCGCTGCACGTCACCGAGTTCCATGGCTACGGTCGTCTTGTGGATCGCCACGTTGGTCGGCCCGAAAGCGGTCCACAGGTGGTTGCCGTCGGCACCAAGCCGGGTCGCTGCGGCGTCCGCCTCGGTGATGTGGGTGTCGGCGGAGGCGCGATCGTCGTCACGGGCGGCGGCAAGCGCGCAGACCAGGTGCAGGCTGCCGTAGACCGATAGCAGCTGCGGGGTGGGCCTGGCCAGCCATGGTTCGATGAACTGCGCCGCGGTGGCGGCAAGGCCAAGGGCCTGGGTGTACTCGCCGATGGAAACGAGCGAGTGCGCGGCGGAGCGGCTGAGTGAGCCGATGACCACGTGATCGTTGCTGGCGTTGGCCGCAGCCAGTCCCCGGCTGGCGGCGGTCCAGGCGAGGTCGCCGTCACCCAGCTTGGTGAGGAACAGCGCGGCGAGCTGGTGGGCGTAGGCGGTCATCGCATGGGCGCGTCGACCCTCGTCCCCGCCGTAGGCCTCGGTGGCGGTGAGACAGTCGTGGATGAGATAGGGGAGCCGGCGCGCGAGGGTGCCATAGCGGGAGTGCTGGTAGGCGTTCCAGATCTCGGCGACGTCGGTCTCGATCTTTTCCAATGCGGGAGCTTCGATGGCCGCCGGATTGGCCAGCGCGGGCGCGAGGTGTCGGTAATCATGCAGCGCGGCTCGCAGCGCGGGGATCGTGTCGCGCCCTGACTCGTCGGACCATTCGAACAGGCTCGGTGCGCCGATCAGGTCACCAAGGGAAACGTCGAGAGCTCTGGCGATCGCGCGGATTACCGAGAGACGGTCCAGGTCCGCGCGGTTCGTCTCGACCTTGCGCAGCCACTCGTGGGTCTTACCGACCAGGCCGGCCAGCACCTCCTGCGAAAGTCCGCGGCGCCGCCGGTAGAAGGCGATGCGCTGGCCGATCGTCATGTCGTCCGTCATGCCTCGCACAACATCACCTTGCCCGCTGATGGCCACCGGACCCGGTACGGATTTTCCCGGTCCTCCATGCAGGTCGCTCCTACGTTCAGTTCACATCAGATCACCAGCGCATGTCGATGCCGGTGTCCGAGCACCTCGGAGGGAGCTGCAGATGGAGGGATCGACGACCGGCACACCGGAGTACGGCCTTGGTCGCCGTTCCCGGCTACCGGGCAGCGATCTGTCGCGCTGGGTGCGTTTTCCTCGCCTGCGTACTGCCGTGCGGGCTGCGTGGGTGGGTGACCGGCGGGCTGCTCCCAGCCGCCGTGGTGTGGCGGTGGGCTCGCCTTTCCCCTGGCGAGCCGACCGCTCACCGGCTCAGGCGGGAGTGCCGGCATGACGGTGTACGTCTCGCGCAACGCGAGGGCCGACCAGCCCGGGCGGTCTGAACCGCTTACGCACGATCAAGGGCGGCAGCAGGCGCGGCCCGCTGATCCGCCGCTGCTCACCCACGTGTGGCGTCGGCTGTTCGAGCAGCAGGCCCGAGAAGGGGAACGCCGATGACCGAGGACCAGCGCCGCATCGTGGGGCATCCGATCGCGGGGGAGCCCGTGGAGCATCTGCCGTTGCGCCCGCTGTGGCTGTGCCGCCGGTGCGGGCAGCCGTGGCCCTGCGGGCGGCGAAACTCGCACTCCTCGCCGAGTACCAGGCCAGCCCGGTGAGCCTGTTCCTCTACCTGGCCGGCTGCCTGCATGACGCGATCGACGATCTGCACCGGCTCAACCCGAGTGAGACGGGAAGTGCCGGTGACATGTTTGATCGGTTCCTGGGCTGGCCCGCCCGGCACACCCGCTCCTACCGGGTCAACACGATCGAGTCACGCAGGGCGGAGACGTCACCGTGACGGGCATTGGCGCCCTCAACGAGAACGATCAGCCGGCGAGCGCAAGCACTTCCACGCCCTTGTGGTCCAGCCAACCAACTTCTGAAACCTCGACCGCACCTACTGCTACCTGCCTGACCGCAGGCCCCCGCCTCATCACTCCCCGTCGCGCAGATGTGCGCCGGATCGATCGCGCATCAGAACAGCAGTCATCCGATAAGCCGTTGCCCCAGGCGCTCGGCTGCGGCCTGACGCACGGATGCCACCTCGATAGGGTCGTCGCGTAGCGTGAGCAGCCAGCGTCGCGTCTGGTCGGTGAGCGGGGCGTGTTGAGCGGCCAACAGTCGAACGTCCGGCTCACAGTCGAGGAGATACGACGGCAGTACGCCTGTCGTCTTGTCTGGATCGAGGATCAGCAGGGTGCGCAGGTAGCTGCCTCGCTCGTAACTGTGCGGCGATGCCATGGTCAACCAGCGCAACCGGCGGATCAGGGTTGCCCGCACGTCAGCGTGGGCGGCTGATGGGGATCCGACAAGGATCCTGGCCAGCCCCTCGGTGAGCCGGTCGTGGCCGCACCACTCGTCGGTGAGCCGATCGAGTGCGGCGAGGATCGCCGGGATGTCCTGCTCATCGCCATGTTCGGCGAGGAGGTGTGCGGCGGCGCCGAACAGCGGGTGTTCGCTGTCGGCAGCCCAGCCCCGCGCAGCCGGGACGACCTTCGGGCCGAGGACGCGGAGCGCACCGAACAGCCCGATTTGCCGTTCGGCGGCCAACCGCTCGACCGCGTCGAGCAACTCCGGTACGGGCCGTGCCCTGCGTCGAATCTGGTGCAGCGCGGATACCTTCATGACCCGGCCGGTATCCGGCGCCTTCAGGAGCGCAACCAGATCGATGTCACTGGCGGTCGACAGATCGGGCCGGCGATTTCGCGCAGCCCGTCGGCTACGCTGCGCGGTGATCAGTACGGTGTCGATCCTGGAATCCCGACCGCGCCAGCGTAGCCATGGCTCAGAGGCTGGCAGTACCTCGTCCGCGTCTTCGGACCTGATGCGCCTGGCGGCGGTCTCCCACAGGTCGTCCCACCACTCCGGCGGCCAGCTATGGGCCAGCGAGGTCAGCGCGTCGATCCAGCGGATCCCGTCGTGGACATACGCGCGTAACGCCTCGTGCGCCTGCGTGTTCCCTTTGCGGGCTAA
>NZ_JBUEGB010000038.1:0-58719 GCF_054963695.1 Micromonospora sp. RTBAU3-60 | reverse complement strand
CTTACCCGTCTCCCTGTTCAGGACGGGGGTGATGTCGTTGATGCTGTTGGTGCCGTTCTCGGTGGTGCCCATTTCCTTGGCCATGGCGTCGACGTTGATGTTCTTGCCCTGGACGGAGAGGGCGTTGCGGGTGGCGGCGGGGCCGCAGTAGTAGAAGTTCGGCTGGGCCTCGTAGCGCACGTTCAGTTCCCGCTCGCCGTTCTTGCTGGCCTGCGCCTGGGCGGCGGGCTTGTGGGCGGGGGCGGCGTGGGCGGCGATGGCGGGGCCGGCGATGCCACCGGCGGTGGCGGCGACACCGGCAGCGGTCAGCACGGTCTTACGCAGGATGGTGTTGGTACGCATGATGATCAGAACCTTTCGATCGGGGGACGGCGCACACGCAGGGGGGTGCGCGGGTGTGCCGCGTGAAAGGGAAAGTCAGAAGACGGGGTGCCCGGCGGCGTGGCCTGCTCGGGTGACCCGGGGATGTAACGACCGGGGGCCGGGGATCATTCCATCGGACTCCCGGGGGACCGGCCCGGGGTTGCTGCTCGGGCGGCCGGGAGATGTAACGACCGGGGGCCGGGGACCATTCCACCCAGGGCTCCCGGGGACCGGCCTGGCGGATCCGGGGGGATGTGCTCGGGCGGCCGGGGGATGTAACGACGGCCGGCGGCCGGTCATTCCGCGGCGCGGCCCGTGGCTGGCGGGCTGGAGACTCCGCGCGTTACAACGCCCCCGACCCGGCCACCATTCCGCCCGAAGGCCCCGGGCCATCGGAACAACCATTCCCAAATCGGGCAAATCAGGCACGCCCGTTCCGCCTCACATCGGACACCACACGCAATGCGCCCTTCAGTGCGTCGACAACCAGGATCGAGCGCCACTTAACGGACGCCGAGACGTCGCCGCCCTCACAGCATCAGGCTGCCCGGCTTCGGATCGCAGTGCACCAAGCCGGCCTCATGGGCGGCGGTGAGCACGGAGCAGATCTGGGCGGCGATCGCCGCAGCCCAGCCGATCGGCAGCGGGGCCCTGTTCCGCGATCGGGGCGGAGAGGTTAATGCCATGAATTCGCTGCATGGGAGGTACGGCTGCCCGCCCCCAGTCGCAGACCGCTGGCACGCCCGGATGCTCCAAGCACGCCATGATGCGGGACTCTCGCCGGAATCGCCGTACGAGGGCATCGTCATGCCTGTCCTCGTGCAACTGGATGAACTTGACGGCGATCTCCCGGTCAAGGTGTGGTGTCCCGACCGAACCAGGCCTGCCCGATGGCTCCACCGGGGATCGGCAATGGCTCCAGCTCGTAGCGGCCGTTCAGCAAGGTCCGCCCGGACACACCGCCTCCCCGCCCCGCTTTGGCGATATCGCCAGCCGCTTGGCGGGGAGGGCCGCGCTGGCCGCCATCGCCCGGACCAGCACATCCCAGTCGGGCCGAGGCAATGTGCCTCGCCAGGTAGTCGAGGTCTCCATCGTGGCGTACTCGGCGTAAGAACCCCTGGGGATCCCTAAGAAGCATTAGGGAGTCGGGACAGGTTGATCTTGCCGATGGGTTCGTATTCGGATCCTGTTTCCGCAGCTCAGCCACCTGACAGGGCGGATCGGCAAGGCTCGTTTGGGGCCTCGAATCGCCGACGCCCCCAACCGAGCCCCCAATGCCGCACCCAGCCGAGCCCCCACACGCGAGCTGACAACCACGGGGCCGGCTCGGCGGCGACGAGCGCCCACAACAGGCCCCTTTTCGACCGCTGGCACGGGTCGCCGCACAGCCCGCAGGCCACCGCGACGGTCGCGGGATTCCACACCGCTGCTGCACCCTTGTCAGCCTCCGTCAGGACCGACAGCGCCACCGACCCGAACGTGCCCTCGGTTCTATGGAGACCAGCTGCTTGGCCCACCCGTCGGGTCAGGTTCTGTCAGGTCGGGTCAGGTTCTGTCAGGTCGGGTCAGGTTCTGTCAGGCAGCGGGCTTGCGGACAGCAGCGCTCGCTCGCCTCACAGACACGGCGCAGTCTGACCGGAATCGCGGGCCGTGGTCCTGTCAGGCGGAGTCCCGGTCTGACAGGTCCCGCGTGAGCTGGTCAGGTGTGGTGGCATCGGCGCGCAGGAGGTGCACGAGCGCGGAAGCGGTGGCGTCGGACAGGTGGCGCCCGTCAGCGCGTAGCCGTCGGGCGAGGGCCTCGCGGGACAGCCGTGTGCATGAGCGGTCAACGCGTGGGCGGCGGTCCGGGCGGCCGGGACCAGAGCGACGGTCTGGGGGCCTCGGTCCGGACCGGTGTGTGTCGCTCGCCCGCCGGTCCGGGACCGCCGAACGCGGTCCGGGACCGCCGAGCGCTGGTCCGCTGAGGCGGGACCGCGGCGGTGGCGTCCCGGACCGCGGGCAGGCCTGCGCGGACCGGCAGAGGCGGTCCGGGGACCGGTCCGCCAGAGTCCAGGACCGACTGTCAACGATGAGCGCCGGCCTCCCGGGTAGACCGAACCGTAGCTCTGAGCGCTGGCCCCGCCGGCGGTCCTTGCCGTCGCATACCGGCGACGGCGGGCAGGTTGTCGGCCACCTCGACGCAGTTGCCACCGTTGCCGCCGCTGCGGGCGCCGGTCCACCAGGTGCGCGCCAGTCAGCTCAACCCAGGGCACTGCTCCGGCACCTGACGGCGCCGGCCGACGAACTAAGCCAGGCCACAGGTACTGCTCGCCAAGTTCGCCCTGACAGGATCGCTCCTGCTCCCGGCAGTGCTCGGCCAGGCCCTGGTCGCCGGCGGGCTGCTCCAGGAGCAGCGCCAATTCCGCAAAGTCGTCCCGCGCCATCCGATAATCGCCTGGGAGCATTTGCAGATTCGCCAGGTCAAGGCGGATCGCCACGATCTCGGATCTTGGGCGTGGCTGCCCGCTTGCCGGCGCCCGCCAGGGGCGGGCGGCGGCGTGGGTGGGTGTGGGCGGGTCAGGTGGTGTGGGCCGTGGTGTCCCGGGACCGCT
The DNA here is from genome assembly GCF_054963695.1 of Micromonospora sp. RTBAU3-60. Taxonomy (NCBI): domain Bacteria; kingdom Bacillati; phylum Actinomycetota; class Actinomycetes; order Micromonosporales; family Micromonosporaceae; genus Micromonospora; species Micromonospora sp. RTBAU3-60. The sequence goes on along the minus strand of NZ_JBUEGB010000038.1, from coordinate 55,765 downwards.
GGGTAGGGATCGGGCGGGTGGGCGTCGCCGGCCAGGGGATCTCCGGGGCGGGGTGGAAGGCGATCCCGGCGGCGGTCCAGCGCGGGCCGTGGCCGGCGAGGCGGTCCCGGAACGCGGCCCAGTCGTGCGTCGACCGGGGGGACCAGCCCAGCTCGGCGACGGCGGGCAGGCGCGGGAAGAGCATGAACTCCACCTCGGCCAGCGTGGTGACCGTCTCCGTCCAGAGCGGCGCCTCCACGCCGAGCACGGCCTCGGCCGGTACGCCGGTCAGGTGCGTCCCCGGATCCCAGTCGTACGCCCGGCGTACGTCGATCAGCCCGGCCCAGTCGTGCCCGATCGGGGTGTCCGCGGTGTACTTCATGTCCACGTATGCGTGGTTGGCGGGGGAGAGGATCAGGCGGGCGCCGCGGCGCACCGCGTCGGCGGTCTCGGGGTCGTCGCCGTTGGTGCCCCACCACTGGAGCACCCGCCCGTCGGCGTGCCCGGCCGGGGCGAGCTGGTGCCAGCCGACCACGGTCTTCCCGGTCGCCGCCACCAGTTCCTGCGCCCGTTCGATGAAGCCGCGGTAGGTGTCGGCCGGCACCTTGAACGCCTCGTCGCCGCCGAGGTGCAGCCACGGCCCGGGGGTGAGCGTGGCCACCTCGCCGAGGACCTCGGCGACGAAGGCGTACGTCCGCTCGTCGGCGGGGTCGACGTAGCTGAAGCCGACCTCGGTGCCGGTGTACGGCGGTGGCGGGATCTTGCCCGGCGCCAGCTCGGGGTACGCGACCAGCGCCGCGTTGGTGTGCCCGGGCAGGTCGATCTCCGGCACCACGGTGACGTGGCGGCGGGCGGCGTACCGGACGATCCGCCGGTAGTCGTCCTTGGTGTACCAGCCGCCCGGTCCGTCGCCCACCTCGGTGGTCCCGCCGACCTCGGTGAGCCTCGGCCAGGAGTCGACGGCGATCCGCCACCCCTGGTCGTCGGTGAGGTGCAGGTGCAGGTGGTTGAGCTTGTAGCGGGCCAGGTGGTCGATCACCCGCAGCACGTCGTCGACTCCGAAGAAGTGCCGGGCCACGTCCAGCATCGCGCCCCGGTACGCGAACCGCGGCCGGTCGACGATGGCGCCGCCGGGCACCACCCAGCGCTCGGCGACCGGGGCAGCGCTGTCCACCGCCGCGGGGAGGAGCTGCCGGAGCGTCTGCACGCCGTGGAACAGGCCGGCCGGGGCGCCGGCGGTGATCCGGACCTCGGCGTGGGTCACGTCGAGCCGGTAGCCCTCGTCGCCCAGCGACTCGGCGCCCGCGCCATCCGCTCCGTCGTCACCGGCCGGGCCGGCCGCATCGGCGGGCGCCGCCGCGCCGGACAGGGTGAGCATGAGCGGACCGTCGGCCCGGGTGGCGGAGTCGGTGACCGGAAGCGGGTAGCCGGTGGCGGGGCGGAGCAGCTCGGCGAGCTGTTCGGCGACGTCCCGGGCGGCCGGGTCGGCGTCGACGCGGATTACCGCGTCCTCGGGGAGCAGGAAGTCGGCCGCCGGGTCCGGCGCGACCAGCTCGGGGGCGGGCACCACGTCACCCAGGCGCACCGGCGTGGGCGGGGCGAGCAGCTCGCCGGCCGTGTGGGCGGCGCTCCGGGCCAGCTCAGCGGCGGCGGGCTGGCGGGCGGAGAGCTCGACCGGGTCGAGCGGCTCGGGACCGGTCTCGGACGGGGCGGCGGGGGTGGTCGGCACGGTGACGGCTCCCGGGTGTATTTGCGCCGGATATGGCAAAGGTGAGGTTCAGCGGAACCAGTGCCGTCAAGCGTACGAGAGGAACGGGGAATTGCGTGATCCTGCGCGTGGAAGCGTTCCCAAAAGCCGGTACGAACGCGGATAGTGGTGACGGTTGTGCCAATAGTCACCGAACGGTCCCAGGCCCCTCGATGTTCGCTTAACCTTCGCCCACCGATCGCTGACGACACCGGGATTACCGGTGGTCGGTCTCGGGGTATGTCCGAACTGAACCTTCGTTAAGTGTCTATTCCGGCGCGCGTGGGAGGCTCTGGTGGCAGCGCAAGAGACGGTCGATCACAAGTACGTCTACGACTTCGCCGAGGGCAACAAGGACCTCAAGGAGCTGCTCGGCGGCAAAGGGGCCAACCTGGCCGAGATGACCAATCTCGGGCTGCCGGTGCCGCCCGGCTTCACCATCACCACCGAGGCCTGCAAGGCGTACCTGGCGACCGGCCGGGAGCCGGACGGGCTGGCCGGCCAGATCGCGGCGCACCTGGAGTCCCTGGAGCGGGAGATGGGCCGCAAGCTCGGCGACCCGGAGGACCCGCTGCTCGTCTCGGTCCGCTCGGGGGCCAAGTTCTCCATGCCCGGCATGATGGAGACCGTCCTGAACGTCGGCCTCAACGACCGGAGCGTGGTCGGACTCAGCGCACAGGCCGGGGGGAACGACAGGTTCGCCTGGGACTCCTACCGCCGCCTGATCCAGATGTTCGGCAAGACCGTCTGCGAGGTGCCGGGCGAGGAGTTCGAGCACGCCATCGACGACGCCAAGCGCGCCAAAGGCACGGACAACGACCTCGACCTGGACGCGGACGACCTGCGCGGGCTGGTCGACACGTTCAAGAAGATCTTCGCGAAGCACACCGGCCGGGAGTTCCCCCAGGAGCCCCGCGAGCAGCTCGACCTGGCCATTCGCGCCGTCTTCGAGTCGTGGAACGCCGAGCGCGCGGTGGTCTACCGGCGGCAGGAGCGCATTCCGGCCGACCTGGGCACCGCGGTCAACGTGGTGGCCATGGTCTTCGGCAACCTCGGCGCCGACTCCGGCACCGGCGTCGCCTTCACCCGCGACCCAAGCAGCGGCGCCCAGGGCATCTACGGCGACTACCTGGCCAACGCGCAGGGCGAGGACGTGGTCGCCGGCATCCGCAACACCGTGCCGTTGCAGGAGCTGGAGCGGATCGACAAGAAGTCCTACGACGAGCTGCTCGACTACATGGCCCGGCTGGAGGAGCACTACAAGGACCTCTGCGACATCGAGTTCACCATCGAGCGCGGCAAGCTCTGGATGCTGCAGACCCGGGTCGGCAAGCGCACCGCCGCGGCGGCCTTCGTCATCGCCGGCCAACTCGTCGACGAGGGCCTGATCGACCTGGACGAGGCGCTGCACCGGGTCAACGGCGCGCAGCTCGCCCAGCTGATGTTCCCCCGGTTCAAGCTCGACCACGAGTTCGAGCCGGTGGCCAAGGGCATCGGGGCGTCGCCCGGCGCGGCGGTCGGCAAGGCCGTCTTCACCTCCGCCCGGGCCGTCGAGCTGGCCGCCGAGGGCGAGGCGGTGATCCTGGTCCGCCGGGAGACGAACCCCGACGACCTGAACGGCATGATCGCCGCCAAGGGCATCCTCACCTCGCGGGGCGGCAAGACCAGCCACGCCGCCGTGGTGGCCCGGGGCATGGGCAAGACCTGCGTGTCCGGCGCGGACGAACTCCAGGTCGACATCCCGGCGAAGAAGTTCACCGTCGCCGGGCAGACCGTCAACGAGGGCGACGTGGTCTCCATCGACGGCACCACCGGCAAGGTCTACCTCGGCGAGGTGCCGGCCACGCCGTCCGAGGTGGTGCAGTACTTCGAGGGCACCCTCGACCCGGAGCAGATCGACGACCCGTTGGTCCGGGCCGTACACCGGATCATGACCCACGCCGACGCCAAGCGGCGGCTGGCGGTCCGGGCGAACGCCGACACCGGCGCGGACGCGGCCCGGGCCCGGCGGTTCGGCGCCCAGGGCATCGGCCTGTGCCGCACCGAGCACATGTTCCTCGGCGACCGGCGGGAGCTGGTGGAGCGGCTGATCCTGGCCGCCGGGGACGAGGAGCGGGAGGCGGCGCTGGCCGCGCTGCTGCCGTTGCAGCGGGAGGACTTCGTGGAGATCTTCCGCGAGATGGACGGCCTGCCGGTCACCGTGCGGCTGATCGACCCGCCGCTGCACGAGTTCCTGCCCCCGCTGGAGCAGCTCGCCGTCAACGTCGCGGTCGCCCAGGAGCGCGGCGAGGACGTGGCCAAGGAGGAGGCGCTGCTCGCCGCCGTCCGGCGGATGCACGAGGAGAACCCGATGCTCGGCCTGCGCGGCGTACGCCTGGGCCTGGTCATCCCCGGCCTGTTCGCCATGCAGGTCCGCGCGATCGCCGAGGCCGCCGTGGCGGTCACCCGGTCCGGCGGGTCGGCCTGCCCGGAGATCATGGTCCCGCTGGTCGGCGCCGTGCAGGAGCTGGAGACGGTACGCGCCGAGGCCGAGAAGATCATCGCCGAGGTGGTCGGGGACAGCGGCGTCGAGGTGCTGATCGGCACGATGATCGAGGTGCCCCGGGCGGCGCTGACCGCAGGGCAGATCGCCGAGGCGGCCCAGTTCTTCTCCTTCGGCACCAACGACCTGACCCAGATGGGCTGGGGCTTCTCCCGCGACGACGTGGAGGGCGCCTTCTTCTGGCGCTACCTGGAGCTGGGCATCTTCGGCATCTCGCCGTTCGAGTCGATCGACGCCGAGGGCGTCGGCCGGCTGGTCCGGATCGCCGCCGAGGAGGGACGGGCCGCCCGGCCGGGGCTGAAGCTCGGCGTCTGCGGCGAGCACGGCGGCGACCCCGACTCGGTGCACTTCTTCCACGAGGTCGGGCTCGACTACGTCTCCTGCTCGCCGTTCCGGGTGCCGGTGGCCCGTCTGGAGGCGGGCCGGGCCGTGGTCGAGACCCAGGGCTCCGACTCCCGCTGACCGCCCGACCCTCGATGATCATGAGGTTGGCGGCCGACCTCGGCTGCCGCCGCCAACCTCATGATCGACCGAACGCGCCAGGCGCGCCGATCCGCGTGGTCGGGCGTAACCTGGGCTGATTCGATCACTGCCCGATCTCGCAACGAAGGGTGGCCGCATGAGCAGCGTCTGGGAGAGCCTGACCGTGGACGCCCTGGACCCATCGCGGCTCGCGCACTGGTGGGCCGAGGCGCTCGGCTACCAGGTGGTCAGCGAGAAGCCGGACGCGGTGGAGATCCGCCGGGCGCCGGACCAGCTCCCCGCCATCACCTTCGTTCCGGTCACCGCCGCGAAGGAGACCAAGAACCGGCTGCACCTCGACCTGCGCCCGGCGGACCAGGAGGCCGAGGTCGAGCGGCTGGTCGACATGGGCGCCCGGCACGTGGACATCGGCCAGGGCGAGGTCGGGTGGACCGTGCTGGCCGACCCGGAGGGCAACGAGTTCTGCGTGCTTCGGGGGCGCAAGGAGTGAGCCGGGTCCGCGAGCCCCACAGTCGCGAACCCCGCGACGGCCGGCGGCCGCGGCCCGGGCGCGAGCGGTGGCGCGACCGCGGGGATGACGGTTGACCACCGGCCCCGACGCCGACGACGCGGCGCGCTTCGTCGTCGAGGCGCCCAAGGACACCGGCTCCGGGCGGTCGCCGTACGAGCGGGACCGGGCGCGCGTGCTGCACTCGGCGGCGTTCCGCCGGCTCGCCGCGAAGACCCAGGTGCACACGGCGGGCACCGACGACTTCCTGCGTACCCGGCTGACCCACTCCCTCGAAGTGGCGCAGATCGCCCGGGAGATGGGCGCCCGGCTCGGCTGCGACCCGGACGTGGTGGACACCGCCGGGTTGGCGCACGACCTGGGGCATCCGCCCTTCGGGCACAACGGCGAGGACGCCCTGGACCTCCTCGCCGCCGGCTGCGGCGGCTTCGAGGGCAACGCGCAGACGCTGCGGGTGCTCACCCGGCTGGAGGCGAAGGTACTCGGCCCGGACGGCCGTTCCGCCGGGCTCAACCTGACCCGGGCCGCCCTCGACGCGGTCAGCAAATACCCCTGGGAGCGCCGCCCCGGCCAGCGCAAGTTCGGCGTGTACGCCGACGACCGCCAGGTCTTCGACTGGCTGCGCGCCGGGGCCCCGGCCGGCGGCCGGCGCTGCCTGGAGGCGCAGGTGATGGACTGGGCCGACGACGTGGCGTACTCGGTCCACGACGTCGAGGACGGCATCCACGGCGGGTACGTCAGCCTGCGGCCGCTGCTGACCGACCCGGCGGAGCGGCGGGCGCTCTGCGCCGACGTGGCCGCCACCTACTCGGGGGAGGCTCCCGAGGACCTGCACGAGGTGCTGGTCGAACTGCTCGCCGAGCCGGCGCTCGCCCCGCTCGCCGCGTACGACGGCAGCCACCGGGCGCTGGCGGCGCTGAAGGCGACCACCAGCGTGCTCACCGGCCGCTTCGTCGCCAGCGTGGTGGCCGCCACCGAGGAGCGGCACGGCCCCGGCCCGCACCGCCGGTACGCCGCCGACCTGGTGGTGCCGCGCCGGATCCGGGCGCAGTGCGCGTTGCTCAAGGGCATCGCGCTGCGTTACGTGATGCGCCGCCCCGGCGCCGGCATCCGGTACGCCCAGCAGCGGGAGATCCTCGCCGACCTGGTCGCCGTCCTGGCCGACCGGGCGCCGGACGCGCTCGACCCGGTCTTCGCGCCGCTGTGGCGGGAGGCGCCGGACGACGCCGCGCGGCTGCGGGTGGTGATCGACCAGGTGGCCTCGCTCACCGACCCGGCCGCCCAGGCCTGGCACGTCCGCCTGGCCCGCAGCTGACCCGCCCCGCGCGATTTGTCCGGATCGTGCCGGCACCGACGGGGGAGAGACCCGGGCGGAAGTGGGCGACCAGGCGATTTAGGCTAGCCTAAGTGTTATGACGGAGCGTCCGAAGAAGGTCACCGCCGCCACGGTCGTACGGACCGAGCGGCCCACCCCGCACCTGGTCCGGCTGGTGCTGGGCGGGGAGGAACTGGCCGGCCTGCCGGTGGGCGCGTACACCGATCACTACATCAAGTTCCTCTTCCCGCCGGCCGGGGTGGTCTACCCGCACCCCACCGACCTGGCCACGATCAAGCGGGAGTTCCCGGCCGCGCAGTGGCCGCGGCTGCGGGCGTACACGGTGCGGGCCTGGGACGCGGCGGCCGGCGAGCTCACCGTCGACGTGGTGTACCACGGCGACCAGGGGCTGGCCGGGCCGTGGGCGGCCGGCCTGCGCCCCGGCGACCGGGTGCTGTTCACCGGCCCCGGAGGGGCGTACGCCCCGGACCCGGCGGCCGACTGGCACCTGCTGGTGGGGGACGAGAGCGCCCTGCCGGCGATCGCCGCCGCCCTGGAGCGGCTGCCCGCCGGCGCGCCCGCGAAGGTCTACCTGGAGGTCGACGGCCCGGCCGACGAGCTGCCGCTGACCAGCCCGGGTGCGGTCGAGCTGAGCTGGCTGCACCGCGCCGGCCGTCCGGCGGGCGCGGCGCTGGTGGAGGCGGTCCGGGCGCTCGACTTCCCGCCCGGCCGGGTGCACGCCTTCGTCCACGGCGAGGCCACCGCTGTCCGGGAGTTGCGCCGGCTGCTGCGCGTCGAGCGCGCGGTGCCCCGGGACGCGCTGTCCATCTCCGGCTACTGGCGGCGCGGCCTGGACGACGAGGGCTGGCGGTCCACCAAGGCCGCCTGGAACGCCCAGGTCGAGGCCGACGAGTACGGCGCCGCCGCCCTGCCCGCCTGACCGACCCTGCCGGGCTGCTGACCTGTCGCGATCGCAACCGAGAGCGGGTGTGCCTCGACATGTAGTAGAGGTGCTACATTTCGCGGTATGACTGCGGTCGAACTGCCGGGAGTCGCCCCGGCTCCCCACCCGCCCGGCGAGGACCTGGTCCTCGACGTCCGCGACCTGCGCATGCGGTACGGCACCGTCGACGTGCTGCACGGGGTCGACTTCACCGCCCGGCGCGGCGAGGTGCTCGCCCTGCTCGGGCCCAACGGCGCCGGCAAGACCACCACCATCGAGATCCTGGAGGGCTTCCGGATGCGCTCGGCGGGGGAGGTCCGCGTCCTCGGCGTCGACCCCGGCCGGGGCGACGAGCGGTGGCGCGCCCGCATGGGCGTGGTGCTCCAGTCGTGGCGCGACCACGGCAAGTGGCGGGTCCGGGACCTGCTGGCCCACCTGGGCGCCTTCTACGCGGCGTACGCCACCGACCGGATCAGCCGGCCCTGGCCGGTCGACGAGCTGCTGGACACCGTGGGCCTCACCCCGCACGCGGCCAAGCGGGTGCACCAGCTCTCCGGCGGCCAGCGCCGCCGGCTGGACGTGGCGGTCGGCATCGTGGGCCGCCCGGAGCTGCTCTTCCTGGACGAGCCGACGGTCGGCTTCGACCCGGCCGCCCGGCGCGAGTTCCATGAGCTGGTGCACCGCCTCGCCGACCTGGACGAGACCACCATCCTGCTCACCACGCACGACCTCGACGAGGCGGAGAAGCTCGCCGACCGCATCCTCATCCTGGCCGGCGGCCGGATCATCGCCGACGGCTCATCCGACGAGCTGGCCCGGCGGGTCGCCGGGGACGCGGAGATCCGGTGGACCCGGGACGGCGAGCGCTTCGTGCACGCCGCGGCCGACGCCACCGGCTTCGTCCGCGACCTGCTGCGCCAGCACGGCGACAGCGTGCAGGAGTTGGAGGTGCGCCGGGCCAGCCTGGAGGACGCGTACATGGCACTGGTCTACGAGGAGGAATCCGGGGTCCGGGCCGGCACGGCGGCGGCCTCGGTCTGGCGGCAGGGGAGCGAGCGATGAGCGAGCGAGCGAATCATCAGTGCAGCGCCGTGGTGCCTCATGCCGGCGCCGAGCGGAGCGAGGTGGCGGCATGAACCCGACCACGGCGGCCGTCCGGGCCGGCGTCCAGCGCGGCGTGATCGAGCTGCGCAACACCTTCACCAACGCGCAGGACCTGTGGAACTACTTCTTCCCGACCGCGGTCCTGCTGGTCACCATGTTCTTCATGCGTGGCGCCACCGTGCCCGGCACCTCCTTCTCCCTCGGCGCGCGTACGCTGCCCAGCGCTCTCGGCATGGGGCTCGCGTTCGGCGGGCTGATCGGCCTGTCCCAGCAGCTCATCGTCGACCGGGAGGACGGCACCCTGCTGCGGGCCAAGGCGACGCCGAACGGGATGCTCGGCTACCTGATCGGGAAGATCGTCATGCTCTCGGCGGTGGCGCTGATCGGGCTGGTCCTCCAGCTCACCCCGGGGCTGTTCTTCCTGGATGGGATCCGGCTCACCGACGGCGGCGCCTGGCTCACGATGGCCTGGGTGGTGCCGCTCGGGCTGGTGGCGACGCTGCCGCTGGGCGCGGTGATCGGCTCGCTGATCGAGAACCCCCGCAACATGGGCCTGGTGGTGCTGCCGACCTTCGGCCTCATCGCGCTCTCCGGCATCTTCTATCCGATCAACGGCTACCCGGGCTGGCTCCAGGCCGTTGCCCAGGCCTTCCCGGTCTACTGGCTAGGGTTGGGGATGCGCTCGGCGCTGCTGCCGCCGGAGCTGGCCGCCGTCGAGCTGGGCGGGTCCTGGCGGCAGCTGGAGACGTTCGGTGTGCTGGGCCTCTGGGCCGTGCTCGGGCTGACCCTGGCCCCGGTCGTGCTGCGCCGGATGGCCCGCCGCGAGTCCGGCTCCCGGGTCGCGGCCCGCCGGGAGAAGGCCATGCAGCGGGCCATGTGAGAGGGCGTCGATGAGTGAGAACGTGCACAATCGGATCGCCGTGCTGCGCGCCGAGCGGGGCATCTCCCGGCGGCAGCTCGCCGATGCGCTGGGCGTGCACTACCAGACGGTCGGCTACCTGGAACGGGGCGAGTTCCGGCCCAGCCTGCACCTGGCGCTGCGGATCGCGGCGTACTTCGAGGTGCCGGTCGAGGTGGTCTTCTCCATCGAGCCCTTTCCCCGGATCGGGGAGGATGCCCGCAGCTCCGGGCGTCCGGCCTGAGGCGGCGCGTCAACGCTTGCGCGCCTGGCCGGTCAGATGCCGGCTGGCGAGCACCGCGTATCCGGCGACCGCCGCGGCGAGCAACACGAGCAGGGGGAGCGGTCGGGCCACGACGGCGCTGATCACGGCGACCGAGGCGATCCCGTAGCCGGTGATGGCGAGCCGGCGGACGTCCGGCCGCTCCACCGACAGCCAGTTCAGGCCGAGCCCGCAGAGCAGCCAGGTCACCAGGGAGGCCGCCAGGATCAGCCGGACCATGGGTCGAGTGGTCGGCGCGTCCGCCTCGACCTGCCGGACCACCTCCCCGAGCGACCAGCCGAGCAGCAGCAGCCCCGCGCCCAGCGGGATGTGCAGGTGGGTGTAGCCCACCCCGCCGCGCAGCCGGGCCATCGCCAGGCCGGCGTTGACAAAGGTGGTGTAGACCCACCAGACCGCGGCCGGGATGGTGAACGCGATCGCCGCCGCGCCGATGATGCGCGGCCCGGATCCGGCCGGGACCGCGGCCAGCAGGTCGGCCAGCGCGCTGCCCAGGACGATGATCGCGAACTGGCCGATCCGCTCGGGCAGGTGCACCACGTCCACCGGGAACCGGCTCAGCCGGCGCAACCCCAGCCAGGGCGTGGCCAGCTCGACGGCCATCGCCGCGGTCCACATGGCCGGCCGGGTGGACGCCGGCACGGCCAGCGAGGCGAGCCAGATCGCCCAGCCCATGCCGAAACCGACCAGGTAGACGTTGGTCACCAGGCGGGCCGGCTCCCCGGTCGATCGGGCCCGCAGGTAGAGCAGTAGCAGGACGCCGCGGACCACGAGGAAGCCGGCCGGCAGCAGCACGCCGTTGGGGGCCTCGGCCACGCCGAGGGTGAGTGCCCCGACGCCGACCAGCGCCACCAGGACCAGCAGTCGGTGCGGGATGTCGTCCGGGTCGTACCGGGTGTCGTAGAAGACCTGGCCCACCCAGGCCCACTGCAGCACCACGAAGAGGCCGCACGCGGCGAGCACCGCCGAGGTTCGGGGCTCGTGGCCCAGCCGGTTGACCACGGCGCCGAGCGCGAAGACGAACATCACGTCGAAGAAGAGCTCGAGCCAGCTGGCGTGCCGTTGCCCGGCGTCGTCCGCCCGACGACCGGGGAGGGCGAGCCGGGCGGTCAGCCGGCTCGCCCAGGAGGCCGCCCCACCGCCCGCCCCTCGCACAGTCACCGATGATCGCGGACCCGGCGTGACCTCCGGGGCGGAACGCGCGAGCCCGGGCGGCATTCGCCACACCGGGTGTCCCCCGACCGTCGGATCGTCGGTCCGGCAGGGCAGGATGTACGCCGAGGGGGTGGCGGAGATGGCGGGGCGGATCCGGGACGAGGACATCGCGCTGGTCCGCGAGCGCACCTCGATCGCCGAGGTCATCTCCGACACGGTGACCCTCAAGTCGGCCGGCGGCGGCAACCTCAAGGGGCTGTGCCCGTTCCACGACGAGAAGAGCCCCTCGTTCAACGTCTCGCCCGCCCGCAACGTCTGGTACTGCTTCGGCTGCGGGGCTGGCGGCGACGCCATCAAGTTCCTGATGGACGCCGAGCACCTGAGCTTCGTGGAGTCCGTCGAGCGGCTGGCCGCTCGCGCCGGCATCCAGCTCCGCTACGTCGAGGACGACCGGTCGGCCCCGCGACGCGACCGGCCGCAGCAGGGGCAGCGGCAGCGGCTGGTCGCCGCGCACGCTGCCGCCGTCGAGTTCTACCGCGCCCAGCTAAGCACCGCCGGCGCCCGTCCGGCCCGGGAGTTCCTGGCCCGGCGCGGCTTCGACCGGGCCGCCGCCGAGCGCTACGGCTGCGGCTTCGCCCCCGACGCCTGGGACCTGCTCACCAAGCACCTGCGGCAGCAGGGCTTCACCCACGACGAGCTGGTCACCGCCGGGCTGTCCCGCCCGTCCCGCTCGGGCAGCCTGATCGACCGGTTCCGCCGGCGGCTGCTCTGGCCGATCCGCGACCTCACCGGCGACGTGATCGGCTTCGGCGCCCGCAAGCTGTTCGACGACGACGACGGCCCGAAATACCTGAATACCCCCGAGACGCCGATCTACAAGAAGTCCCACGTCCTCTACGGCATCGACCAGGCCAAGCGGGAGATCGCCAAGCAGGGCAAGGTGGTCGTGGTCGAGGGCTACACCGACGTGATGGCCTGCCACCTGGCAGACGTCCCGACCGCGGTGGCCACGTGCGGCACGTCGTTCGGGTCGGACCACATCTCCGTCCTCCGTCGGGTGCTCTTCGACAGCGACGAGCGAGCCGGCGAGATCATCTTCACCTTCGACGGGGACGCCGCCGGGCAGAAGGCCGCGCTGCGCGCCTTCGAGGACGACCAGCGCTTCGTCGGGCGTACCTTCATCGCGGTCAGCCCGGACAACATGGACCCGTGCGAGCTGCGCCTGGCCAAGGGCGATCTGGCCGTCCGTGACCTGGTCGCCCGCCGCGAGCCGCTGGTCGACTTCGCGCTCCGCCACGTGATCAACCGGTACGACCTGGACACCGTTGACGGCCGGGTGGAGGCGATGCGCCGGGCCGCCCCGCTGGTCGCCAAGATCAAGGACCGGGAGAAGCGCCCCGAGTACGTCCGCAAGCTCGCCGGCGACCTCGGCATGGAGATCGAGCCGGTGCAGCGTGCGGTGCTGGCCGCCGCGTCCGGGAAGCCGGCCGGCGAGGCCGCCGCCCCGGCCCGCTCCGGGCCGGCGGCGCCGACCGTGGACAGCCCGCAGTCGATGGTCGAGCGGGAGGCGCTGAAGCTCGCCCTCCAGGAGCCGGTGCTGGCCGGCCCGATGTTCGACGCGGTGGAGGCCGGCGAATACCGGCACCCGGTGCACGTCGCGGTGCGGGCGGCGATCGCGGCGGCCGGCGGGGTGGCGGCGGCCACCAGCGGCGCGGTCTGGATCGAGCAGGTCCGGGACGCCTGCGACGACCTGGCGGGCCAGGCGCTCGTCGGCGAGCTGGCCGTCGAGCCGCTGCGCATCGACGGCGAGCCCGACCCCCGGTACGTCTCGATCACCATGGCCCGGCTCCAGTGGGGCTCGGTGACCGGCCGGATCAAGGACCTCAAGTCGAAGATCCAGCGGATCAACCCGGTGAGCAACAAGGACGAGTACTTCGCGCTCTTCGGGGAACTGCTCTCGCTGGAGCAGCACGCGCGGGCGCTGCGCGAGCAGGCCGCGGGAGGACTGTGATGGGACTGTTCAACCGCAAGCCCAAGCTGCCGCCCGGCGCCCGCCCGCCGCTGGCCGCCGAGGAGCGGGTGCTCGCCTGGGCCGCCGTCGGCAACGGCGAGGGCGACGGCGTGGTGGTCGCCAGCAACCTCGGGCTCTGGCTGCCCGGCCGGGGGCACCGGATCGGGTGGCACGACATCCTCAAGGCGGTCTGGTCGGGGCGCGAGCTCACCGTCACCCCGGCCGAGCGGGTCGCCGAGCGCGACGGCTACCTGGTGGTGGCGGACTGCCCGGCCGAGACCTACCTGCTGCTCGACCCGGGCGACCTGCCGCACCAGGTGCGGGCCCGGGTCACCCGGTCGGTGGCGTACACCAGCCACCACCCGGTGCCCGGCGGCGCTGGCCGGATCGCCGCCCGCCGGGTGTCCGGGGTGGACGGGCTGACCTGGACGGTCCGCTACGACCCGGGCACGCCCGCCGACGACGAGGCGGTGCTCGCCGAGACCGACCGCCTGGTCGCCGCCGCCCGGTCGGCCACCGCCCCGGCGAACCTCTGAACGTCAGCCGTTGCGGTAGTAGCGGGCGGCGCCCGGGTGCAGCGGGATCGGATCGGTGCCCGCCGCGCTCTCCCGGCTGAAGTTGCCCGCCTCGGGGTGCACCTTGATCAGCTCACCCTGGTACGTGAAGAGCACCCGGGTCAGGTCGTACGCGAGCTGGTCCGGCATGTCCGCAGCGACCAGGATCACGTTCGCCACGGTGATGGTCGGCGTGGCCGCTGGGGTGCCGTAGACCTCCTTCGGCAGGGTGGCCGTGGTGTAGACCGAGCCGTACCGGGCGGCGAGCGGCTCGACCAGGTCGGTGAGGGGGAGCAACTGGAACGTCCCGGGCGCGCTGGCGAGCAGGTCCTTGATGCCCGGGGTGGGCAGGCCGCCGGAGAAGAACATCGCATCCAGGGTGCCCGCCCGCATCCGCTTCACCGTCTCCGGCAGCGACAGGTTGAGGCGCTGGATGTCCCGGTCCGGGTTGATCCCGGCCGCGGTCAGCAGCCGTCCCGCGATGATGTCGGTGCCGGACTTCGGCGAGCCGGTGGAGATCCGCTTGCCGCGCAGTTCGGCGAAGCTGTCGATCTTCCCGCCGGTCCGGACGATCACGTGGGTGTAGTTGCGGTAGACCTGGGCCAGCGCGCGTACCGGCTGTGGTTGGCCGTCGAACGCGCCCCGCCCGTTGACCGCGTCCGCCGCCGTGTCCGCCAGGCTGAAGGCGATCTCCATGTCGCCGCTGGCCAGCCGGTTGATGTTCTCCACCGAGGCGCCGGTCGGCTCGGCCCGCGCCTCGTAGCCGGGCAGGTGCCGGCTGATCAGGTCCGCGTAGCCGCCGCCGAGCTGGTAGTAGACGCCGGTGGTGTTGCCGGTGGCGAGGAAGATCCGCCCGCCGTGCCACGCCCGCGGGCCGGGGTCGGCCGCACCGCAGCCGGCCACCAGGGCGGCCAGCAGCAGCACGGCCGCCAGCCGCAGCGGGCGGCCGGTCACGGGCGGACCGCCGGTTCCAGCGCCTCCGCCACCCGCTGGGCCAGGGTCGCCGTCTCGAAGCCGATCTGGCCCAGGTCGCAGCCGGGCGCGGCGAGCACCCCGAGCAGGGCCCGCTCGCCGATCGCCATCACCAGCATCACCCCGCCGTCCATGTCGAGGATCTGCTGGCGTACCCGGCCGGCGGACATCAGCCGGGCGGCGCCCAGGCCCAGGCTGGCCAGCCCGCTGATCACCGCGGAGAGCTGGTCCACCTGCTCGATGGACAGGTCGGGGGAGGCGGCCAGCCGCAGCCCGTCCTGGGACACCGCGAGGGCGTGCGACACGTCCGGCACCCGCTCGGCGAAGTTCGCCAGCAACCAGTCGAGCCCGGCGGTCACGGATGAGGTCATGGATTTCTCCCGGTGGGTGTGGTGTTCGGGGTACGCCGCGTCGCGCTGGCCACGCCCTCGGCGAGCGCGGACAGGCGGGCCCGCACCACCTCCGGGTCGAGCAGGTCGTCGGCGGGTCGGGGCGGCGGGGCGGTGGCCGGCATGGCCGCGGGCAGCTGCCCGCCCCGGGTCCGGCGCGGCAGCGGGCCCCCGGCGGCCGGCGTGGGCGAACCGCCGGCCGGGCGGACCTGGGCGGCGGCGGGGGCCGGGAGGGCGGTGCCGGGCGGGGGCACGGCGGCGACGCCGCGCGCGGTGCCGGCGGGCGCGGCCGGCGGGCGGGTGGCGATCACCGGCACGGCGACGGTGGGGGCGTCGTGCCGGGCGGCCGGGTGGAGCGGGCTGGTGGCCAGGTCGCGGGCGTCGGCCACCGGCAAGGTAACCGCCGGCCCGGGCCGGAACCAGGGCGCGCCGCTGCCGGCGGTCGGCCGGCGATCGGGCCGCCGGGTGGCCGACTCGACCCGCGTCAGCGCGGACTCGGGCACCTCCACCTGGGCGACCGTGCCGGTGTCGGTGTGGTGCAGCTGCACCCGGATGCCGTGCCGGGCGGCCAGGTGGGCCACCACGTGCAGGCCCATGCTGCCGGCCGCGGCGCTGGAGAGCGCGGCCGGCGCGGCGAGCCGTTCGTTGATCTCGGCCAGCCGGCTCTCGCTGATGCCGATGCCCTGGTCGTGCACCCGCAGCGTGACCCCGTCGACCGTGCGCCGCCCGTCCACCAGCACCGGCGCCTCCGGCGGGGAGTAGACGGTGGCGTTCTCCAGCAGCTCGGCCAGCAGGTGCACCAGGTTGCCGACCGCCGCGCCGTGCACCGCCGCGGTCGGCACGTCGACCTCGACCCGGGGGTAGTCCTCGATCTCGGAGGCCGCCGCCCGGACCGCGTCGTCGAGGAGCAGCGCCCCCTCGTGCCCACGGCCCGGCTCGCCCCCGGCGAGGACCAGCAGGTTCTCCCCGTTGCGGCGCAGGCGGGCGGCGAGGTGGTCCAGCGCGAAGAATCGGTCCAGCGCGTCCGGGTCGGTCTCCTCGCGTTCGAAATCGTCCAGCAGTCGCAGCTGGCGGGTGATCAGCGTACGGATGCGGCGGGCCAGCGCCTCGGCCATCCGGGTCACGTCCAGCCGCAGCTCGGCCTGCTCGCCGGCGAGCCGCAGCGCGGCCTTGTTCACCGTGTCGAACGCCTCGGCCACCTGGGCCACCTCGTCCCGGCCGCGGCGGATGCCGGCGGTCAGCCGGGTCGCCGTGCCGTCGCCCGGGCTGCCCTCGCCCGCGGCGATCGCGGTGATCCGTTCCGGCAGCTCCCGGTTCGCCATGGTGAGCGCGGCGACTCGCAGCCGGCGCAGCCGGCGGCTGGTGCGTACCGCCAGCAGCACCGCGGTGACCAGCGAGGCGAGCGCGACCGTGGTGGTCCCCCCGGCGGTGAGCAGGGCGCGCTGCCGGGCGGCCCGGGCCAGCGCGGCGGCGTCCCGGTCGAGGTCCTCGGAGAGTTCCCGGCCCAGCAGGTTGTACCGGCGGATCGTGCCGCTCTGCGCCACGTACCAGGCGTCGCCGTCGGTCTTCAGCGCCTCGGGCCCGCCGTCGGTGTCCAGCACGTCGTCGCGCATCCGGCGGGCCGTCTCGACGTCGCCGCCGGCGATCACCCGGTACCAGGCGGTCTTCGCCGGGCCGATGGCGATCCGGAGGAACTCGGCCTGACGCTGCTCCCGGGCGCCGCGCAACCGGCCGAGCCGGACCAGCTCACCCCGGGCCAGGGCACCCCGGACGAAGACGCCGCGCAGCAGGTCGCGCTCCAGGGACGCCAGGTGCTCCTGGGTGGCCATGGCCGCCACCTCGCGGGCGCCGTTGGCCAGATGGGCGTCGCGCAGCTGGGCCGGCAGAGCGTCGGCGACGGCGAGCAGCGAGTCGACCAGCATCACGTACGCCGGGTCACCCCTGTCGCCGGCCAGCGCGAGCTTGCGGGTGGGGTCAAGTTGGCCGAGTTGGCCGTCCGCGTCGTTGAGCACCGGGGCCAGGTCCGGGGCGGCCCGCCGCGCGTCGCCGCTGGCCGACCGGTAGCGGTCGATCGCGGCGTCCACCCGCCGCCGTTGGGCGTCGACCAGCGGCCGGCCGGCCGTGCCGCCCCGCTGGCGCAGCGCCGCCGTCTCGCCCAGCTCGCGTTCCAGCTCGTGCACCAGCCGTACGGTCGCGGTGGCCGTGCCAGCGAGGACGCGGGCCCGGTCGGCGTCGGCGGAGGCGGCCAGCGCGGCGTCGGTCTGGGCGGCGCCGAGCACCACCAGGCCGGCCGTCGCCACCAGGATCGGCGCGAGCAGTTGGGTGCGGACCGACCAGAGCCGGTGGGTGTGGCCCGGCGGGCGGTGGTGCCGGCGTACGCGGCCGGGGAGGGGGAGCGGCACTGGATCTCCCGGTCGGGGTAGGGTGCCGGGCCCGGACGGATCGTCCGGGCCCGGCGTCGTCGGATCAGCTCGCGCCGAGGTCCTTGAGCGCCTTGTCCGCACCCCGGTGCAGCGACACCGGGTCGGTCTTGCGGGCGTTCTGCAGGTCGATGGCCTTGGCGGCCGGGTTGGCCTGGGCCAGGGCGTCCTTCTTCTCGAAGACCGTCCTGGTGATCGCGCAGGCCACGTTGGCGTCCAGGTTGTCGCGGACCAGCAGCACGTTCGGCACCAGGATGGTCGGGGTGTCCGCCGCGGTCTTGTAGACGTCCTTGCCGATGGTCCCGGCCTGGTACGCCGGGTTCAGCTCGGCCATCTTGGGCAGCAGCGGGCTGAGGTCGAGGAACTTGACCTTGTCGCCGGCGGTGGTGAAGAGGTCGGTGAGGCCGCCGGTGGGCAGGCCCCCGGACCAGAAGAAGCCGTCGATGCTGCCGTCCTTCATGCCGTCGACGGTCTTGGTCAGGTCGAGGCGCTGCGCCTGGATGTCCTTGGCCGGGTCGAGGCCGGCGGCGGTGAGCAGCCGGTTGGCGATGACCTCAGTGCCGGACTTGGGCGAGCCGGTGGAGATCTTCTTGCCCTTCATGTCGGCGACCGAGGTGATCCCCGCGTCGGCCCGCACGACCACCTGCGTGTAGTTGTCGTAGATCCGGGCCAGCGCCTTCACCGGCTGCGGGCTGCTGAAGCTGCCCTTGCCCTGCACCGCGTTGACCGCGGTGTCGAAGAGCGAGAAGGCGACGTCGTACTGGCCGGCCACGAGCTGTTCGATGTTCTGCACCGAGGCGCCCGTCTCGGCGGCCGTGCCGGTGAGCTTGCCGTCGGTCGTCGCCGCAAGTTGGCCGGCCAGCGCGTTGCCGACGACGTAGTAGACGCCGGTGGCGTTGCCGGTGGCGATGCCGACCCGGGTGTCCTTGGTGACCTTGCAGGTGACCTCGCTGGCGGCGTCGTCCGTCGCCGCCCCGTCCTGCCGGCCCCCGCATCCGGCGGCACCGGCCGCGACGAGGGCCAGCACTCCGACGACAGCGGCAACCCGCGTGTCGATCCGTCTCACTCTCTACTCCTCCCCATGGTCCAGCTGTTGTGGCACCGACGGGACCCCGGCGCGGCCGGCGGATCCACGTCGGACGAGCACACCCGTCAGGGTCAGCGCGGCCAGGACGGCGCCGACGGTGACGGGCACGGGTTCGAGCCAGAGCAGCACCAGCCCGGCGACCGCGCCGACGATCCGCTCGGGCACGCCGGCCGGGCCGACGCCGGGCAGCCAGCCGCCCGCGGCCACCGCCAGCACGGTGACGCCGAGCGCCGAGACCACGCCGGCCACCAGGATCCGTTCCACCCCGCCGATGCCGAGCAGCCCGAGACCGGTTGGCGTGATGACGAAGGCGATCGGGATCAGATACGCGGGCAGCGCGTACCGCAGGGTCTGCCACATCGTCGGGACGAGCCGGCCGCCGGTCACCGCGGCGGCGGCCACCGCGGCGAGCGCGGTCGGCGGGGAGACCTCGGACAGCACCGCGAAGTAGAAGACGAACATCGCCGCGGCGGGGGCGGCGACGCCGAGGTTGAGCAGCGCCGGGCCGATGATCACCCAGCCGATCACGAACGAGGCGGTGACCGGCACGGCCAGGCCGAGCAGGCTGAGCGCGACGGCGGCGAGTAGCGCGGTGAGCGCCAGCACCACGGCCGGCTGGGAGCTGACCGCCTGCGCCCCGCTCACCAGCAGCGCGGCGGCCTGCGGGCCGAGGCCGGTCTTCGTGGTGGTGGCGGTAATGATGCCGGCCGCGGCGCAGACGGCGCTCACCGCGAGCACCCCGCGTACGCCGCCGCGCAGCGCCTCGACCAGGCGGGCCGGGGTGAGCCGGTGGCGACGGTCCAGGAAGGACAGGGCGGCGGCCAGCACGGTGGCGATCACCACGGCGCGGGTCGCCGAGGCGCCCGTCGCGAGCACCACGATGATCACGATGAGCGAGAGGAAGTGGTATCCGAAGCGGGCCAGTAGGCGCCAGGCCGAACCGCTGTCGATCGCCACCGCGCGGACGCCGGAGCGCCGGGCGTCGATCTCCACGGAGAGCAGGATGCCCAGGTAGTAGAGGATCGTCGGGACGGTCGCCCAGCCGAGCACCTGCAGGTAGGACACGCCCAGGTATTCGGCGATGATGAAGGCCGCCGCGCCCAGCGTCGGCGGGGAGAGGATCGCGCCCACCCCGGCGGCGGCCAGCATGCCGCCGGCCCGTTCGGCGGGGTAGCCGGCGCGGCGCAGGATGGGCCAGGTGACCGCCCCGATGCTGACGGTGGTGGCCGCCCCCGAGCCGGAGACGGTGCCGAGCAGGAAACCCGAGGCGACGGCGGTCCGGCCGGCGGCGGTCCGGGAGCGGCGGAACGCGGCGGCGGAGAGTTCCACGAAGAACCGGCCGGCCCCGGACAGGTCCAGCACCGCTCCGTAGATGGTGAAGAGCACGATGTACGAGGCGGCCACGTCCAGCGGGGTGCCGTAGAAGCCGCTGTCGGAGTTGTAGAAGGCGTCGATGAGCTGCCCGAAGTCGAGCCCGGCGTGGGCCACCGCCCAGGACTGCGGCAGCAGCCCGCCGTAGTAGCCGTAGGCCAGGAAGAGCAGGCAGACGGCGGGGAGGATCCAGCCGGTGGTCCGCCGGCACGCCTCCAGCAGCAGGAGCATCAGCACGGTGCCCATCGCCACGTCCAGCGGCACCAGCAGGCCCTGCCGGTCGAGGAACGCGTCGTACCCGCCACCGCCCGCGCCGAGCGTCACCGGCAGCACCGGGTAGAGGCAGGTCACCAGCGCGGCCAGGGCCAGCAGCCAGTCGACCGGGGTGGGCCCGCCGTGCCGCGCCGCGGCGTCGGCCGCCTCCGTCGGGCCGTCCTTCGTCCGCCGCAGCCGCATCCCAGACGGGTACGCCAGGAAGACCGCCGGCAGGACGCCGGTCAGGAAGATGATCAGGTAGTACTTGCTGCCCTGGGGAAGCGGAAAGAACACCTGCCAGAGGGCGAGCAGTGCGACGGCGACCGTGACGCCGGTGAACAGCCGCCCGACCGGTCCGGACAGGACCCGTCCCGGTTTTTCGTCCTCGAACTGGGCGGCGAGCTCCCGGGTGTCGGGAGGTGCGGCGACCCGCCCGTCGTCGGCCCGCCCCGGGTCGTCGACCGCGCCCGCGTCGGGCGGGAGCGGCACCGGGGCATTGTCCAGGTCGGACGCGGCATCCCGCGTCCCGGCGGGCAGGGGCGTCGGCGCGGAGCCGTCGGACGGGCGAACGGGCGACACGAGGGGGCACGATACGCGAATAGTTCACATTATGGAACCATTGCCGAATGTGATTGCGCTAAGTGACGGAAATGGGGCGGCAATTACCCAGAGCAATGCTGTTCCGAGTGATTCTCGCAAATGCCCTCGCCGAGAGTGCGGCGAAGTCCGACGTTAACCGGTCGAAGCTGTCGGACCGGCCCGCTAGGGTCGGCCGGTGACCACAGCTCAACCACTCATCCAGGCGCGGGGGCTGGTGAAGCGGTTCGGTGACTTCACCGCCGTCAACGGCATCGACGTGGAGGTGCGCCCGGGCGAGGCGTTCGGCTTCCTCGGGCCGAACGGGGCCGGCAAGTCCTCCACCATGCGCATGATCGGCTGCATCTCCCCGCCCTCCGGCGGCGAGCTGCGCATCCTCGGCATGGACCCGGTCCGCGACGGTCCCGCGATCCGGGCCCGGCTGGGCGTCTGCCCGCAGCTCGACAGCCTCGACCCGGAGCTCAACGTCCGGGAAAACCTGACCACCTACGCCCGCTACTTCGGCATCCCGCGCCGGGTCGCCCGCGAGCGGGCCGCCGAGCTGCTCGACTTCGTCCAGCTCACCGAGCGGGCCGAGAGCAAGGTGGAGCCACTCTCCGGCGGCATGAAGCGCCGGCTGACCATCGCCCGCGCGCTGGTCAACAACCCGGAGATCGTCCTGCTCGACGAGCCCACCACCGGGCTCGACCCGCAGGCCCGGCACCTGGTCTGGGAGCGGCTGTTCCGGCTCAAGCAGCAGGGCGTCACGCTGGTCCTCACCACGCACTACATGGACGAGGCGGAGCAGCTCTGCGACCGGCTGGTGGTGATGGACGGCGGCCGGATCGTGGCCGAGGGCTCGCCGCGCGCCCTCATCGAGCGGCACTCCACCCGCGAGGTGGTCGAGCTGCGCTTCGCCGCCGAGTCGCAGGAGGCGTTCGCCGGCAAGCTGAGCGGCCTGGGAGAGCGGGTCGAGGTGCTGCCCGACCGGATCCTGCTCTACGTGGCCGACGGCGACGCGGCGGTGGCCGAGGTGACCGCACGCGGCCTCGTCCCGGCCAGCGTCCTGGTCCGCCGCAGCAGCCTGGAGGACGTCTTCCTCCATCTCACCGGCCGCACCTTGGTGGACTAGTCGCAAGGCGCGACGGCGGCTCCGGCCCTGGAGCGCGGGACGCGGAAGATGAGTCGTTTGTCCGGCACCGCCACGGGTACACCGCGGCGCCGGGGCCGCTGCCCCAGGCCGACGGGACCACTGCTCAGAGGTAGGGCACAACCATGACCGTGAACGGTGACGAACAGTACGAGCGCGGCCTGGCGGCACTCCGGCAGGCCGACGGCGGCGCCGGGCAGAAGCTTCTCGATGCCCTCGCCGACGTCTCACCAGAGCTCAGCTACCGCTCCGTCGCCTGGTCCTACGGAGACCTCTACGTCCGCCCCGGGCTGGCGCGCCGCGACCGGGAACTGCTGACCCTCGGCATACTCACCGGTCTCGGTGGCGCCGAGGCCCAGCTTGAAGTGCACGTCAACGGCGCGCTCAATGCCGGCCTGACGCCCTCCGAAATAGTCGAGGCGCTGCTGCAGTCCGTCGTGTACTGCGGTGTGCCGCGGGCGGTCAACGCCACCCTCGTCGCCAAGAAGGTTTTCGCCGAGCGCAACCTGTTACCCGTCCGCCCCACCACGGCCGGCTGACCGGCCGCCTTATCAGCGGGCTCTGGCCCAGGTCAGGAAGCGGTTGGCCAGCGCCTCCGGTGAGGCCTGGGCGTTGAGGTCGGCGAGGTCGGTCATCGCCTCGTGCAGGAGCGCGCCGAGATAGATCAGCAGGCCCGTCCGGTTCTCGCGGTACTCGCCGAGCAGCGCCAGCCGGGCCGGGGAGCACGGCCACGCCGCGCCGCACACCCGGCAGCGCCAGGGGCGGACGCGCCGCCACGTGCGGCCGGTAGCGAGGCATCAGCGCGCGCCCTCCTCGGGCTCACGCGGGCCCCTTCTCAGGCCCGCTCGGCTCCTCCTCGGGTCCGCTCGGCTCCTTCTCGGGGCAGCGCGGTGACGCCAGCCAGCGGCCCCCGTTCGCCCGCCACTCCTGCACGCGGGTCAGCCGCCCCGGGCGTCCCGGCCCGTCGATCGGGAACACCTCGGTCGGTGCGGTCGCCCACGACGGGCGCGCATTGGGGGTGCGCCGGGGGAGCGTGGTGGGTGGTGCCGGTCGCTGGCAACGCCAGAACCTGAGTCGCATGGTCGAACCTCCGCAGCTGTGGAATGGGGCGCCCGGCGGACCTCGTTGTCCGGCGGGCGCCCCGGCCTGGTTCCGCCCGCCGTCCGATCCCGTGAGCGGTTCCACTGCGTGACAGTCTGCTGAGGACGCGACTACGGTGGGAGGTCCCGCGCGCCGACGACCAGCGCGTACGGCGGCCGATCCCACGCGGTACGAGGATGTACGGAGGGTGTCCGTGGAAAGCTCGTCCATGCTGGACCACTTCGCGGAGGAGCTACGGCTGGCCCGGGCCGGCAGCGGCATGTCCCAGACCGCGTTGGCCGAGGCGTTGAGCTATTCGGGTGCCCTGGTCGCCAAGGTGGAGACCTCCGAGCGCCGGCCGAGCCTCGACTTCGCGCGCCGGTGCGACACCGTGTTCGGCGCGGACGGGCGGTTCGAGCGCATCCAGCGCCGGATCAGCCGGGAGACCGTGGTCCCGTGGTTCCGCGACTGGGCCGGCATCGAACAGGAGGCCACGGCGCTGCGCTGGTTCGAGCCGCTGTGCGTGCCCGGTTTGCTTCAGACCGAGGAATACGCTCGTGCGCTGCTGTCTGGCGGCGGGTTGTTCGCTGCGGACGAGATCGAGCAGCAGGTGGCGACCCGGCTGGATCGCCAAGCAGTGCTCACCCGCGATCGGCCGCCCCTACTCACCGCCGTCGTCGACGAGTACGTCCTGCACCGCCGGATCGGTACGCCGGCGGTGATGCGCGAGCAGTTGCAGCACTTGGTGAAGCTGGGATCCACGCTGCCCCGAGTCCGTATCCACGTCGTGCCAATGTCAGCCGGGGCCTACCCTGGACTCGCTGGGCACTTCGTGATCGCCACCTCGCCAACGAGGGAGGACATCGTCTACCTGGAGGGGCAGCGCCACGGGCAGGCGATCGACCGAACCGACTTCGTGCAGGAGATGGTCGAGGTGTGGGAGTCGATCCGCGGTGAGGCACTATCGCACCAGCAGTCCCTCGACTTGATTGCGGAAGTGGCGGAGACATGGACCTGACCGGCGCGCGGTGGCGCAAGAGCACCCGCAGCAGCGGCCAAGGCGGGGCGTGCGTGGAGGTGGCCGACAACCTCTCCGGCGTGGTCGCCGTACGCGATTCCAAGGACCCGGGTGGTCCGGTGCTGGCCTTCGGCCCCGACGCCTGGCGCGCGTTCGTCACCGGAATCGCCGAGCGGCCGTAGCGCGGCCGCAACAAGGAGTTCTTCGTCGTTGGGCCTGGTTGGGTCGTTGCCGGCCTTGATCCGTCGGCGACCAGTACGCGAGCACGGGCGACGTGACCTCCCTGCCTGGGGTCGCAGCGGTGGGCGTTGGGCCTGGCGGGCTGTCGCTCGGTGACGCCTCCTATGCCGTGGCCAGTAGCCCGCGCATCTTGTCGAGCGGGTCGTCGGTTGAAGCTCCCGTCGCATAGGCACCTTGTGGGGTGACGCGACGACGAATAACGTCCCGATGTATCGGAGTGATATATCGGGACGGCGTTTGTGGTCGCCCGCCAACGGGGAGGTGCGATGAGGTCGATCGACTACGACACGGAGCAGTACCAGGACTACGCGCGCGGTCGCGCGCTCACCCAGCAGCAACTGCAGGTATGGATCAACGCCTTTGCAGCGGTGCTGCCCGAGCGGCGTCCGCTGGCGGGGCTGGACGTCGGCTCAGGGACCGGCAGGTTCACCCCCGCGCTGGCCGGAGCGTTCGGGCCAGTGACCGGCGTCGAGCCGTCGGTCCGCATGCGCGAGATTGCGCAGACGCAGTCCCAGCATCCCGGTGTGCGGTATCTGGCCGGCGCCGCCGAGGACATGCCAGTGCCGTCCGGCAGCGCCGACTACGCTCTCATGTTCCTGTCCTGGCATCACGTGCAGGACAAGCCTCGGGCAGCCCGGGAGCTGGCCAGGGTGCTCAGGCCCGGCGGGCGGCTGCTATTGCGCGCGAATTTCAGCGACCACCATCCCCGGCCGTGGTGGCTGGAGTACTTCCCCCGCGGTTACGAGGTGGACGCCTCGCTGTTTCAGCCGCTGCACGAGGTCATCGCGATGTTCACGTCGCTCGGCTGGCGCGTGACCAGCTTCGGCACGTTCACCGAGCCGTCCGCGGGCACCCGCGGTGACATGCTCGAACGGCTGCGCCTGCGCACCCTCTCGTTCTTCGCGCAGCTCAGTCCCGACGAACTGGAGGCCGGCTTCCGCCGACTGGAGCAGTCTGTTGCCGCCGACCCCGGCGCACCAGCGCCGGTGTTTGCTGAGCCGCTGCTCACGCTCGAACTGTGCTGATGCGGTCGCTTCGGGGGCGTTCAGGGTGAAGATGGCGTGGTCCGTCCGCCCGTTTTCGGGGACCGGCCTGCCGTTCGCCGCGCGCCGGCAGCCACCCGCTGGGCCTGCGGGAGCGGAGAAACTGGCGCGACACCGTTCGTTGACCAGTCGTAGGGTGGCCGGCGGTCTTGTCGTACCCGGGCGGTAGGAAGACCGACGTGGACGGCGAGCGGGGGTGGTCGACGTGAGCGTGGCGGAGCGGGCCGGGCCGGCGGTGCCCAGGGTGCCGGCGCTGGCGGTGCTCGGCTATTACCTGGTCGGCTACCGGCGCACCTGGCGGGCGGGGGTCTTCTCGTCCTTCCTGCTGCCCGTGCTGACGGTGGTGGGCTTCGGCCTCGGCGTCGGCGCGTACGTGCGCCAGGGCGTCGGCGGGGTGCCCTACCTCGAGTGGCTGGTGCCCGGCCTGATCGCCTCCACCGCCCTCCAGGTCGCGGTCGCCGAGTCGACCTGGCCGGTGCACAGTAACTTCCGGTGGATCCGGACCTACCACGCGCAGGTGGCGGCGCCGCTGCGCAGCGGCGACATCCTCGCCGGGCACCTCGCCTTCGTGCTGTTCCGGGTGCTCACCAGCACGGCGGCGTTCCTGCTGGTGACGGCCCTGTTCGGGGCGCTGCGGTCGCCGTGGGCGGTGGCCGTGCTGCCGGTGAGCCTGCTGCTGGGCCTGGCGGTCGCCGCGCCGACCTTCGCGTTCAGCGCCGTCGTGCCGAGCGACAGCTACCTGGCTCTGCTGTTCCGCTTCGCGATCATCCCGATGACCCTCTTCGCCGGGGTGTTCTTCCCGGTCGAGTCGCTGCCGGCGGGGCTGCGCCAGGTGGCGTACGCGACCCCGCTCTGGCACGGCGTGGATCTCTGCCGGGCCGCCACGCTGGGCGTCGCTCCGCAGTGGTCGATCGTCGGTCACCTGCTCTACCTCGCCGCCTGGGCCGCCGCCGGCTGGCTGCTGGCCACGCGCGTGTTCCGCCGCTCGCTCGTCGTCTAGGAGATCCCGTGGTCGCTCTCGTCCTGCCCCGGCTGGTCGGCTCCGCGGGGATGCGCCGCTCCGCCTCGGTGGCCGAGCGCAACCTGACCGCGCTGCGGAGCGCGTACTGGCTGGTGCTGCTCTCCGGTTTCCTGGAGCCCGTGCTCTACCTGTTCTCGATCGGGGTCGGGGTGGGCGCGCTGGTCGGCGACCTCACCCTGCCCGGCGGGCAGGCGGTGTCGTACGCCGCGTTCGTGGCCCCGGCGATGCTGGCCTCGTCGGCGATGAGCGGGGCGCTGTCGGAGACCACCTTCAACTTTTTCGGGAAGATGAAGTACATGAAGCTGTACGACGGGGTCATCGCGACCCCGGTGCAGCCGTTCGAGATCGCCCTCGGCGAGCTGGGTTGGGCGATGATCCGGGGCAGCCTCTACTCGGCCGCCTTCCTGGTGATCATGGTGGCGATGGACCTGACCACCGCCGCGCGGGCGGTCCTCGCCTTTCCGGCCGCGGTGCTGGTCGGCTTCGCGTTCGGCGCGCTCGGCATGACGGTCTCCACCCTGATGCGCAGTTGGCAGGACTTTGACCTGATGGGGTCGGCCCAGTTCACCCTCTTCCTCTTCTCCGGCACCTTCGTGCCGGCCGAGGCGTACCCGACCGCACTGCGCTGGGTGGTCGAGGTGACCCCGCTCTACCGGTCGGTGCACCTGATCCGGGAGATCTGCGTGGGGGTGTCCGGCTGGTCGTGGCTGCCAGACGTGGCGTACCTGCTGGCGCTGACCGCCGGGATGCTCGCGCTCGCCTCCCGGCGGATGGGGAGGTTGCTCTACAAGTAGGTGGTTAACCGGCCTGCCGTCGGGCATCTCGTGGGACGACGCCGACGACCAGGGAGGGCCGATGGCCAGCGATGAGTCTTCCGCCCGCAGCGGGCGTGACCGCGACGATTCGGGCAACGCGTCAGGCGGGCGGGACCGCGCGGGCCGGGCCGGTCCGGTCGGCCCGGACCAGGGCCCGCAGCGCCCGACGGCATTGCCGGGCACCGGATGGCAGGCGGCGCTCAAGCGCACGGTTCGGGAGTTCCAGACCGACAACCTGACGGACCGGGCGGCCGCGCTCACCTACTACGGCATACTCTCGATCTTCCCGGGCATGCTGGCGCTCATCTCGGTGGTGGGCCTGCTCGGCCCGGGTGCCGTCAAGGGCGTCAAGGAAACCCTCGACCAGACGGCGCCGCAGCCGACCATCCGGCACATCATCGACATCGCGATCGCCCAGGCGAGCAGCTCGGGCGGCCTGGCCAGCATCGCCGCGGTCGTCGGTGTGCTGGGCGCCTTCTGGTCGGCCTCCGGCTACGTCGCCGCCTTCATGCGCGCGTCCAACACGATCTACGACGTGCCGGAGGGTCGGCCCATCTGGAAGACGCTGCCGGTCCGCCTCGGGGTGACCGCCCTGGTCGGCGTGATGCTGCTGGCCGCGTCGGTCATCGTGGTCTTCAGCGGCCGGCTCGCCACGCAGGTCGGCAGCGCGATCGGCCTGGGCTCGACGGCAGTGACGGTGTGGAGCATCGTCAAGTGGCCGGTGCTGCTGATCCTGGTGAGCCTGGTGTTCGCCATCCTCTACTGGGCCTCACCGAACGCTCGCCACGGCGGCTTCCGCTGGGTGAGCCCCGGCGGCGTGCTGGCCGTGGTGATCTGGCTCGTCGTCTCCGCGCTGTTCGCCGTCTACGTCGGCAACTTCGGCTCGTACAACAAGACGTACGGTGCCGTGGCCGGCATGATCATCTTTCTGGTCTGGCTCTGGCTGACCAACATCGCCATCCTGCTCGGCGCGGAGTTCGACGCGGAGTTGGAGCGCGGCCGGGCCATCGCGGCCGGGCACCCCGCCGAGTCGGAGCCGTACGTCGAACTGCGCGACGACCGCAAGCTCAGGAAGAAGGGCAGGCCCGCCGCCGGCGACTGACCCGTCCCGCGCCGCCGTTTCCCGCAGTCCCGGTATCCCCGGCGTCCCGCCGTCCCGCCGTCCGCCGCCCCGCCGTCTCGCCGTCTGTCGCGTCGGTCGCGCCGGGACGGCGGCCGTGGGGCGGCGGCGTCGATCCAGCCCGACAGTCTGACCTGGCGCTACCACCCCGTGGCAGCGCGCTGTTCTTGTTCCTGAAGACGATCATGCTTTCCGTGATCCACAGCCGGGCTTTTGTTCGCATGGACAAAAGTTTGGATCGGATGTGCTGAAGCTATGGACACGTGACCCGGAAGCCTCCTACTGTGTCGGACACGACACGTCGCCGTTGCGTCGATGTGAACGACTCCGATGCGGAGGTGTGCCGGTGCGGACTGTGGACCCCCTGCACGTACGGCTCCTGCGACTGCTCCGGGACGAAGGGGCGGTGTCCCGGGCCGAACTCGGCGACCGCCTGCAGATGCCCCGCCCCCGCTTGCTCGCCGAGCTGGAGCGGCTGGTCGGGCTCGGATACGTCGCCGAGGCGGGGCTGGCCGCGTCCCGCGGCGGGCGGCGGTCCACCCTGGTCGAACTGAGCCCGCACCTGCGCTTCGCCGCGGTCGACCTGGGCGCCAGCTCGATCGACGTCGAGGTGGTGAACGGCCGGCTCGAGCCGGTGGCCGCGTACACCGAGACGGCCGACATCCGCTCCGGCCCGAAGGTGATCCTCCAGCGGGTCGCCGAGCTGCTGCACAAGGCCAAGGTGGACGGGGCGTACGAGCGGCTGGACGCGGTGGGCATCGGCGTCCCCGGGCCGGTGAGCTTCCGGGACGGGGTGCCGGTCTCGCCGCCGATCATGCCGGGCTGGGACCGCTTCCCCGTCCGCGAGGTGCTCACCCGCGAGCACGGCTGCCCGGCCGTGGTCGACAACGACGTGAACATCATGGCGATCGGCGAGCGGCACGGCGGGGTCGCCCACTCGGTGGACGACTTCCTGCTGATCAAGATCGGCACCGGCATCGGCTGCGGCATCTACCTCAACGGCGAGGTCTACCGGGGCACCGACGGGTGCGCCGGCGACATCGGCCACATCCAGGTCGACCCGAACGGTCCGATGTGCTCCTGCGGGAACCTCGGCTGCCTGGAGGCCGTCTTCAGCGGGGCCGCGCTGGCCCGGGAGGCCACCGCGGCGGCCCGGGCCGGGGTCTCCCCGGCGCTCGCCGACCGGCTGGCCGCGCGGGGCGTGGTGACCGCGCTGGACGTGGCGCAGGGGGCGGTCGAGGGGGACGTCACCTGCATCCAGCTCATCCGCGAAGGCGGGCGGCGGGTCGGCAGCGTGCTGGCCGGGCTGGTGAGCTTCACCAACCCCTCGATGATCGTGATCGGTGGTGGGCTCGCCCAGCTCGGCCACATCCTGCTCGCCGAGATCCGCAGCGTGGTCTACCGCCGCTCGCTGCCGCTGGCCACCGGCAACCTGCCGGTCGTCCTCTCCGAACTCGGCCACCGGGCCGGGGTGGCCGGCGCCGCCGTGCTCGCCAGCGACCTCGCCTTCGGGGAGGCGTCATGACCGCCCGGCGCGAGGACGGGCCGTTCCGCTGGACAGCAAGGAGGCCGAGGTGACGAACCCACTGGTGGCGGCCCCCGCCGACACCGTCGCGGGCGAGATGGTCCTGCGGCTCACCGACGTGGTCAAGACCTTCCCCGGGGTACGC
Source organism: Micromonospora sp. RTBAU3-60 (assembly GCF_054963695.1). Taxonomy (NCBI): domain Bacteria; kingdom Bacillati; phylum Actinomycetota; class Actinomycetes; order Micromonosporales; family Micromonosporaceae; genus Micromonospora; species Micromonospora sp. RTBAU3-60. The sequence goes on along the minus strand of NZ_JBUEGB010000038.1, from coordinate 26,019 downwards.
GCGCTGGACGGCGTGCAGCTGGAGGTCCGGGCCGGCGAGGTGCACTGCCTGCTCGGCCAGAACGGCGCCGGCAAGTCCACCCTGATCAAGGTGCTCGCCGGGGTGCACCGGCCGGACTCCGGCGAGGTCGAGTGGCGCGGCGAGCCGGCGAGCTTCGCCAACCCGCAGGCCGCGATGCGGGCCGGGATCGCCACCATCTACCAGGAGCTCGACCTGGTCGAGGACCTGTCGGTGGCGGAGAACGCCTTCCTCGGCCACGAGCCGCGCCGGCTCGGCTTCGTCCGCCGCGGCCACATGGCCCGGCGTACCCGGCAGATCCTGGCCCGGCTCGGCCACCCGGAGATCCCGCCCGGCCGGCTGGTCCGCCACCTGCCCGCCGCCGGCAAGCAGATCGTCAGCATGGCCCGGGCGCTCTCCCACGAGGCCCGACTGATCATCATGGACGAGCCGAGCGCCGTCCTCGCCCACGACGAGGTGGGCAACCTGTTCCGGATCATCCGGGAACTCACCGCGCAGGGCATCGCGGTCATCTACATCTCGCACCGGCTGGAGGAGATCCGCGAGATCGGCGACCGGGTCACCGTACTCAAGGACGGCCGGACCACCGCGGCGAACCTGCCGGCCCGCGGCACCCCGACCAACGACCTGGTCGCCCGGATGACCGGGCGGACCATCGAGTACGTCTTCCCGGAGCGCCCGGCCGACGAGACCGCCGGCGCGGAGCTGCTGCGGGTGGACGGGCTGACCCGGTCCGGGGAGTTCGCCGACGTGTCGCTGGCCGTGCGGGCCGGGGAGATCGTCGGCATCGCCGGACTGGTCGGCTCCGGCCGCTCCGAGCTGCTGGAGACCATCTACGGCGCCCGCCGCGCGCAGGCCGGCACGGTCCGGATGGGCGGCCGGACGCTGCGCCCCGGCAGCGTCGGGGCGGCGGTGCGGGCCGGCATGGGCATGGCCCCGGAGGAGCGCAAGAGCCAGGCGCTGCTGCTCGGCGAGCCGATCTACCGCAACGTCACCCTGGCCACCTTCGGCCGGTACGCCCGCCTCGGCTTCACCGACGCGGGGCGGGAACGGGCCGAGGCGGACCGGATCGCCGACTCGCTGGAGCTGCGTCCCCGCGACGTACGCCGGCCGGTGCGCACCCTCTCCGGCGGCAACCAGCAGAAGGTGGTGGTCGGCCGGTGGCTGCTCGGGGACACCCGGCTGCTGCTGCTCGACGAGCCGACCCGGGGCGTGGACGTGGGCGCCCGAGCCGAGCTCTACCAGGTCATCCGGTCCCTCGCCGCCCGGGGCGTCGGGGTGCTGCTGGTCTCCAGCGAGGTGCCGGAGGTGCTCGGCCTGGCCGACCGGGTGCTGGTGATGCGGGAGGGCCGGGTGGTCCGGGAGGCCCCGGCCGGCGAAATCGACGAAGACACCGTGCTCGACCTCGTCATGGCGGGGTCCCTCATGGAAGGCGCACCGGCATGACCGAGCGATGCGCAGAGACCGACGTGTGGACGGAGGCGGCGGCATGAGCGAGACGACACCGACCGCGGCGCCGGAACGGGCGGCGGGGCTGCCGGCCCAGTCGCCGCCGGTCGACCGGGCCGAGACCGCGAAGTCCGACGCGCCGGCACGGCTGTCCTGGTGGCGCGGTGACGGGGGCGAGGGCGCGCGGCGCAACCTCGGCCTGCTGGCCACCCTGCTGGTGCTGGTGGTCATCGGCATCCTCACCCGGCCCGACCTCTACGGCAACGCGAGCTGGGTGTGGGGCAACACCCTCACCATCCTCAAACTCGCCTCGGTGGTCGGCGTGGTCACCGTCGGGATGACCTTCGTGATCATCGGCGGCGGCATCGACCTGTCGGTCGGCGCGATCGTCGCGCTCGCCGGGGTGTGGTGCACCACGGTCGCCACCCAGAGCTACGGCGCCGGCGGGATGGTCTTCAGTGCGCTGACCGTCGGGCTCGCCGTCGGCCTGGTCAACGGGCTGCTCATCTCGTACGGGCGGCTGGTGCCGTTCATCGCCACGCTGGCCATGATGGTCGCCGCCCGCGGCCTGGCGGCCGAGATCTCCGACAAGCAGACCCAGGTCTCGAACGACACCTTCATCAACGGCATCGCCAGCACGAACGTCCTCGGCATCCCGCTGCTGGTCTACATCCTCGCCGCGGTCGTGGTGGCCGGCTGGGTGCTGCTCAACCGCACCACCTTCGGCCGCCGTACGGTGGCGGTTGGCGGCAACCCGGAGGCGGCCCGGCTCGCCGGCATCAACGTCCGCCGGCACACCCTGCTGCTCTACGGGCTCTCCGGGCTCTGCTGCGGCATCGCCGCGATCATGCTCACCTCGCAGGCCACCTCCGCGCAGGCGGCGATGGCCAACCTCTACGAACTCGACGCGATCGCCGCCGCGATCATCGGCGGCACGCTGCTCAGCGGCGGGCGGGGGACCATCATCGGCTCCCTGCTCGGCGTGATCATCTTCTCCACCATCACCAACCTGTTCGCCATCAACGGCCTCTCCACCGAGGCCCAGAACATGGTCAAGGGCGGCATCATCGTCGCCGCCGTCCTGGTCCAGCAGGTCCAGTTCGGCAGCCTCACCCAGTTCCTCCGCCGCAACCGGGCCACCAGCACCACCTGATCCGACCGCGACACCGGCGGCCACCTCGACAGCGACGGTGGCCGGGCCCAGCACACCCTTTTCACCCCACCACCTCATCCAGGAGGCCGTCATGACAACGCAGGGTCGCGACCTGTCGCGCCGCCGGCTGCTCTTCGGCGGAGCGGCCCTCTCCGCCGGCGTCGTGCTCGCCGGCTGCACCAGCAACGAGCAGACGCCCACCGCCGCCCAGACCAAGGCCGCGGCGACCGGCGGCAACAGCGAGCCCGGCAAGAAGGTGACCATCGGCTTCTCCGCGCCGGCCGCCGACCACGGCTGGATCGCCGCGATCACCAGCAACGCCAAGGCGCAGGCCGGGGCGTACTCCGACGTGGAGCTGAAGTCCGTGGAGGCCGGCGCCGACGCGGCGGCCCAGCGGGCGGCGCTGTCCACGCTGCTGTCCCAGAAGCCCGACGTGATCGTGCTGCTGCCGCACGACGGCAAGGAGCTCAACGCGTTCGGCCTGGAGGCCATGAAGGCCGGCATCCCGGTGGTCAACCTGGACCGCGCCTTCCCCGACGCGCGGGCCTACCGCCTGCAGATCAAGGGCGACAACTACGGCATGGGGGTGGCCGCCGCCACCTACATCGCCGAGCAGCTCAAGGCCAAGGGGGTCAGCAACCCGGTCATCGGCGAGATCCCCGGCATCGACTCGCTGGAGCTGACCCAGGAACGCTCCAAGGGCTTCGCCGACACCCTGGCGTCGTACGGCCTGAAGGTGGCCAACCGCCGCCCGGCCGAGTTCACCGCCGACTCCGGCCAGCAGGCCGCCACCGGCCTGTTCCAGGCCCTGCCGAAGCTCGACGCGCTCTGGAACCACGACGACGACCAGGGCATCGGTGTCCTCGCCGCGGTCAACCAGGCCAACCGCAAGGAGTTCTTCATGGTCGGCGGCGCCGGCTCGAAGAAGGCCATGGAGGACATCCAGGCCGACAACACCGTCCTCAAGGCGACCGTCACCTACAGCCCGTCGATGGCCTCTTCGGCCATCTCGCTGGCCCGCCTGATCGGCCAGAACAAGGGCATGTCGGACCTGGTGGAACTCCAGGTCCCGAAGGAGATCGTGCTCGCCTCCGAGACGATCACCAAGGAGAACGCGAGCAACTACCTGAAGCTCGGGTTCTGATACACGGGGGGAGACCCACCTTGTCCACTCACGACAATGTCCTGCGGGTCGGCATGGTCGGCTACGCGTTCATGGGCGCCGCGCACTCACAGGCGTGGCGCACCGTGAACCGCGTGTACGACCTGCCGGCGCGGGTGCGGATGGCGCTGATCTGCGGCCGGGACGAGCTGAAGGTGGCCGACGCCGCAGGCCGGCTCGGCTGGGACGGGCACACCACGGACTGGCGGCGGCTGGTCGAGTCCGACCAGATCGACGTGGTCGACATCTGCACACCGGGGGACAGCCACTGCGAGATCGCCATCGCCGCGCTGGCCGCCGGCAAGCACGTGCTGTGCGAGAAGCCGCTCGCCAACACTGTCGAGGAGGCCCGACAGATGGCGGCCGCCGCCGCCCAGGCCCGGTCCGCCGGGATACGGGCGATGTGCGGGTTCAATTACCGCCGGGTGCCCGCGGTCACCATGATGCGGCAGTTCGTCGCGGACGGGCGGCTCGGCGAGATCCGGCACGTCCGGGCGGCGTACCTGCAGGACTGGATCGTGGACCCGCAGTTCCCGCTGGTCTGGCGGCTGCAGAAGGACAAGGCGGGCTCCGGCGCGCTGGGTGACATCGGTGCGCACATCATCGACCTCACCCAGTACGTCACCGGACAGCGGATCACCGGGGTCAGCGCGGTGACCGAGACGTTCGTCAGGGAGCGGCCGCTGCCGGCCGGGTCGAGCGGCCTGGCCGCGCAGGCCGACGGCCACGGCCAGTCGATGGGTCAGGTCACCGTGGACGACGCGGCGGCGTTCGTGGCCCGGCTCGACGGCGGCGCGCTGGCCACGTACGAGGCGAGCCGGTTCGCCACCGGCCGCAAGAACGCCCTCCGGGTGGAGATCAACGGCTCGCTCGGCACCCTGGTCTTCGACCTGGAACGCCTCAACGAGCTGGAGTTCTACGACGCCAGCCGGCCCACGGCCGAGCAGGGCTTCACCCGCATCCTGGTGACCGAGGGGGAGCACCCGTACATGTCGGCCTGGTGGCCGCCCGGCCACATCATCGGCTACGAGCACTCCTTCACCCACGAGGTGCGGGACTTCGTCGAGGCGGTCGCCACCGGCACTGACCCGGCGCCGTCGTTCGCCGACGCGTTGCAGGTCCAGCTCGTGCTGGACGCGGTGACCCGCTCGGCGGAGCTGGCCAGCTGGACGGAGGTGGAGCCCGCGCTGGCCGAAGTGGCCGCCTGATCCACGCGGCGCCCGCAGGGGCGCCGCCCGAGGAGGCTTCCCGGAGCCCGACCGGCGAGGGCCCGCCGCGGTTGCGCCCCGCGGCGGGGACGAGGTCGGATCAGGGGAGCGTGCCACCGGAGCCCTCCGGCCCGGCACGACCAAGCACGGCCCACCGGTGCGGCCGGACCGGGATTCCCCGGCCGCACCGGCGGACCGACCCGACCCTGGGGAGGGAGCACGATGCGTACGGGTGTCTGGCTGGTGGGAGCGCGTGGCTCGGTCGCGACCACCAGCATCGTCGGGGCGCTGGCCCTGCGGGCCGGGCTCACCGACCCGACCGGGTGCGTCACCGAGCTGCCCGACCTGCGCGGGCCGGCCCTGCCGGCCTTCGCCGACCTGGTGTTCGGCGGCCACGACGTGGTCGCGTGTCCGCTCATCAAACGGGCCGAGGCGCTCGCCACCGCCGGGGTGCTGCCCGGCCGGCTGGTGGACGCCCTCGCCGGGGAACTGGCCAGCGTCGAGGCGGGGCTGCGTCCCGCCCCGACCGGGGCCACCCAGGCCGAGCGGGCGGCCGCCGTGGCCCGCGACCTCACCGAGTTCCGCGACCGGCACGCCCTGGACCGGGTGGTGGTGGTCAACGTCTCCACCACCGAACCGGCCGTCGCCGCGCACCCGGCCCACCACGACCTGGCCGCGCTGCGGGAGGCGCTGGCCGGCTCCGCCGACGTGCTGCCGGCCAGCTCGCTGTACGCGTACGCGGCCTTCACCGCCGGCTGCCCGTACGTCGACTTCACGCCGTCCACCGGGGCCCGGCTGCCCGCGCTGGCGGCCCTGGCCGAGGAGCGCGGCCTGCCGTACGCCGGGCACGACGGCAAGACCGGGGAGACCCTGGTCAAGTCGGTGCTCGCGCCGATGTTCGCGATGCGGCACCTGGCGGTGCGCTCCTGGTCCGGGCTGAACCTGCTCGGCGGCGGGGACGGCGCCACGCTCGCCGAGCCGGCCGCCAACGCCGCCAAGGTGGGCAGCAAGCAGCGGGTGCTCGGGGAGACCCTGGGCTACCTGCCGCAGGGCGACACCCGGATCGACTACGTCGAGGAACTCGGCGACTTCAAGACCGCCTGGGACCTGGTCACCTTCGCCGGTTTCCTCGGCACCCGGATGCGGATGGAGTTCACCTGGCACGGCTGCGACTCGGCGCTGGCCGCCCCGCTGGTGCTCGACCTGGCCCGGCTCACCGCCGCCGCGCACGCCGCCGGCCGCCACGGCCCGCTGGCCGAGCTGGCCTTCTTCTTCAAGGACGGCATCGACGCGCCCACCCACTCGCTCGCCGGGCAGTGGGCGGTGCTCTGCGACTTCGTCGCCGGGCTGCACGCCGGAGCCGGCCGATGACCCGGCTGGCCGACCTCGCCGAGCTGGTCCGGGCGCCCGCCGCGCTCTCCGTACCGGGGGACGTGGTGGCCGGCGCGGCGGCGGCCGGCGCGCTGGACCGCCGGACGCCGGCCCTGGCCGGGGCGTCGGTGCTGCTCTACTGGGCCGGCATGGCCGCCAACGACTGGGCCGACCGGCGGCTGGACGCCGTGGAACGCCCCGAGCGGCCGATCCCGTCCGGCCGGGTCCACCCGGCCGCCGCGTTCGGGGTCGCCGCCGGCCTGACCGCCGCCGGGCTCGCCGTGGCCACCGCCGCCGGGGGTCGGCGGGCCGCCGCCGTCGCGGTCCCGCTCGCCGGCGCGATCTGGGGGTACGACCTGCTCGCCAAGAACACCGCCGCCGGTCCCGCCGTGATGGCCGCCTGCCGGGGCCTGGACGTGCTGCTCGGCGCAAGCCCCGCTCCCGGCCGCCGCGACCGCCGGGCCGACACCGGCCGGGGTGCGACACGCGGCGTCCCCTCGGCCCGGCGGGGCGTCCTCCGGGCGCTGCCGGCGGCGCTGACGGTCGCCGCGCACACCTGGACCGTCACCGCGCTGTCCCGCCGCGAGGTCTCCGGCGCCGACCGGCGGCTGCCCCAAGCCACCCTGGCCGGCACCGCCCTGGTCGCCGCCACCGCGCTGAGCCGCACCGAGCCGGTCCCCGCCGCGCTCGCCGCCGGCTACGCCACCCGCTACGGATCGGCGCAGGTCCGGGTGCTCGCCGACCCGTCACCGGCCCGGGTCCGGGCCGCCGTCGGCGCGGGCATCACCGGGCTGCCCGCGCTGCAGGGCGCGCTGACCGCCCGGGCCGGCGCCCGGCTGCTCGGCCTCGCCGTCGCGGCCGCCGCCCCGCTCGGCCGCCGCCTGGCCCGGCTGATCTCGCCGACATGACCAGCCCTTCGCTCCCCTCCGCGTCGCCCGGCACCACCCAGGCGGCGGCGGACGCACCGGCCGGGCACGGGGGCCCGCTGGACCCGGCCGGGCTCCGCTTCGGGTACGGCACCAACGGCTTCGCCAACCACCGGCTCGACGACGCGCTCGGCGTGATCGCCGACCTCGGCTACCAGGGGGTGGCGCTCACCCTGGACCACGACCACCTGGACCCGTTCGCCCCGGAACTCGGCCGCCGGGTGGCCGCGGTGCACCGCCGGCTGGCCGCGCTCGGCCTGGCCGTGGTGGTCGAGACCGGCGCCCGCTACCTGCTCGACCCGTGGCACAAGCACGCCCCGACGCTGCTGCACGACGACCCGGCGCCGCGGATCGAGTTCCTCCGCCGGGCCGTGCGGATCGGCGCGGACCTGGGCGCGGAGGCGGTCTCCTTTTGGGCCGGCGTACGCCCGCCGGAGGTGCCGGAGTCGGTCGCCTGGGACCGGCTCGTGGCCGGCTGCGCCACCGTCTGCGCCGAGGCCGCGGCGGCCGGCGTGCCGCTCGGGTTCGAGCCCGAGCCGGGCATGCTGGTCGAGGACATCGCCGGCTGGCACCGGCTGCGGGACGCGCTCGGCGCGCCGCCCGGCTTCGGCCTCACCCTCGACATCGGGCACTGCCGCTGTCTGGAGCCCCGGCCGGTGCCCGACTGCGTCACGGCGGTCGCCGAGCACCTGGTCAACGTGCAGATCGACGACATGCGCCGGGGCGTGCACGAGCACCTGGAGTTCGGCACCGGCGAGATCGACTTCCCGCCGGTGCTGCGCGCCCTCGCCGACGCCGGCTACCGCGGCCTGGTGGCCGTGGAGCTGCCCCGGCACTCGCACGCCGCGCCGGCGGTCGCCGCCCGGTCGATCGAATTCCTGCACGCCGCCGCCGGGACCGCCCGGCACCGGACAACCGACTCGGACCCTTTGCTCTGCAGCCACGGAGGCAACACGTCCGGACCGCGGGTGCTGCGTAAAGGGCTGCAGAGCAAAGGCGGTGGCTGAGCACCTGCCACCCGGCTCAGAGGGGAGACGGCATGACACCCGACCGACTGCGCGCCGCGCTGCGGGGCGTACCCGATCCGCAGTGGCTGGACGCGGCCCTGCGCCGCGTCGCGACCGAGCCCAAGGCGATCGCGCGCCTCTTCGCCACCGCCGCCCGGCGGTGCGGGCGGGGGCCGCTGCCCGACCCGCCCGGCTGGACGGTCGACGAGGCCGCCCGGGCGCTGCTGCTCACCGCGCTCCCCGCCGACCACGCGGCGGCGGCCGACTCGCTCTACCGGCACGGCGACGCCGCCGAGAAGCGGGCCGTGCTGCGCGCCCTGCCGCTGCTGCCCATCGGGGCGGCCTGCGTGCCGCTGCTGCACGACGCGATCCGCACCAACGACACCCGGCTGATCGCCGCCGCGCTCGGCCCGTACGCCCGGCACCTGGAGCAGCCGGCCTGGCGGCAGGCCGTGCTCAAGTGCGTGTTCACCGGCGTGCCGCTGGCGGCCGTCGACGACCTGCACGGCCGGGCGGACGGCGAGCTGGCGGCGATGCTGGCCGCGTTCGCCGCCGAGCGGCACGCGGCCGGCCGGACCATGCCCGCCGACGCCACCGACCTGCTCGACCGGCTCGGCGCCGGCTCGCACCCCACCACCGCCAGGGAGGCGTGATGCGCATCTTCGACCCGCACATCCACATGACCTCACGCACCACCGACGACTACGAGCGGATGGCCGCCGCCGGGGTACGCGCGGTGGTGGAGCCCGCGTTCTGGCTCGGCCAGCCACGCACCAGCGCCGCCTCGTTCGTCGACTACTTCGACTCGCTGATCGGCTGGGAGCCGTTCCGGGCCGGGCAGTTCGGCGTCCGGCACCACGCCACCGTGGCGCTGAACCCGAAGGAGGCCAACGACCCGCGCTGCCACCCGGTGCTCGACCTGCTCCCGCGCTACCTCGACAAGGACGGCGTGGTGGCGATCGGTGAGATCGGCTACGACTCGATGACCCCGGCCGAGGACGCCGCCTTCGCCGGGCAGCTCGCCCTGGCCGTCGCGCACGACCTGCCCGCCCTGGTGCACACCCCACACCGCGACAAGGCCCGCGGCGTCGAGCGCACCCTGGCGGTGGTCGCCGAGTCCGGCATCGAACCCGGCCGGGTGCTGGTCGACCACCTCAACGAGGTCACCGTGAAGCTGGTCCGGGACACCGGCTGCTGGCTGGGCTTCTCCATCTATCCGGAGACGAAGATGTCCCCGCCGCGGATGGTCGAGCTGCTGAAGACGTACGGGACCGAGCGGATGCTGGTCAACTCGGCCGCCGACTGGGGACGCTCGGACCCGCTGCTCACCCGGGCCACCGGGGAGGCGATGCTGCTCGCCGGGTTCACCGAGGACGACGTGGACCGGGTGCTGTGGCGCAACCCGGTCGAGTTCTACGGCCAGTCCGGAAAGCTGGACCTCACCGACGTCGACGCGCCGGCGCCCACCTTCGCCGGCAACTCCATCCTGCGCGGGGGCGAGTGATGCGGTTCCGGCACGCCGACGGCAGCACCGTCCACCTCGGCTACTGCACCAACGTCCACCCGGCCGAGGACCTGGCCGGGATCCTCGCCCAGCTCGACACGTACGCGCTCCCGGTCCGCCGGGCCCTCGGCGCCGACCTGCTCGGGCTGGGGCTGTGGCTGGCCGCCCCGGTGGCCGCCGCGCTCGCCGCCGACCCGGCGGCCCGCCGCCGGCTCCGGCACGAGCTGACCGTACGCGGCCTCGAGGTGGTCACCCTCAACGGCTTCCCGTACGCGGCCTTCCAGGCGCCGGTGGTGAAGGGCGCGGTGTACCACCCGGACTGGACCACCCCGGAGCGGCTCGGGTACACCCTGGACCTGGCCCGGGTGCTGGCCGACCTGCTCCCCGAGGACGCGGCCCGCGGCTCGATCTCCACGCTGCCGCTGGCCTGGCGCACGCCGTGGGACACCGGCCGGGCCGACCTTGCCCGGCGCCGCCTGGACGAGCTGGCGGCCGGACTCGCCGCAGTGGAACGGGAGACCGGCCGGACGATCCGGGTCGGCTTCGAGCCGGAACCGGGCTGCCTGGTGGAGTCCACGGGACAGGCGCGTGAGATATTCTCAGCCATGGATTTGGACCGGCTCGGGATCTGCCTCGACCTGGCCCACCTCGCCTGCGCATGGGAGGAGCCGGCCGAGGCGCTGGGCCGGCTCCGGGCCGCCGGATTGCCGGTGGTCAAGGTGCAGGTCTCCGCCGCCGTCGAGGCGGCCGACCCGGACGGCTCGGCCGAGGCGCTGCGCCGCTGGGTGGAGCCGCGCTTCCTGCACCAGACCCGGTCCGCCGGCTGTGCCGAGGTCACCGACCCGGCCGACCCGGCGTACGCCGCCGACGACCTCGACGCCGCCCTCGACGCGCGGCTGCCCGGGCCGTGGCGGGTGCACTACCACGTGCCGCTGCACGCCCCGCCCGAGCCGCCGCTGCGGTCCACCCTGCCGGTGCTGCGGGCCGCGCTCGCCGCGCTCTACGCCGGACCGGTCGCCGGCTGCGAGCACCTGGACGTCGAGACGTACACCTGGGGGGTGCTGCCGCCGGCGCGGCGACCGCGCACCGACGCGGAGCTGGCCGCCGGCATCGCCGCCGAACTGGCCTTCGCCCGCGACGAGCTGATCGGGCTCGGGCTGGCCACGACGGCGGGGGTGGCGGCATGAGCGAGCGTCAGCGAGTGAATCATCGACCCAGCGCGGTGGTGCCTCATGGCGGTGCCGAGCGAAGCGAGGTGCCGGCATGAGCAAGCGGTTGGTGGTCATCGACGTGGTGGGGCTGACCCCGCGCCTGCTGGCGCACATGCCCCGGCTGCGCGCGGTCGCGCAGGAGGGCTTCGCCGCCGAGCTGGGCACGGTGCTGCCCGCGGTCACCTGCTCGGCGCAGTCCACCTTCCTCACCGGGGAGCTGCCGTCCGGCCACGGGATCGTCGGCAACGGCTGGTACTTCCGCGACCTCGGCGAGGTGTTCCTCTGGCGGCAGCACAACGCCCTGGTCGGCGGGGAGAAGCTGTGGCAGGCGGCCCGCCGCGTCGAGCCGGACTACCGGGTGGCCAACGTCTGCTGGTGGTACGCGATGGGCGCGGACGTGGACTGGACGGTCACCCCGCGCCCCATCTACTACGCCGACGGGCGCAAGGAGCCGGACTGCTGGACCGACCCGCCCGAGCTGCACGACACCCTCACCGACGCGCTCGGCACCTTCCCGCTCTTCACCTACTGGGGGCCGGGCGCCGGGCTGCCCTCGTCCCGGTGGATCTGCCGTGCCGCCGAGCGGATCCTCGCCGACGAGGCCCCGGACCTGACCCTGGTCTACGTCCCGCACCTCGACTACGACCTGCAACGGTTCGGCCCGTCCTCGCCGCAGGCCGCCGCCGCGGCGACCGAGCTGGACGCGGTGCTCGGCCCGCTGCTGGACGCCGCCAGGGAACGGGACGCCACCGTGGTGGTGCTCTCCGAGTACGGCATCACCGACGTCTCCCGCCCGGTCGACGTCAACCGGCTGCTCCGCGCCGAGGGGTTGCTGCGGGTCTACACCCAGGACGGCATGGAATACCTGGACCCGTGGACGTCGCGCGCCTTCGCGGTCGCCGACCACCAGGTCGCGCACGTCTACGTCAAGGACCCGGCCGACGTGCCGGCGGTGGCCAAGCTCTGCGCCGGGCTGCCCGGGGTCGCCGAGGTGCTGGACGCCGAGGGCCAGGCCGGCTACGGGCTGGACCACGAGCGTTCCGGGGAGCTGGTGCTGGTGGCCGAGCCGGACGCCTGGTTCACCTACTACTACTGGCTCGACGACGCCCGCGCACCCGACTTCGCCCGCCTCGTGGAGATCCACCGCAAGCCCGGCTACGATCCGGCCGAGCTGTTCTTCGACCCGGCCGCACCGGGTGCCGCGAAGCGGCGGGCGGCGGTGGCGCTGGCCCGCAAGAAGCTCGGCATGCGCTACCTGATGAGCGTGGTGGGGCTGGACGCGGGGGCGCGGGCGGTCCGCGGCTCGCACGGCCGGCTGCCCGCCGACCCGGCCGACGGGCCGGTGCTGCTCTGCTCCGATCCGGCCGCAGCCCGGGACCGGGTCGCCGCGACCGACGTGAAGGCCCTGCTGCTCCAGCTCGCCGGACTGGCCCGGGAGGCGCCGTGACCGTGACCGTCGCACCGACCGACCCGGCCCTGCTGCGGGACCGCTTCGACGCCGCGCTCGCCGCGTTCCTGCGCGAGCGGCGGCCGGGTCGGTCGGACGACGGTACGGGGGCCGTCCACGCCGTGCTGCGCCGGTTCGTTCTCGCCGGTGGCAAGCGGCTGCGGCCCCTGTTCTGCTACTGGGGGTGGCGCGGCTTCGGGGGGCCGGACGGCGCCCCGATCGTGGTCGCGGCGGCGGCGCTGGAGTTGTTCCACGCCTTCGCCCTGATCCACGACGACATCCTGGACCGCAGCGACCTGCGGCGCGGCCAGCCCTCGGTGCACCGGGTCTTCGCCGACCTGCACGCCCGCTCCGGCTGGCAGGGCGACCCCGAGGCGTACGGCCGGGACGCTGCCCTGCTCTGCGGCGACCTCTGCGCCGCCTGGTCCGGGCAGATGTTCCACGACTGCGGACTCGAACCGGGGCGGGTCCGCCAGGGCCTCGCCGTCTTCGCGCGGATGCGCGCGGAGGTGATCGCGGGGGAGTACCTCGACGTGGTCTCCGCGGTCGGCGACGGCTCGGTGGCCTCCGCGCTCGCCGTGGTCCGGATGAAGACGGCCCGCTACACGGTGACCCGGCCGGTGCAGATCGGTGCCGCCCTGGCCGGAGCCGACCCGGCCGCGGTGACCGCGCTGGCGGAGTTCGGCGACCCGCTCGGGGACGCCTTCCAACTCCGCGACGATCTGCTCGGCGTCTTCGGCGACCCGGCCGTCACCGGCAAGTCGAACCTGGACGACCTGCGGGAGGGCAAGCCGACCGTGCTGCTGGCGCTGGCCCGGGCGGCGGCCGGCCCGGCCGATGCGGCGCGGCTGCGGGCGCTGGTCGGCGACCAGGAACTGGACCACGGGGGCGCGGCCGAGGTGCGGGAGATCATCGAGGCCACCGGCGCGCGGGAACGGGTCGAGGGGATGATCCAGACCCGGGTCGACCAGGCCCGTGCCGCGCTCGACCGGACGCCGCTGGCCGAGCCCGCCCGCTCGGCCCTGGTCGAACTGACCGTCCGCGCCGCGCACCGCCGGCAGTGAAGGCCAGAGTCCGCGGATGGGGCCTTCCGCGAGCGGGGCGGCGGAAATAGAGTGGGGGCGGCGACCGTGAGGTGGCCGGTGACTCGACGGGAGGCGCAACCCGTCGGGCCTGAGGCGCGACCGCGCCCACCGGTGCCCCAGGGTCGCTGACGCCCGGTCGCCCTCGCCCCGGCCCGCAACGGAATCCCCCATCACCACAGGGGAGAAGGACAATGGCGCGACCCATCACGCTGTTCACCGGCCAGTGGGCCGATCTTCCGTTCGACGAGGTCTGCCGGCTCGCCGCCGAGTGGGGCTACGATGGCCTCGAGATCGCCTGCTGGGGCGACCACTTCGAGGTCGACAAGGCGCTCGCCGACGAGTCGTACGTGGACCGGAAGCGGGCCACCCTCGCCAAGCACAACCTGCAGGTCTTCGCCATCTCCAACCACCTGGTCGGGCAGGCGGTCTGCGACCACCCGATCGACGAGCGGCACCAGGACATCCTGCCCGCCCGGATCTGGGGCGACGGCGAGCCGGAGGGCGTACGCCGCCGGGCCGCCGAGGAGATGAAGGACACCGCGCGCGCGGCGGCGAAGCTGGGGGTGCGGACGGTGGTCGGCTTCACCGGCTCGTCCATCTGGCACACGCTGGCGATGTTCCCGCCGGTGCCGCCGGCCATGATCGAACGCGGCTACCAGGACTTCGCCGACCGGTGGAACCCGATCCTCGACGTCTTCGACGAGGTGGGGGTCCGCTTCGCGCACGAGGTGCACCCCAGTGAGATCGCCTACGACTACTGGACCACGAAGCGGACGCTGGAGGCGATCGGCCACCGGCCCGCGTTCGGGCTGAACTGGGACCCGTCGCACTTCGTCTGGCAGGAGCTGGATCCGGTCAACTTCATCTTCGACTTCGCCGACCGGATCTACCACGTCGACTGCAAGGACGCGAAGGTGCGTACGGGCGACGGGCGGCGGGGCCGGCTCTCCTCGCACCTGCCCTGGGCGGACCTGCGGCGCGGCTGGGACTTCGTGTCCACGGGCCACGGGGACGTGCCGTGGGAGGACTGCTTCCGGGCGTTGAACGCGATCGGCTACGACGGCCCGATCTCCATCGAGTGGGAGGACGCCGGCATGGACCGGCTCGTCGGCGCGCCCGAGGCGATCCAGTTCGTCCGCCGGCTCGCCTTCGACGCCCCGGCCGCGGCCTTCGACGCCGCCTTCAGCAGCAACCGGGACTGACCCTTTTGGCCGCTACGAACTTGATGACGTGAACGATTCACCCCGGTCGGCCGCAGCCGGTCGATCCGCCGGGCGGGGCAGCGCCGGTGATTCACCTACGTCATCAAGTTCGTAGCGTCCAGCCAGTGATTCGCGGCACCCGCCCGAAGGCCGTGCAGGCCGACACGATCGGGAGCGACTACGACACCGTGCTCTCCGCCGGACCGGAACGAGGCCGCCGGCGATCAGCAGGCCGCGAAGACCTGGTCGCTGACCAGGCGCGCCGCGCCGACCAGCGCGGCGCGGTCGTCCAGGTCGGAGAGGACGATCGGCATGCTGCCGGTGGCCAGCGGCGTCGAGCGCCGGTAGACCACGCCGCGGATCTCGGCCAGCAGGACCGGGCCGATGCCGGGGGCCGCCCCGCCGATGATCACGATGGCCGGATTGACGAAGCTGACCAGGCTGACCAGCACCTGCCCGAGCCGGCGGGCGGCGTCGCGGACCAGGGTCTGCGCGACCGGGTCGCCGCCGATCGCGGCCCGGGCCACGTCGGCCATGGTCAGCGTGCCGGCCGCCGCCAGCCGGTCGCCGAGCGCCGTCGAGCGTCCGGCCCGCGCCGCGGTCACCGCGTCCCGCACCAGCGCGGCATCCCCGCAGTACGCCTCCAGGCAGCCGGGCTGACCGCAGCCGCACAGCGGCCCGTCCTCGGTGAGCTGGAGGTGACCGACGTCACCGGCCCCGCTCGCCGCGCCCCGGTACAGCGCGCCGCCGAGGATCAGCCCGGAGCCGATCGCGTTGCCCAGCTTCACGTAGAGGAAGTCGTCGAACGCCCGGCCGGTGCCGGCGTGCTGCTCGCCGAGCGCCATCACGTTGGCGTCGTTGTCGACCTGCACCGGGCAACCCAGCTCGGCGGCGATGGTGTCGCGGACCGGGAACTGGTGCCAGCCGGGCAGGGCGGGCGCGACGGACGGCGCGCCGGCGCGGACCGCGACCGGTCCCGGCAGGGCCACCCCGACCCCGGCCAGCCGGACCAGCCCGGCCTCGGCGCGGAGCTTGCCGAGCACCTCGACCGCACGGCCCACCACCGCTTCCGGACCGACCCGTGCGTCGAGCGGCTCGCCGTGCCGGGCGAGCACGGTCAGCTCGCCGTCGGTGAGCGCGACATCGAGCCGCCCGTCGCCGACGACCACCGCGCCAAACCGGACCTGCCCGGCGATCCGGAGCAGCGACGACCGGCGGCCGCCCCGGGACGCGGCCGGCCCGGCCGTCTCCACCAGCCCCTGCGCGGTCAGCCGGTCCACCTCGGCGGTGAACCGGGCCCGGGGCAGGCCCACGGCGTCCGCCAGTTCCACCCGGGAGCGCGGGCCGTCGCGCAGCAGTCGCAGCAGCCGCGCCTGGTCCGCGTTCTCCGGTCCGACCATGGTCATACGATCACCTCGCTTCCGAATGTGCCACACCCGCGTCACCACCGCGTGACGCGAAGGGGCCGCCCCCGGTTTCCCGGGCGCGGCCCCCCTCTACGGGTCGGCGGGTCGGATCAGCCCCGCAGACTCGACATGTGCTGGTAGCTGATCTCCGCGTAGCGCAGCGACCGGCCCGGGTCGGCGCTGCCACCGGGCGCGGTGTCCTGCTCCCACATCGGGTTGTGGTAGCCCTTGGCGCCCATGTTGGCGAAGAAGCCGCCGTAGTCGATGTCGCCCTGGCCGAGCGGCACCATGTCGTACCCGTTGGTGGTGCCCGTGTTGATCTTACCGTCCTTGGCGTGGAACAGCGGGAACCGCATCGTGCGGGCCGCCACCGTGGCGAGCGGGTCGAAGATGTTCGTCTGGGTCACCCCGTCCGGGTCGGTGTAGCTGCGGTAGCGGTACTGCGCCACGTGCGCCCAGTAGATGTCCATCTCGAACCAGACCCACTCCGGGTTGGTGAGCCCGAAGAAGTACTCCAGCTTGCGGATGCCGGAGGACCGGGTCGGCCGGCCCAGCGCGTCCAGCGGCCCGCTGTCCAGCAGGAAGTTGTACGCCGCGTCATGGTTGTGGGTGTAGAGCTTCAGCCCCCGCGCGGCGGCCATCTCGCCGAAGGTGTTCCACCGGTCGGCGGCGGCGTCCCAGTCGGCCTTGTAGTTGCTGCCCGTCGGGTCGCTGCCGGTGCCGATGTGCGTCATGCCGAGGATCTCGGCGGTGTCCAGCGTCTGCTCGAACTGGGCGATCGTGGTCGGGGTGACCGTGCTCGGGACGGAGGCGTGCGAGCCGTTGGCGCGCAGCCCGTTGTCGTCGAGGATCTTGCGGATCTCCGCCGGGGTGATCTGCCGGCCGAGGATCGAGGTGTGCTGCGTGTAGCCGGCGAACTCGACCTCCTTGTAGCCGATCTCGGCGAGCCGGCCGAGCACCCGCTCGAACCCGAACGGCACTCCGCTGCCGTCGTCGGCGGCACCGATCCGGTCGCGGACGCTGTAGAGGATGATGCCCCGCTTGCCGGTCGGGACGAGCACGCCGTTGCTCGCCGCGGCGGCCGAGGGGGCCCAGCCGGCGGCGCCGACGGCGACCGCGCCGGCCGCCCCGGCGATGGTGCCGAGCATCCGGCGGCGGCTCATCCCGTGTGTGCTGTCGTTCATCTCGGGCTGCCTTTCTGAGGTGATGGTGGTGGTGGGGAAGGGGGCCGGGGTGGGACCGCCCGGTGGGCGGCCCCACCCGGGCGTCACGGGGTGACGCCGATGCCCTGGCCGGTGAACTCGACCCAGTTGAGGTTGCCGAAGCCGCTGGTCGGCCCGCCGGGGACGGTGGTGAAGACCAGGTAGAGCTTGTGCGTCCCGCCCGGGTCGGTGATCGGCACGGTGGTGCTGGTGAAGGCGTTGTTGCCGCTGGTCGCGTTGACCGTGGCGGTGGTCAGCAGCGGGCCGGTGGGGGAGTCCAGGCGGAACTGGACGCCGAACCGCGGCTGACCGGCGGTGGCCGCGCTGCCACCGGAGGTGCGCAGCGTGACCGACTGCATGTTGGTCAGGTTGACGGTGTTGTTGATCGCGATCCAGTCACCCGGGTCGAGGCTGCCGCGCTGCTGCCCGCCGCCGGTGTCGGCGGTGGTGGCGACCGTGGTGCCGGACTCGTCGGTGGCGAACTCGACCTCCTGCCGCTTGGCCTGGATGATCTGCTGGTCCACCGTGGTCAGCGCCGGCTGCCCGTTGGCGCCCTTGTCGGTGTACGACGCGCTGACCACGCCGTAGATGTAGCCGCCGTGCGAGGCGTCGTCCGCGTCCGTGGGCAGCACCCCGGTGCAGCCGAACTGGTTGGCCTCACCGTGCCCGTGGCTGTCGTGGCCGAGCACGAAGGTCACCTCGACCTTGCTGCAGTCGATCGGCCCGTCCTCCGGGTCGGTGACGGTGACCGTCCACGGGATGTCGTCACCCCAGTTGAAGAAGCCGCCTTCGAGCGGGGTGTTGACCGTGACGGTCGGCGCGGTGTTGCCGACGGTGATGGTGGTGTTCGCCGACGCGGTCTTGCCGCTGGAGTCGGTCACCGTCAGGCGGGCGGTGTAGACCCCGTTGGTGGTGTAGGTGAACGACGGGTTCGGGTCGATCGAGTCGGTGGTGCCGTTGCCGTCGAAGTCCCAGGCGAACTTGATCGAGTCGCCCGGGTCCGGGTCCTTCGAGCCCTCGCTGGAGAAGGCGACGGTCAGCGGTGCCCGCCCGTTGGTCGGGGTGGCGTTCAGCACGGCAGTCGGTGCCCGCAGGCCCTTGACGTAGCTGAACTTGAGCATCGCCGCGTCCGGGTTGATGTTGAAGAACCCGTCGCCGTAGGTGAGCAGGTAGAAGTTGCCGTCCTTGCCCCACCGCATGTCCATCGGGTTGTCGCAGAGGAACGGCTTGGCCGGGGTGGTGGGTGCCTGCCCGCAGTTCAACACGTTGTTGATCTTCAGGATGTCACCCTGGTCGTCCAGCCGGATCTCCTTGAGGGTGTCCCGGGTGAACTCGCCGAAGAAGATGGCGCCGTCGTAGTACTCGGGGAACTTCGTCTCCGACCTCAGCTCCGGGTCGTAGTCGTACTTCGCCGCGCCGTGCGGGCCGACCCCACCGGTGCCCAACTCGGGGAAGAGCACCGGGCAGGTCTGCGTCGGAGTAGACAGGTAGGACTCCGGGCAGGGGGTCGGCGCCTGGAACGAATACCACAGCTCCGACTTCTCCACCTTCGGCAGGTCGGTCAGACCGGTGTTGTGCCGGGAGGTGTTCTTCGGCGCCGCGCAGTCGAACGGCGCGACCGGCGAGATGGGGTTGGTGGTCCAGTTCATTTCGATGTACGGCAGGTTCGGCTGCACGCACATCGGCCAACCGTAGTTCGCCGGCTTGTCGACCACCATCATCCGACCGGTGCCCGCCGGTCCGCGCCCGACCTGGGGCACTGAGGAGTCGGGGGAGTAGTCGGTGATGTAGGCGACGTCGTTCTTGTCGAGGGTGATCCGGAACGGGTTCCGGAAGCCCATCGCGTAGATCTCGGGCCGGGTCTTCTCCGTGCCGGCCGGGAACAGGTTGCCCGCCGGGACGGTGTACGAGCCGTCCGCGCCCACGGTGATCCGCAGGATCTTGCCCCGCAGGTCGTTGGTGTTGGCCGAGCTGCGCCGGGCGTCCACGAAGGGCGCCTGGTAGACACCGGTGGCGCTGACCGAGTCGTTGTGCGGCGAGAAGCCGCCCGACCCACCGCCGCCGGCCGGGGTGTCGTCCCCGGTGACCAGCCACAGGTTGTTCTTCGAGTCGAAGGCGATGTCACCGGCCACGTGGCAGCAGGCGCCCCGGTCGACCGGCACCTGCATGATCTTCTGCTCGGTGCTGAGGTCGAGCGACGGGTTCTCCCCGTCGACGAACTTGAACCGGGAGAGCTGGAAGTAGCCCTTCCACTGGTCCCAGGCGTGCGGGTCGGTGCTGGTGGTCGGCGCGCTCCCGGCGGGGGTGTTCAACGGGGGCGCGTAGTACAGGTAGACCCACTTGTTGGTGGCGAAGTCGTTGTCGATCGCCGGGCCGTACATCCCGTCCTCGCTGTGGGTGTAGACCGGGATCTGGGCCAGGACGGTGGTCTCGTTGGTCTCCGGGTTGTGCAGGCGTACGCCGCCGCGCCGGTCGGTCTGGATCACCCGGCCGTCGGGGAGCACGTCGAAACCGATCGGCTCGTTGACGTTGGGCTGCGCCCCGATGACCGTCATCTGGTAGTTGGCCAGCACGGTCGCGCCGCAGTCGCCGTCGGTCACGCCGGCCGCCCACTGGATCGCGCCGCCCAGGTGGGCCCGCAGGTCCACGGTGCCGTAGCTCTCCGGGGTGGCGCCGAGTCCGGTGTAGAACGACCGGCCGCCCTGGTAGTCCTTGCACCAGGTGATGGGGTGGTCGAAGCCCATGGTGCCGCCGGTGTACGTCTTCTCGTCCACCGTGGCCAGCACGTGCGATACGCCCCGGACGTTGGCCGCGAAGTTGTACCACCGGTCGGTGGTGCTCCACCGCTGCGGCAGCGTCTCCGAGGCCGGGTGGACCCGGTCGGCGACGGTGACCGTGGCCTTGCTGACCGCGGACGGCGCGCCGGTGGCCCGGGTGCCGAGCACGTTGGTCAGGAAGGACCAGTCCGGTTCGGCCTCGATGGCGGAGTTGACGCCGACGAAGCCGCCGCCGTCGCGGTAGTACTGCTCGAAGGCCGCCTGCTGGGCGTCGTCGAGCACGTCACCGGCGGTGTTCAGGAACACCACCGCGCGGAACTGCTTCAGGTGCGGCTCGTCGAACTTGCGAGCGTCGTTGGTGACCTCGACGGTGAAGCGTCGCTCCTGCCCGAGTTGTTGGATGGCCTGCACGCCGGCGGCGGTGGCGGCGTTGTTGCCGCTGGCCGACCGGGTGAACACGAGCACCTTGTACTGCATGCCGTTGCTGTTGGGTGCGGGGGTGGTGAGCACCGGCGCGGCCTGCGCCGGGGTCGGAGCCTGCTCCGCCGTCGCGACGAGCGTCGCGCCGACGAGAGCGAGCAGGCTGAGGTGGGTGGCGGCCCTGCGGCCGAAGGGTCTGCGCATCGAACCTCGCTCTGGTCGGGCGGGTCCGCCTCAGCGCGGGACGAAGCTGAGGAGGTCGCTGATGTGGTGACGAGAGCCTGGCCAGGTTCTACGCGAGACGATATTTGCGGAGGCGAGCAAAGAGAAGAGGTGGAAGCCAAAAGTTTTCTATGAATCGCTTCGACTTTTGTTCAGGATCAGCAAAAGTAGGGCGGTTGGGTCCCGTCCGGACAGACGAGAACGGGCCGATCGCCCGATGGCGATCGGCCCGCTGCCCTGGCGGCGTCAGGAGTTGCTGCTGCTGCCGCTCGTGCCGGACGGCTTGGTGCTTCCGCCGCTGGTCGAGCCCGTGCTGGTAGAACCTGACTTGGCGCCGACCGAGGCCGGCGTGCCGGCGAACGGCTTGTCGGCCTCGGTCAGCCCCTGCCGGTTGCCGTTGCCGCTGGTCAACTTCTCGCCGAGCTTCGTCTGCCCCAGCTTGTCCTTGCCCTCGGCATAGAGTCGGGTCGCCTGGGCCTGCGCCACGCCCGCCGCCTCCTGGACGGTCGGGTGGTCGAGCACCTTGCGGCCCCGGACGACGAGTTCCTCGTACTTCTCCCGACCGGCACGGGCGCCCAGGACGAATCCCGCAGCCAGCCCGCCAAGAAACATGATCTTTCCGCGCATGGCGGCTCCTTCCGTACCTGACGCGCCGCCGCTGCCGACCGGGTGGTTCCCGACCGGCAGTGGCCATCTCGCGCCTGCGTCCTCTGTCGGCGGCTAACTACCCATCCTGCTCTCCCCTCATGCCTCCGGGTGCCCAGATGGCGATTTGTCCGTATTGATGCTTGATCGTGTCGCCGGAAAACCCCGCCACCAAGGCGGGTAACCCCCTGGCGCGCCACCCCCGGATGTCCTGTATTCTTGTCCCCGTCGCCCGGCGCGGAGAGATCCGTAACCGGGTGATCTGCGGTCCCCCGTAGCTCAATTGGCAGAGCAGCCGGCTGTTAACCGGCAGGTTTTTGGTTCGAGTCCAAACGGGGGAGCTTCTCTTCACAGCGCGCCCGCCGACACAGGTCGGCGGGCGTTTCTCGTTCCTGGCCCGCCATGGCCGGCGCCTTCGGTCCCGCCTCCGGACGCCTTGCCTCGCGCTCGCTGTCGAGCTGATGACGCAGACGATTCACCCGTGGCGACTTGTGGCCGGGCAAACGCGCCTCCCGGGCGGTTTCCCCCCGAAAAGACCGCTCTGCCCGGCAGGATGGACGTCGACTGGGACTCCCGCTGCGTCGGTTCGTGCGTCGGTTCAGAGGGTGGGTGGAGATGGCCGGAGGAGCCCGCCGCTGGACGGCCACGCTGACCGCGGCGGCGGTCGTGCTGGGCTGGCTCGTGGTCGGGGCGATCGCCGGACCGTACTCGGGGAAGCTCGGCGACGTCGCCACCAACGACAACGCCTCCTTCCTGCCGGCCAACGCCGAGGCAACCCGGGCGCTGGACCTCTCCGCCGGCTTCATGCCGAGGGAGACCACCCCCGCCCTCGTCGTCTACGAGCGCGCCTCCGGCATCACCCCGACCGACCAGCAGCGCGTCCAGGCCGACGCCGCCCGCTTCGCCCGGGTGCCGGGCGTGGTCACCCCGCTGCCGCCACCGATCGTCAGCCAGGACGGCCAGGCCGTACAGGTGATCGTCCCGATCGACAGCGCCGAAGGCGAGCGGATCCGGCAGGTCGTCGACCAGTTGCGCGGCATCGCGGGCACCGACCGGGACGGGCTCACCGTGGACGTGGCCGGACCGGCGGGCCTGCTCGCCGACCTGATCGAGGTCTTCACCGCCATCGACGGACCGCTGCTGCTGGTCACCCTGGTGGTCGTGCTGGTCATCCTGCTGATCGTCTACCGCAGCCCGGTGCTCTGGATCTTTCCGCTGCTCGCCGCCGGCCTGTCGTACGCGCTCGCCTCGCTCTTCGTCTATCAGCTCGCGCGCAACGACGCCATCAAGCTGAACGGGCAGGCGCAGGGCATCCTCACCGTGCTGGTCTTCGGCGCGGGCACCGACTACGCGCTGCTGCTCATCGCCCGCTACCGCGAGGAACTGCACCGGCACGAGCGCCCCTGGGCCGCGATGCGCGCCGCCTGGAAGGGCGCCGGCCCAGCCATCATCGCCTCCGGCGCCACCGTCATCCTCAGCCTGCTCTGCCTCCTACTGTCCACCCTCAACTCCAACCGCGCGCTCGGGCCGGTCGCCGCCGTCGGCATCGCCGCCACCCTGCTGGTGATGCTGACCTTCCTCCCCGCCCTGCTGCTGCTCGGCGGACGCTGGGCGTTCTGGCCGCGACGGCCCCGATACGACCACGCCGACCCGCGGACCGAGCACGGCGTCTGGGGCCGCATCGCCGGCTTCGTCGCCCGGCGGTCCCGACCCGTCTGGCTGGTCACCGCGATCGTCCTGGCCGCGCTCGCCGTCGGCGTGACCCAGCTCGGCGCCACCACCCTGGGGCAGTCCCATCTGTTCACCAAGCGCACCGACTCGGTGGCCGGTCAGGAGGTGATCACGAGGCACTTCCCGGCCGGCACCGGCAGCCCGGCCACCATCTTCACCACCGCAGCCACCGCCCGGCAGGTCGCCCAGGTGGCCCAGGGCGTACCCGGGGTGTCCGCGGTGCGCCCGGTCACCGGCCAGGGACCGGGCGGGCCACCCGACCCGAACGCGCCGCCCAAGGTGGTCGACGGGCGGGTGGAGCTGGAGGCCACCCTCGCCGACCCGCCGGACAGCCACGCCGCCGAGCGGACCATCCGCGACCTGCGCGAGGCGGTGCACAAGGTGCCCGGCGCCGGCGCCGTGGTGGGTGGCTTCACCGCCGTCAACGTGGACACCGCCGACGCCGCCGTCCGGGACCGCAACGTCATCATCCCCGTGGTGCTGCTGGTCATCGCGGTCATCCTGGCCCTGCTGCTGCGCGCCCTACTCGCCCCGCTGCTGCTGATCGCCACCGTGGTGCTGTCGTTCCTGGCCACGCTCGGCCTCTGCGCGTTGATCTTCAGGTACGGCCTCGACTTCCCCGGCGTCGACCAGTCGTTCCCGCTCTTCGCGTTCGTGTTCCTGGTCGCCCTCGGCATCGACTACAACATCTTCCTGATGAGCCGGGTGCGCGAGGAATCGGTCCGCCGGGGCACCCGCGCCGGGGTGCTCGCCGGCCTCGCCGTCACCGGCGGCGTGATCACCTCCGCCGGCATCGTGCTCGCCGCCACCTTCTCCGCGCTCGCCGTGCTGCCGCTGGTGGTGCTCGTCGAGCTGGGCGTGGCGGTCGCCGTCGGGGTGCTGCTCGACACCGTCGTCGTCCGGTCCCTGCTGGTGCCCGCGCTCGCGTACGACATCGGGCCGAAAGTCTGGTGGCCGAGCCGGCTGTCCCGGGCCAACCGGGACGGCGACCGGGCCGGGGCGGAGGTGACGCATGTCCGCTGAGGCCGACGTGGTCATCGTCGGCGGCGGCCTGGCCGGCCTCGCCGCGGCCCGCCGGCTGCACCGCGCCGGCGTGCCGCGGCGGCTGCTCGAGGCCGGCGACCGGCTCGGCGGCCGGGTCGCCACCGACCAGGCCGACGGCTACCTGCTGGACCGAGGCTTCCAGGTGCTCAACACCGCCTACCCGCGGCTCGGCGGCCTCCTCGACCTGGCCACCCTGGACCTGGGCTGGTTCACCCCCGGCGTGCTGGTCCGCCGCGGCGACCGGCTGGACCGGCTGGTCAACCCGCTGCGCGAGCCCGCCGGCGTCGCCGGCACGCTGACCGCCGGGATAGGGTGGCTGTCGGACCGGATGCGCTTCGCCGGGCTCGTCACCGGCTGCGCCACCCTGCCGGTGAGTCGACTGCTCACCGCGCTAGAGACCACCACCGAAGCGGCGCGGCGCTGCGCCGGGCCGGCCTTTCCGACGCGATCATCGAGGGGCTGCTCCGGCCGTTCCTCTCCGGCGTCCTCCTCGACCGGGAGCTGGCGACCTCCAGCCACGTGCTGGCCATGATCCTGCGCTCGTTCGCCCGCGGGCGGATCGGCCTGCCCGCCCAGGGGATGGCCGCGCTGCCCCAAGCCATCGCGGCCCCACTGCCCGCCGAGCTGATCGAGCTGCACACCCAGGTCACCGAGGTCGCACCGGGCCGGATCCGCACCCAGACCGGCGACCTCGCCTGCCGCGCCGTCCTGGTCGCCGCCGACCCGCCGGCGGCGACCACGCTGCTGCCCCAGCTCCACCGGGTACGCATGCACAACTGCACGACCTACTACCACAGCGCCGACACGCCGCCCCTGGACGAGCCGATCCTGCTGCTCGACGGAGAGCGGCGGGAACTGGTGGCCAACACGGTGGTGCTCAGCCGAGCCGCGCCCACGTACGCGCCGGCCGGGAAGCACCTGGTGGCCACCTCGGTGGTCGGGCCGCAGCCCCCGCCCGAGGCGGTCATCCGCCGGGAGCTGGACCGGCTCTACGGGCGGTCCACCGCCGACTGGACCCACCTGACCACCGTCACCGTCCCGAACGCGCTGCCCGCCGCGCGCCCGCCGCAGGGCCGGCTACGCAAACCGGTCGCGCTCGGCGACGGGCTCTTCGTCGCCGGCGACCACCGGGACAGCCCATCCATCCAGGGAGCGCTCGCCAGCGGCTGGCGGGCGGCCGGAGCGGTGCTGGCGGAGCTACGCGGCGCAGGTTGAGCGCAATGGACGGCTCGGCCACCGTCGCCCCCACGACGCGCTGTTATTCTCGCGTTGCCCATCGTGCCGGTCGGATCTTGAGCCCGGCCCGTTCGGGTGGTGGCCGGTGATCCGTTGAGCGGGTTACGATCCGGCGCGGCAGCGGGGCGGTAGCTCAGCGGGTTAGAGCAGGGGACTCATAATCCCTCGGTCGCGGGTTCGAGTCCCGCCCGCCCCACCAGCACAAACGCTAGATCACGGATTTCCACGACGGCCTGGGTGGAACTGAGGCTTTCCGCACTCACGGAATTCGTCTCACGTCGTCGGCTCCCCGCTGATCCACGCTTCCGATCCAGGCTGAGTGCAGGCGCGGGTTGTTGTACCTACGATTCTCGCCGAAGAACAGCCGAAACTGACACAACAGGCCCCCTGAGCTGGGGAATTCGGTTCGTGTTCTGCCGCATCCGGTCCACGCGTGGCTGGGTGGAGTCTGCTTGCGGAAGGCGCAAGCTGGAGTCACTCGTCATGTCTGCTCCGGGGGCCGAGCCCCCGGACACCACACGGTGCGGTGGTCGCTGACCGCGACCACCGCCTCGGGCTCGGGGGATGGTCGCACTTTCAGTGGGAGGACTCGC
>NZ_JBUEGB010000037.1:0-59204 GCF_054963695.1 Micromonospora sp. RTBAU3-60 | reverse complement strand
CCTGCGCGGCGGGCGGGTCGAGGTGCACTACCAGATCGACGCGGCGGGGATGCGGTCGTCGCAGCGGCCGTGCGGCGATGCGGCGGTCGGGGTGGACAAGGGCTACACCGAAGCCCTCACCGACTCCGACGGCCAGCCCCACGGTGAACAACTCGGCGACCTGCTGACCCGTGAGTCGGACCGGTTGAAGGAACGCAACCGACGTCGGGCGAAGCTCCGCTCGATCGCCAACACCGCCGCCGCACGTGGCGACCACGCGAAAGCCCACCGGATCAAGACCAACAACCTTGGCACGGTGAAGCGGGACCGGCAGGCCGCCCGACATCGGGCGCGGGTGCGTACGGAGATCTTCACCGCCGTGCACGAGGTCGTCGACAAAGCCGCCACCATCATCGCCGAGGACCTCACCAAACGCTTCACCGCACGCAAGAAGCTTCCCAAGAACATCAATCGGCGTCTCGCCGCGTGGACCAAAGGAGTCACCGCGGAGGCGCTGAAAAGCGTGTCGGAGCGTAGAGGTTCTGCGCTCGTTCCCGTCAACGCCGCCTACACCTCACAAACCTGCCACCACTGCGGCGCCTTCGGCCGACGCAGCGGGGACAGGTTTCACTGCACCCAGTGCGGGGTGGTGTGGCAGGCAGACGTGAACGCCGCGATCAACATCCTGCACCGAGCCGGCGACCCCGACATCGCCCTGCACACCCCACACCATGTGGTGAAGCAGATCCTGCAGGATAGGACCGATCGCCACCGGACCAGACTGCCGGTCCAGGACTCCAGCCCAGCCACCGCAGGGCGGAGAGCGAAACATCCGAACCACTCAACCATGAGCAAGAAGTAGGAAGCAGGCACCGTGGCAGGCAGCAGCACCGTGATCGAGGCCGCGGGCGTGGTCCGGGACTTCCCCGGCACGCGCGCCCTCGACCACGTCTCGTTCACTCTGCGACAGGGCGAGGTGCACGCCGTCGTCGGGGAGAACGGCGCCGGCAAGTCGACCCTGATCAAGGTGCTCTGCGGCATCGACCGGCCGGAC
This sequence comes from Micromonospora sp. RTBAU3-60, assembly GCF_054963695.1. NCBI lineage: Bacteria > Bacillati > Actinomycetota > Actinomycetes > Micromonosporales > Micromonosporaceae > Micromonospora > Micromonospora sp. RTBAU3-60. Next base: position 58,171 of record NZ_JBUEGB010000037.1, on the reverse strand, counting down.
GCCGGCGTGCTGCGGCTGCACGGCGTGCCGGTGCGGTTCTCCTCGCCACGCGACGCCGAGCGCGCGGGGATCGGCGGTGTCCACCAGGAGGCCAACCTCGTCCCACAGATGAGCGTCGCCCGGAACCTGTTCCTGGGCCGCGAACCGCGCCGCTGGCTCGGCCTCATCAACATCGCCGAGATGTACACCCGAGCCAGCGACATCATGGCTGACTGCGGCCTGCGGATCGACGTACGGCGGCCCCTCGAATCGTTCGACGCCGGGATCCAGCAGCTGGTCGCCGTGGCCCGCGCGGTCACCATCGGCACCTCGGTGATCGTCCTCGACGAGCCCACCGCCGGCCTGCACGACGATCAGGTCGACCAACTGCTCACCAGGCTCGACGCGCTGCGCGCCCAGGGCCGCTCCATCGTCTACGTCAGCCACCGCCTCGCCGAGATCGAGCGGATCTGCGACCGCGCCACCGTGCTGCGCGACGGCCGGCTGGTGCACACCGGCCCGCTCGCCGGCCTCGACCGGATGCGGCTCGTGTCGCTGATGCTCGGCCGTCGGGTGACGCTCGCGGCGCCGGCCCCCGAAGGCGTGGCCCCCGAGCCCGCCGACCCGCCGATCCTGCAGGCCACCGGCCTCACCCGGCGCCACGTCCTCGGTGGCGTGTCGATCAACCTTCGGCCCGGCGAGGTCGTCGGTCTCAGCGGGTTGCTGGGCGCCGGCCGCAGTGAGACGGCCATGGCCATCGCCGGCGCCATCCCGCTGGACGCCGGGCAGGTGACCGTCTCCGGCACCCGCCTGCGCCGGCGCTCGATCGCTGGCGCCGTCCGCGCCGGCGTGGGTCTGCTGCCGCAGAACCGTGCGGCCGAGGGCATCATCGCCTCGCTGTCGGTCCGCGACAACATCGCGCTCGCCGCGCTCCCCCGACTCTCCCGTGCCGGCATCGTCTCCGAGGCCCGCCTCGACCGGATCGTCGAGACCTTCACGCGCCGGCTGAGGATCAAGGCGACCAGCCCGCACCAGCCGGTCGGGGAACTCTCCGGCGGCAACCAGCAGAAGGTGTTGCTGGCCCGCTGGCTCGCCACTCACCCCCGGGTGCTGATGCTCGACGAGCCGACCCGCGGCATCGACATCGGCACCAAGTCCGAGGTGCAGGCACTCATCGACGATCTCGCGGTGGACGGGCTGGCGGTCATGCTGATCTCCTCCGATCTGGAGGAACTCGCCGGTTCCTGCGACCGCGTCCTGGTGCTGCGCGACGGCACCGTCGCCGGGCAGTTGACCGGCCCGAGCGTCACCGAGAAGAACATCCTGGCGCTGCTCGCGGCGAGCTGACCCCCACGACGCCGCCGCGGCGGGCCGCAGCGGCATCCGGCGGGGCCGTTCGGTGGTCTGACCGGGCGTAGACTGTCGGCGTGATCCTGCTCGAAGTCGTCGCCGCAGCGTACGGCTGCTGGATCACGCCCGATCTGCCGCTCTACGGCAACGACTACGAGCGCTCCGACTTCGCTCCCTGATCGGCGCGGCCTTCCCTCTTCGCCCGGTCCGCTTTTTGCCACTCTTGGAGCGCCCCGTCATGCCCGTACCCGATCAGACCCACGACGCCCCGGCCGCCGGAGACCTGTCCGTCGCGCACCCGTCGAGCGGCACCGCGCCAAGCGATGCCGGGGCCACCTCCACCGCCAGCGAACCCTCGGCGATGGCCGTACTGCGGGCGCCGCAGGCCGCCCGCGTGCTCGCCGCCAGCCTGCTCGGCCGACTCCCGCTCGGCGCCGCCCCGCTGGCTTTGTTGATCTTCGCGCGCGACTCGATGACCCTCACCGTTGCGGGCGTGCTGGTCGGCGCGTTCACCGCCGGCACCGCAGTCGGTCAGCCGATGTTCGCCCGGATGGCGGACCGATGGCGACAGCCCCCGGTGTTGTGGCTGGCGGCAGCCATTTCCACGATCGGATTCCTGCTCACCGCGGCGCAGGTCAACCTGCCGGTGACCGTGTTCGCCGCCGGGCTCGCCGGGCTCGGCGCGCCGCCGTTCGAGTCGTGCCTGCGGGTGCTGTGGCGCGATCTGCTGCCCCCGCACCAGGTACAGGCCGCGTACACGCTGGACGTCGCCGTACAAGAAGCGATCTTCATCCTGGGTCCGATGGTCACGCTCGCAGCCGTCGCGCTCACTGGCCCGCGCGGCGGTCTGGCGGCGGCCGCGCTGTTCCAGGCCGTGGGCACGCTGTGGTTCGCCACCACCGGCGCGGTCCGTCGCTGGCTGGGCGAGCCGGCGGTACGGCACTGGGCCGGTCCGCTACGGGCCGGCCGGTTCCGACCGATCCTCGGCGCACTGCTGCTGGTCGGCACGGCGGTGGGCAGCGTGACGGTCGCCGCGACCGGGTATGCCGAGTCTGTCGGCAGCCGATCCTGGACGGGTTGGCTGCTCGCCGCCCAGGCGACGGGGGCCCTGGTCGGCGGCCTGCTCTATGTCCGCTTCACGGCGCTGCGCCAGCACGCCACCCTGCCCCGCGCGGTCGGGGTCTTCGCCGCGGGCTACCTGCCCCTGCTGTTCACCCCGGTTCCGCCGGTCATGATGGCGCTGATGGCGCTGAGCGGGCTCGCGCTGCCGCCGCTGCTCACCCTGGCGTTCGTCGCGATCGACGAGGTCGCGCCCGCCGGCACGGCGGCCGAGGCGTTCGCGTGGGCGGCGACCGCCTTCTCCGTCGGCAGCGCGGCCGGCGCGGCGGCAGGTGGGGCGCTACTGGACGCGGTGGGAGAGCTCACGGTCGGCTTCCTGCTCGCGCCGCTCGGCGGTGCCGCAGCCTGCGGGATCCTCCTGTTGAGCGCCGGGACGAGCCGTTCCCGGGCGAACCGGATCGAGCCGGGCTGACGACTAGACGCACGGCCCGGCCGCACCGCGGCACCGGTCCCTCTCCCCCGCCTCGTCGGCCAGCGTGAACGGTACGACGGCGACGCTGGACCGGAAGGCACCCCAGCCACCCGGCGGACGCCTGCCGGCCCAGCGGTCCTCGGCCCGACCCCATCGACTCCGGGCACCCATGTCCCGGATCTGCTCCGCCGAGGGGTCCAGCGCGGAGCCGACGCCGCGCCCCTCGAGCGAGATCGAAGTCGTGGCCCGGAGAATAGTTCGGATCCTGCCCTGGCGTGCACCCGTCCGACGCCACCGTCCGGCGCCCGGCCGCAGCGGGTCGCCGCGCAGCGGGCGGCGTTGGTGGCCGTGAGCGCGAGACCGGCCTGCGGAAGCTCGCCGCAGATCGCGCCGGTCCAGCCGAGCCGTCAGCCCGAGGTCGCCGCGCGGACCCCGTACCGTTCGGCCGCGCGTGCCCTGGCCTTCGTGGCCTCCACCTCGCGGTCGCGCGGGGGCGCCTTCGTCACGAGGCTATCCAGCAGCGTCCGGGTGGCCGCCGTGACGGCGCGGACCGCCTCGCCGGACGCCTCCTTGTTGGCCGCCGACGGCCGGGTCGTGCCGCTGACCTTGCGCACGTACTGGATGGCGGCTGCCTCGATCTCATCATCGGTCGCAGGCGGCTCGAAGTTGTGTAGCACCCGAATGTTCCTGCACATGCCCCTACGATGCCAGACCGAACCGACAGCGGCAGACAGGCCGACGGGTCCACGTCGCCGAGCAGGCTTCCGACGTCAGCGACGGGCGTCAGGTCCAGTGCCGTGACCGGAGGTCCCGGCCATCGCCGCGAGGCGGCGGGCGAGCAGGGCGATGGCCGCCCGCAGCTCGGGAGGCTCCAGCACCTCCGCCTCGAAGCCCAGCCGGGCCACTTGCACGGCGAGCCAGTCCAGGGTCTCGCCGCCGACGACGAGCACGCACCAGCCGTCGTCATCGTCCTCGACGCGCCCCACCTGGGGCGGCACCAGCTCCCGCACCTGGTCGGATCGGGCGTGCACCCGCACCCGGGCGAGATACCGGTAGGGCGCCTCGGTCACCGACCGCTGCACGTAGGCGACCGGGTCGGGATGCTCCCTCGGCCGGAAGCGCCAGGTCGTCGCCACCACCTCGGGCATCCGGTCCAGCCGAAACGTGCGCCAGTCGTCGCGGTCGACGTCCCAGGCCATCAGGTACCAGCGGCGGCCGGTGGTGACCATCCGCACCGGCTCGACCATGCGTTCGCGTTGCCCGCCGTCGCGTCCGGCGTATCGGAACCGCACCCGCACGGCGTCGCGGCAGGCCCGCGCGAGCGTCACCAGCAGCTCCGCGTCGATCTGGACCCCGGGGCCGGTCAGCGTCTCGGTGGCGCCGTGCACCGCCCGCACCTCGGCGCGCAGCCGGGGCGGCATCACCTGGTCGAGCTTCGCGAGCGCCTGCAGTGCCGCCTCGCCCGCCCCGGCGACCGTGCCGCCCGACGCCAGCCGCAGGGACACCGCCGTCGCGATCGCCTCCTCGTCGTCGAGGAGCAGCGGGGGCAGCCGGCTGCCCGCACCGAGCTGGTAGCCGCCGCCGACACCCGCCGTCGCGTGCACGGGGTAGCCGATCGCGCGCAGCCGCTCCACGTCGCGGCGTACCGAGCGGTCGGTGACCCCCAGCTCGGCGGCGAGCTCGGCGGCCGTCCAGGACGCCCGCCGCTGCAGCAGCGCCAGCAACCGCAGCACCCGCTCGGTCGTCGCCTCGACGGTCACGTACTCATCGTCGCACGGATCGCGGAACGATCCTGTCCGCTATCCGTGGGAGGCTGGCACCATGACCGACCAGACCTGGAGCCTCCTGCTCCGCGAGGAGGCAAGCTGAGATGGCCCGCGACGTCCAGATCACCTTCGACTGCGCCGACCCGGCCGGGTTGGCCGCGTTCTGGGCCGAGGCCCTCGGCTACCAGCTGCAGGACCCGCCCGCGGGCTTCGAGTCATGGGAGCAGGCCCTGGAGGCGATGGGCGTGCCGCCCGAGCGCCGCAACGACGCCTCGGCGGTGGTCGACCCCGAGGGGTCCGGGCCGCGGCTGTTCTTCCAGCGGGTGCCGGAGGGCAAACAGGCCAAGAACCGCGTGCACCTCGACGTGCGAGCCGCCCCCGGGCTCACGGGCGAGGCGCGGATGGCGGCCCTGGAGGCGGAGGCCGAGCGGCTCGTCTCCCAGGGCGCCACCCGGCTCCAACGCTACGAGCCGGCACCCCCGCTCGGCGCCGGTCACATCGTGATGGCCGACCCGGAGGGCAACGAGTTCTGCCTCGACTGATCAGCCACGCGGCAGGGCCGGCGACCTCAGTGCGGTCCGGACCGGGACTCCCCGGTCCGGACACGTAGAGCGGTGATGCGCCGGCCCGGCTGGACCGTGTCGTTGGCGCGTCCGTCCCGCTCGACGAGTGCGAGACGGACGCTGGCGGTCGGGCTCGGGATCGTGATGGCCGGGGTCGCGGGCGGCACCCGTCCGCCCGGGCCGTCAGCCCGCCGCGCGGATCCCGTACCGTTCGGCCGCGCGTGCCTTGGCCTTCGCGGCCTCCACCTCGCGGTCACGGGGAGGCGCCTTCGTCACGAGGCTGTCGAGCAGGGTCCGGGTGGCGGCCGTGACCGCGCGGACCGCCTCGCCGAACGCCTCCTCGTTGGCCGCTGACGGTCGGGTTGCGCCGCTGACCTTGCGCACGTACTGGATGGCGGCCGCCTCGATCTCGTCGTCGGTCGCAGGCGGTTCGAAGTTGTGGAGCACGCGAATGTTCCGGCACATGCCTCTACGATGCCAGACCGAGCCGACACCGGCAGACAGCTCGACCGACGACGCACACGGTGAGTAACCTCATCATCGCGAGCCGTCACCGACGGTGGTCGCCAGTGAGCGCAACGTGACGCCACGGTGGCAGGCGGGCGACTGCCACACCCCGGTCAGCCGGAGAACCGTGTGGCGGGCTCGCCGTCAAGGTGTCCCGGCGGTAGGCGGCGACCGCAGATCACGAGCAGCAGGTCCTGGGCGAGGCCGCGCAGCGGCGTTCCCGATCCGTGCTCCCAGTCGAGGTCGGTCGCCTGCAGGCTGACCCCGGCGAGGTCGACGCCGAAATACGCGACGTTCCGTGGCCGCATCCCGGCCAGCACCAGCCCCACCCGGTCCGGCGGGATCCTGCGGTCCAGCCCGAGACCCACGGTGATGTCCAGGCCGTGGATGACGTCGTGCGACAGCGCTCCGGCGACCCCGCCGCCCGGCGGCGTCCAGGGATGGTCGATGTTCTCCCGCAGCGCCGCGAGCAGCCGCTCAGGCGGCATGGTCGCCGCGTCACGCCGGGCGGCGCGGTCGGCCATCCGATCGAAGCTGCCGCGCGCCCTCACCAGGTCGATCAGGATCCGCCCGACGGACGTCCGGAACGGCATCGTCAGATGCGCGACGACCTCCCGCACCCGCCAGCCGGCGCACAGGGTGGACGAATCCCATCGCGCGGCCGGCAGGGTGGCGAGCAGGTCCGCCAACTCCCGCCGTTCCGCGGCCACCGCGGCTCGAAGCCGATCCTCCATCGTCCGCCTCCCGTTCCGTTGCGCGGACCCGTCCGGAGCCCGCGCCAAGGGATACGACACCGGCGCCCGGAACTCATCGGTGCTGCCACACGTCGGTCGGTATCCGTATGGTCAGGGCGTGGTGGACGCGACAACGGTGGACCGGCTGGAGCCGTTCCGGGTGGAACTGACCGGCTACTGCTATCGGATGCTCGGGTCCGGATTCGAGGCCGAGGACGCGGTGCAGGAGACCCTGCTGCGGGCCTGGCGGTCGCTTGACCGGTACGACGAGCGACGCGGCTCGCTGCGGACCTGGCTCTACCGCATCGCGACCAACGTCTGCCTCGACATGCTGCGCGGCGCGCAGCGCCGCGCACTTGCGATGGATCTCAGCGGCCCGTCGCGGGCCGGGGCGGAGATCGGCGCGCCGATCACGGAACGGGCCTGGGTGCAGCCGGTCCCGGACGCTCTCGTGCTGCTGGCTGACGGCGGCCCGGAGGAGCAGGCCGTACGCCGTGAGACGATCCGGCTGGCCTTCGTCGCCGTGCTCCAGCATCTGCCGCCCCGCCAGCGGGCGGTGCTGATTCTGCGCGACGTGCTGTGCTGGCGGGCCGAGGAGGTCGCGGACCTGCTGGACAGCAGCGTGGCCGCGGTGACCAGCGCCCTGCAACGGGCCAGAACGACGCTGAAGACTGCCGGGGTGACGCCGGGTGAGCCGCTGCGGCCGGAGGACCGGGCCCAACGCGACCTGCTCGCCCGATACTGCGACGCGTTCGAGCGGCACGACGTGACCGCGCTGGTGGCGATGCTGCACGAGGAGGCCACGATATCGATGCCGCCGTTCCGGTGGTGGCTGCGCGGCCGGGAGGACATCCGGCAGGCCCTGCTGGTGCCGGGCTCGTGCGAAGGAGCCCGGCTGGTGCCGGTGGCGGCGAACGGCTCGCCGGCGTACTGGCAGACCCGGCCGGATCGGGACGGCGTGCACGTGCCGTTCGGGCTGGTCGTGCTCGACGTGTGGCAGGGGCTGGTCACCGGCAGCATCACGTACCTCGACCCCGGCCGGCTGGTCCAACTGTTCGGCCCGCCGGCCGAGCCCCGGCGGCCGGTCGGTGCCCCGCCCGGCGCCGGCCCGCCATCCGTCGCCGAGCCGGCGCCGGGCGGGGCACCGATGAGTACCGCGGCTCCGGCACGTATTCCCTAGGTGAAGCCCCGCCAACCGGAGGAGCAGCCGTGACAACGGTGCAGCCCATCATCAGCACGCCCGATCTGGCCCGCCTGCAGGCGTTCTATCAACGCGTGTTCAACGCCGTGCAGGTCCGACGGTTCCCCACTGACGGTCCGCCGTTCTTCGTCGGCCTCAGGTTGGGCGACTCGGAGCTCGGCCTGGTCAGCCAGGCGGACACCGACCTGTCCACGCCGCCGCGGATCCTGCTCAGCATCGACGTCGACGATGTGGACGCGCTGCTCGACGAGGTGGTGGCCGCCGGTGGGCGGGTGCTCGGCCCACCGAACGACATGCCGTGGGGGCAGCGCGTGGCGCACGTGCACGATCCTGACGGCAACCTGGTCAACCTGACTCGTGAGCTGTGAAAGACCAAGTGCCGGAGCACGCGGGGCGTGCTCCGGCACCGGTCGGGGAGCCGGCCGGCACCGGCTCGCCGTCATCTCCTCACAGACGGGCCTTCAGGTAGGCGCCGGCCGCGAGCAGTTGCGTGCGGGCCGACTCGTCGGTGGCGGTCCGGGCCGCCTCCGCGTACCGGTCCAGGGCAGCCTTGGCCTGCTCGGGCCGGCCCGCCGCCGCCGTGCTCTTGGCCGCCTGGAGCTGGCCGAACAGGTGGTCGGCGAGATCCTCGCTGATCAGACCGTCCGCCTGGTACCGCCGCACCAGCGCCTGGGCGTTGTCGTAGGTGGCGACGATTTCGAACGAGACGGTCTCCTCCGTGGCGTTGCCGGCCAGATCGGTCGCCACGACGGTCAGCTTGTGCTCACCGGCCGTGGGCTCGACACCCGCACCGCTCTCGATCGCCACCCCGTCTAGGCGGAGGGCCACCGAGTCGACGCCCGACGCGGCGTCCCGTGCCGTGGCGGCGATCGGCAGTGACCTGCCGAGGTCGTACTTGCCGCCGTTCGCCACGCCGTCGACGGTCACGACCGGCCCCGTGGCGTCGACGGCCAGGGACACCGCTTTCAGCGGGGAGATGTTGCCGGCCTCGTCGATCGCCCGGAGCCGCAGCTCCCACCGGCCGTCCTCGGTCACCTGGATCGGCTCGCGGTATTCGATCCAGGCGCCGTCGCCCTCGACGAACTCGATGCGGACCGGGCCGCCGCGGTCATCGCTCGCCGAGGCGGTGACCGTCACCGGCGAGGTGTACCAGCCGCGCTTGCCGTTCGGCTGCGCCGGGTCGACCGACACCGTCAGGTTCGGCGCCGTCGTGTCGAGGACCCGGAAGTAGTCGAACGCGACGGTGACCGGCTGCGCCTGCTCCGGACCCAACGCCATCAGCCCGAACGAGGTCATCACGGCGTCGTTGGTGACCGGCTGGCCGAGCGAGGTCCAGTTGGCCCCGCCGTCGCTGATCTGGGCCGAGTAGGTGTTCCCGCTCCGGCTCAGCCGCAGGTGGTACCAGCCGCTCTCGGTCGAGTCGGCGATGTCGATCGACCGGTTGCCGCCGTTGCCGAACTGCGCGTTGCGTTCCGAGACCAGCTCGGCGCGCAGGTTGGTCGGCGTCCCGGCGTTGTTGTTGGCCACGACGTCGAACTTCACGTAGTTGTCGTCGTTGTTGTAGACCAGGAAGCCGGCCAGCTGCCACTTGTGCAGCATCGCCGGCGTCAGCCGGGTCTCGATCGTCCAGTCACCGGCGGCGACGTCCGCGGGGATCTTCTGCAGGATGAAGTTCCGCGGGGAGTCGTTGTTGGTGCCGTTGATGTCGCCCGGCTGGGTCTCGATGCGCAGCGCACCGCCGCTCACCGCGGCCTTGGCCGAGTCGTACCGCACCGTCGCGTTCCACCGGCAGCCGTCGACGGCGTTGCCGTCGAACTCGTCGCTGGGCGCGCGGACGCCGTCGTCCGTGCCGTCCGGTGTGATGGTGAAGTGGTCGAACACGGCGTTGACCCGCGCCGTCCCGGTGTCCCCGGCGGCCATGGGGCCGACGGTCGCGTTCGGGATGACGTTCGCGGATCCGGCGAGCGCCGTCCAGGTCTGGCCGTCGGCGGAGTACGCCGCGGTCAGCTTCTGACCGTCGCTGACCAGCCGCAGGTGGGTGGTGGTCGGGAAGTCCGCCGGCAGATTCACGTTGGCGTGCCAGGTCCGCGTACCGCCGGCCTCGGTCTGGAACTCCATGATCCGACCGCCGGACGAGGCGCGGGTGAACGCCAGCTTCACGTAGTCGTTGTCGGTGCCGTGCATGAGCAGGCCGGCGTGCTGCCACTCGCGGTCGTGCGGGATGGTCACCTTCGTGGTGATCGTCCACGGGCCGACCTTGGCGCGCTGACCGGCGTAGCTGATCGGCCCGGTGGTGCCCTCGTTGATGTCGCCGTTGGTGACGGGCAGCACCAGGCCGCCGCCGGTGACCCGCACCGGCAGGTTCGGCGCGTTGCGCACCGTGGTCCACCGGTTGGTGTTCAGCGTGTCACCGTCGAAGGTGTCCGAGCCGCGGATCGCGCAGCCGGGCGCGGTCTCCGGCGGTGCCGGGTGGATGGCCTTGTCGACCAGCGTGAAGCCGGTGAACTTCACCTCGCTGGTGGCCGAGGCGTTGTGCGCGGTGACCGCGAGGCCGATGTCCTGCGGGCCGGCCGCCCCGGGCAGCGTCACCGGGTCGCCGACCAGGGTGAACGACTTGCCGTCCTTGCTCCAGTAGCCGTAGTACTTCCCGCCGTCGCGCACGATCCGGACCCAGGACGGGTAGCTCGTGTTGCTGGCGCCGGTGCTGGCGTCGAGCTGGCCGTTGCCGTCGGTGTCGCGCAGCCACTCGAACCCGAGGCCCGCCCGCATCGTCATCGCCGCGTACCCGGGCGACCTGCCGGGCTGGGTGATGTCGTTGCGGACGATCAGACCGGCCTTGGCGGAGTTGTTCGTGTTCGTCTGGCTGTCGATCTTGACGGTGGCGGTCCAGGTGTCGCCGGCCGCCGCCGGAAGGTACACCGAGCCGTACTGGTCGGTGCCCTGCCACATGTTCTCGCCGCCGGCGTTGACGATCCAGGTGTCCCGGTCCGGCCGGTCGAACGCGGCGGTGGTGTTGCTGTAGGTCTGCCAGGCGCCGTAGAGGTCACCGACCTCGACCTGCACGACGCGGGACTTCGCGTGGTAGCCCTTGTCATTGGTCGCCACCGCGGTCAGCTGGTAGCGCTTCTCGGTGGACGCGTTCCACTTCATCGCGTACGGCGCCGTGGTGTCGACGCCGATCGACGTGCCGTCGACGAAGAACTCGACCTTGGTGATCGTGTTCTCCGCGTCGCTCGCGGCGGCGGTCACCTGGATCTCGCCCGGTTCCAGCTTGTCGGCCGGTGTCGGGGAGGTCACCGCGACCTTCGGCTTGCTGGTCGGCGAGACGCCCTTGCCGTCGGCCTCGATGAAGTTCAGGCGCCGCTCACCCGCACCCGGGAACACCGCGTACAGGGTGAACGTCTCGCCGGGATCGGACACCTCGATCGGGATGTCCACGTAGCCGCCGCCGCTGGTCGCCGGCACCTGCGCGGTGCCCAGCAGTTCACCGTCCGGCTTGCCGCGCCGCAGCTCGATCTTTCCTGCGGTGGCGGCCGACGCGCGCAGGATCAACCGGTCGACGTTGTGCAGGTTGACCGGGTCGTACGACGCCCAGGCACCGTTCTGGCCGGCGATGGAGTTCCCGTGGCCCTCGACGTCCCGCGACGAGCCGACCGTCACGTTCGACGAGTTGTCGAAGAACTCCGCCTCCCTCTGCTTCGGGAACATCAGGGTGGTGTCCGAGCCGGTCAGGCTCGGGATGCCGCCCGCGCCGCCGGAGTCGGCGTAGCGGCCGTCGATCGCGTAGAAGACGTTCATGTCCTCGCCGTGACCGCCGCCGAGGGCGGTGACCACCTTGCCGGTGCGCCCGTGCAACGGGTCGGCCGGGTGCGCGTGCTCGTCGTGGCCCATCGCCGGCTGGATCACCACGTCGGCGTCGTCGATCTGGGTGTCCTCGGGGTCGCTGACCGACAGGTCCCAGCTCACCTCGTCACCGAAGTCGAAGAACGCCCCGTTGGGCGGCTGGTTGAACTTCACCTTCGGCCGGGTGTTGCCGACCGTGATCGGCACCGTCGCCGTCCCGGTCTTGCCGGCCGGGTCGGTCACCGTGAGCCGGGCGTTGTAGACGCCGTTCGTGGTGTAGGTGAAGGTCGGCTTCGACTCGGTGGAGTCGGCGGAGCCGTCACCGGTGAAGTCCCACTCGTAGCGCAGTTGCTCATTCTCCGGGTCGGTGCTGCCCGAGCCGTCGAAGCGGACCTGCAGCGGCGCCTGGCCGGAGTCCGGCGACGCGCTGATCTTCGCGGTCGGCGAACGGGAGCCGGAGATGTAGTCGACCCGGTACAACCCCGAGTTCGGGTTGTCGCGGCCGAATCCGCCACCCCAGTCCAGCACGTACATCGAGCCGTCGGGACCGAACTTGGAGTCGATCGGCGCGAGGAACTGCTGCTGCGGCAGGAACGGATTGACCTTCTCGACCCCGCCCTGCCCGTTCGGGATGATCGAGTACATCTTGTTCCGCGACCACTCGTAGAAGAACGGCTTGCCGTCGTAGGACGCGGGGAACTTGGTGTCCGACTGCAGGTTCGGGTCGTACTGGTAGAAGGGTCCGCCCATCGGCGCCAGGCCGCCACCCTGCGGGATGACCGACGGCACCGAGGAACGCTTGTAGCCGTACCACATCTTCGCCGGCTTGGCGGCCGGCAGCTCGGTCAGGCCGGTGTTGCGCACCGAGTCGTTGATCGGGTGGGCGCAGTCGAAGGGCGCGCCGACCGTCACCGGATTCGTCCGGTAATCCACGTCCCGGAACGGCTCGTTGTTGCCCATGCACAGCGGCCAGCCGTAGAAGCCCGGCTCGGTGATCAGGTTCCACTCGGCGATGCCGGCGGGTCCACGGTCCGGGTTGTCGTTGCTGTTGTCCGGCGAGTAGTCCGCCAGCCCGATGGCCCCGGTCTTCGGGTCGATCGAGAACCGGAACGGGTTGCGGAAGCCCATCGCGTAGATCTCGGGCCGGGTCTTCGCCGTGCCCGGCGGGAACATGTTGCCCGCGGGGATGGAGTAGGTGCCGTCGGCCTCGGGGCGGATCCGCAGCAGCTTGCCGCGCAGGTCGTTGGTGTTGGCCGAGGTGGCCCGCGCGTCGTGGAACGTGCCGTCCCGTTCGGACAGTGGCGCGTAGCCGCCGGACGGCTCGGAGTGCGGGTTCACGTCGTCGCCGACGCTCAGGTAGAGGTTTCCGTCCGGACCGAACGCGAGGCCGCCGCCGGTGTGGCCGGGCTCGTCGGGCAGCCGCCGCGCCGGTACGTCGAGCAGGACCTTCTCGGTGGCGCGGTCGATCTGGGAGCCCGGGCCGACGGTGAGCCGGGACAGGCGGTTGACGAAGTTCGCCGGGTCGCTGTCGTTCGTGCTCGCCGGTGAGTAGTAGACGTACAGGTGGCCGTTCTCGGCGAACTTCGGGTCGAGCGCGATGCCGAGCAGGCCGTCCTCACCGCCGGAGTAGACCGGGATCGTGATCGCGGTGGAGGTGGTCCTGGTCCTGGGGTCGTAGACCCGGATCTGGCCGCGTACCAGCTCGGTGAAGAAGACCCGGCCGTCCGGTGCGACGTCCATGGCGAACGGGGCGCTGGTGTTCTGGTCGAGCGGGACCCGTTCGAACTGGTCCCACACCGTGCCGCCGCAGTCGCCCTCGACCATGCCGGCCGCCCACTTCACCCCTCCGACGATGTGCTGCACCAGCCCCGGCTCGCCGGTGTAGTGCGCCCCGAAGTGGCCCATGCCGGTCATCCAGGCCCGGCCGCCGTCGTACGGCTTGCACCACGAGATCGGGTGGTCGTAGCCCATCGCGTTGTTGCCCGGGTTGTACGTCGTCTCGTCCATCGTGGCGAGCACGTGCGCGTCGCCGCGGACGTTGAGCGCGTAGTTGTACCACTCGTCGGCACGCTCCCACCGCTGCGGCAGGTGACTCGTCGACGGGTGGGAGTGGTCCTCGACGCGCACGGTGCCCGGCAGGCCCGGGCTGGTGCCGGTGGCGGCGTGGCCGGGCATCAGCGTGCCGATCATGTTGTCCCACCACGCGTAGTTCCCGCGCATGTCGGTCGCGTTGTGGATGGCGACGATGCCGTGGCCGGCCTTCATGTAGCGCTCCATCGCCGCCTTCTGGTCGGCGGTCCACGGGTCGCCGGATGCCTGGAACATCACCAGGGCGTCGAAGTGCGCGAGGTCCTCGTCGTTGAAGATCGACGAGTCCTCGGTGTGCTGCGAGGTGATCCCGGCGTCGGCGAAGGCGGCCTGCAGCACGGGAACGCCCTGCTCGATCGCCTCGGTGTGCCGGAACTGCGTGGTCTTGGTGAAGATCAGCACGTGGGCTTGGCCGTGGTCACCCGGGTGTGCGGCCGCCGGCGACGGGCTGATCATGGACAGCGCGAGCGCGCCGACGATGGGTATCGCGAACAATCGTCCCCACCGGGGACGCCAGGTCACGTTCATGAGGTGTGGTGCCTCTCTGGGACGCGAGGAACTACTGGGGTGGTCATGACCGTGCGGCGTGCCGGCGCCGTCGGACTGGCGTGGAGTTGGCGGTCAGTTCTAGGGCATCACCGCCCGCAGGAACTTCAGGCCGTCCACGGCGATCGTGTCCTGGGTCGCGGCGAGCGGGCGCCAGATGGAGGCGGCGGTCGCGATCGTCGCGTTCTCCGCGGTGAACGACTCGATGCACAGCGGGCCGGCGTAGCCCGCCTCGTCGATCGCGGCGAGGATCGCCGGCCAGTCCAGGTGGTCGACGCCGGGCGTGCCGCGGTCGTTGCCGCAAACCTGGACGTGCGCGATCCGGCCGGCGGCCGAGCGGATCGCCGCGGGGATGTCCGTCTCCTCGATGTTCTGGTGGTAGAGGTCGAGCGCGACCCCGCAGTGTGGCAGGTCACCGATCGCGTCGAGGGTCTGGCCGATGGTGTTGAGCAGGCTCGTCTCGTAGCGGTTGAGCGGTTCGACGGCCACCGTGACACCGGCCGCGCCCGCATACTCCACGACGGGGGCGAGGTTGTCCCGCAGCTGCGTGTAGGCCGCGGCCCGCTCGGCCGGTGACAGCCGCCAGGTCCGACCGACCGAGGCGTACGCGGGCCCGGCGATCACCGGCGACCCGACCGTCGCGGCGGCGTCCACCACACCGCACAGGTAGTCCTGTGTGGACCGGATGGTGGCGGGGTCCGCCGCGACCAGCTCACGTCCGGGTGGCATCACGAGGCAGACGGTGGCGCCGAGGCCGTGGTCGGCGAGCACCTGGGCGGCCCGTTTCGGCTCCCAGTCGCCCGGGTTCTCCACCGGGAGCTCCAGCACGTCGAAGCCCCACCCCGCGACCTTGGCCCCGAGGGCGGCCAAGGTCGCGTCGGTCAGCGGCGAGGTCCACACCCAGGTGTTGACCCCGAGCGGATGTCTGATCACTTCCACGGCCCCGGGTAGCCCGGCATGCCCTCGCAGCCGCACATCGCGTAGTGCAGGGGCGGCATGTCCTGCTTGACGTAGTCCTTGACCTTGTCGTCGGTGATCCGCGGCTGCGGCAGCACCCACTCCTTCGGCACCTGCTCGCCCTTGAGGATCTTCAGCGCGGCGATGATCGGCGTACGCCACTGGTAGGTGGGGTAGGTCGGCGCGACCGCGGTCAGGTTCTCGTCGACCCACAGCCGCAGGAAGTCCTGCTGGTCCTCGCCGACGATGGCGGGCACGTCGACCCCGGCGTCCTGGAACGCCTCGGCCGCGGCGACGGCGGTCGCGCCGGCGTCCATCCACACGCCGTCGATGCGGCCCTCGCGCTGGATGTAGTCGGCCACGATGCTCTTGGTCTTCGCCGCGTCGCCGTCGGTGAACTCCACACCGACCACCTTGAGCTCGCTGCCGGTGAAGATCTCGTTGGCGGCCGCCCAGCGCTGCTCGAGCACGTCCACGCCGGGCAGGATGCGCAGGGCGAGGACCTTGCCGCCCGGCTTGACCTTCTCCTTCAGGAACTCCGCGCCGTCCGCGCCGAAGGCGAAGCCGCCGATGGGGTGGATGAAGGTGACCGGGCAGCTGGTGTTGACGCCCCGGTCGAACACGATCACGGGCACGCCGGTCTGGCACGCCTGCTCGACCGCCGGCGTCAGCGTGGCGGTGGTGTTCGGCGAAATGATGATCGCGGAACAGTTCTTGCCGGACAGCGACTGGATGTCGCTGATCTGCTTGTCGTCCTTGGCCTCCGCGTCCAGCACGGTGAACGTGGTGATCTCCGGGTGCAGCTTCACCTCCTGCTGCATGGTCTTGAAGCCCACCTGCCGCCACGGGTTGTTCACCGCGGCGTTGGAGAAGCAGAGGGTATACTTCCCGCCGGGCTTGGCGAACTTCGCGGTGTCGACCATTTCCGGCTCGAGCATCTGCTCCCACGGCTTGCCATCCGGCCCTTGTGGCGTGGCGCTGCGGAACTTCAGCTGGCGGTCGAACTCCGTCTGGTCGAAGAACTTGGACTTGGTCGCGTCCGAACTCGGTGATCCACCGGCGCTGGCCTGGTCGTCGGGCAGGTCGCTCGAGCACCCGGCGAGCGCCAGCACGCCCGCCGCGACCACCAGGGCCCATCTCTTGGTCATTATCGTTGATCTCCTTACTAACCTTGGGGACTTCAGGAGGCGGCGGGTTGCGCAGGTCGCGCGTTGTCCCGCTGCTGCGGCCACCACCGCAGCCGCTGCCGTACGCCGTTGCCGAGGGAGGCGTAGGCGACGGCGGCGATGATGATCACGCCCTGCACGGCCGACTCAAGGGCACCGCTCACGCCGAGCAGGTTCAGCAGCGTGAACAGGGCCTCCAGCGACAGCGCGCCGGCGGCGGCCGCGACGACCGAGCCGCGACCACCGCCGAGGAGCACGCCGCCCAGCACGACGGCGGTGATCGCCCGGAACTCCAGGCCGTCGCCGACCTGCGCGGAGACGCCGGCGAACCCGCCGAGCAGGATCGCGGCGACCGCGGCGAGCAGTCCGGACAGGACGAACGCGAGCAACCGGAGCCGGTCGACCTGGCCGCCGGACAACCGCACGGCGGCCTCGTTGTCGCCGACGGCGACCAGCGCCCGGCCGGTGCCGCCGCGCATGAACAGCGCCGCGGCCAGCAGGATCCCCAGCAGGATGAGCACCGACCACGGGACCTCGCCGAGCGCCGGGACATTTACGGCCCCGCGCCCGAACGTCCGGAACCCGGCGGACAGTGCGCCGCGTGGGGCGCCACCGGTCCACAGGAAGATCGCGCCGTCGAGCACGAGCAGCATGCCGAGCGTGACGATGAACGACGGCACCAGAAGCTTCGTCGTGATCAGCCCGTTGACCAGGCCGACCAGCAGGCCGAAGGCGAGCACGAGCAGGATCACCCGCGCCGTCGCGGACTCACTGCCGTTGATCAGCCGGGCCGCGATGACCACCCCGGCGGTCACCAGCGCGCCAACCGACAGGTCGAAGCCGCCGGAGACGATGACGAAGTACTGCCCGATCGCGAGGATCATCAGCGGCGCGGCCCGCTTGAGCAGCGCCAGGTAGCCGGACGGCTCGTCGTAGGCCGGGCCGGCGACCGCGAGCCCGATGAGCAGCAGGAGCAGGACGACGAGCACCGGTGCGGTGCCCTCGGCCAGGCGGGGACGCCAAGTCATGCCAACCTCCCACGGGCGCGGTTCGCGATCATGCGCCGGGCGTAGAGCGCGACCGCGGTCACGAGTACGACACCGCGCACCACGTCCTTGAAGAACGGGTCGACCTCGAGGTCATCGAAGATCGTGTCCAGCGTGGCGAGGATGAGGACGCCGCCGATGGTGCCCACTACGCCGCCCCGGCCACCGGCGAGCAGCGTCCCGCCGAGCACGACGGCGGCGATCGATTCCAGGTCGTACCCCGCGTCGGTGCCGACGTACGGGGCGCCCGACCCGAGCCGGCTGGCGAGGTAGATCCCGGTCAGGCCGGCGGCGACCGAGCACAGCACGTGCGCGGTGACGATGGTCCGGCGGGTGGGCACCCCGGACAGCCGGGCCACCTCGACGTCGCCGCCGACGGCGTACATGTGGTAGCCAGGGCGGGTCCGCGACAGGTACCACCAGGACAGCGCGGCGGCGGCCAGCATGAGCAGCGCGGCGACCGGCACCGGCCCGATCCGGTCGTAGCCGAGGTGCTGGAAGCCGCGCGGCACGTCGCCGGCCGGGCCGGTGTAGTTGTCCTCGAGGTAGCCGCGCAGGATCAGCGCCACGCCGAGCGTCGCGATGAACGCGTTGGCCTTGAGGACGGTGATGACCAGCCCGTTGACCAGGCCGACCCCGGCGGCCACGGCGAGCGCGAGCAGCACGCCGGGCACGACCATGCCGTCCCGCCCGGCCATCGTCTCCGCCGCGATCAGCGACGTGAGGCCGACCAGGTAGGCGACGGACAGGTCGAGGGACCCGGTGAGGATCACCATCGTCTGGCCGATCGCTACCAGGCCGAGCGCGGTGGCCCGGGTGAGAATGTTGAGAATGCCGCCCTGGTCGAGCAGGACCTCGCCGCGCAGCCCGACGAGCACGCTACCGACGACGAGCAGGGCGACGAGGGCGAGGTAGACGATGACGGTGGGCGTGAGCCGCCGGCGGACGACCAACCGGGTGG
Source organism: Micromonospora sp. RTBAU3-60 (assembly GCF_054963695.1). NCBI lineage: Bacteria > Bacillati > Actinomycetota > Actinomycetes > Micromonosporales > Micromonosporaceae > Micromonospora > Micromonospora sp. RTBAU3-60. The sequence continues at coordinate 39,933 of NZ_JBUEGB010000037.1, read as the reverse complement.
CCTTCTGCCCGACCGGGATCGCTTTCTCCTGCAGAGTGCTCACGCCGCCTCACCGATCCCGTGTCCGGTGGCCAGCGCCATCACAGCCCCCTCACTCGCGCCGGCGGGCAGCTCACCGGCCAGCGCACCGTCGTGCATGACGAGGATCCGGTCGCTCATCCCGATCAGCTCGGGGAGCTCCGAGGAGATCATCAGGACCGCCACCCCGCGCCTCGCGAGGTCGCGCAGCAGCTCGTGCACGGCCCGCTTCGCGCCGACGTCGATGCCGCGCGTCGGCTCGTCGACCACCAGCACCCTGGGCTCGACCGCCAGCCACTTGGCGAGCACGACCTTCTGCTGGTTGCCGCCGGACAGGAAGCGCACCTCCTGGTGCTCGCCGCGGGCCACCACGGTGACCAGGTCGAGCAGCGCCGGCACGTCCGACCGCGCGCGGGAACGCCCGCCGCGTAGCGCGGCGCGGCGTACCAGCAACGTGTTGTCGCGCACGGACTGGCGGAGCGCCAACCCGTCCCCCTTGCGGTCCTCGGTGACCAGCGCGATCCCGAGACGCACGGCGGTGCGGGGCCGGGTCACCCGCCGCGCCACGCCGTCCACCTCCAACACACCGCGGGTGAACGGCTCGACGCCGAAGACCGCGCGCGCGACGGCCGAGCGCCCGGACCCTTGCAGCCCGGCCAGCCCGACGATCTCCCCGGCGCGCACCTCGAGGTTCAGCTCGCGGAGGCGCTGGTTGCTGGCGCCCCGCAAGGAGAGGCGGACCGGCCCGAGGTCGTCGGGGGCGGCCCGGTCCGGGTAGTACTCGCCCAGGTCGCGGCCCACCATGTGCCGGACCAGGTCCTCCGAGGTCAGCTCGCCGGTGGGGGCGCAGGTGACGAACTGGCCGTCCTTGAGCACGGTGATCCGGTCGGACAGGTCGAACACCTCGCGCATCCGGTGCGAGACGTAGAGGATCGCGATGCCCCGTTCCCGCAGCCGGCGCACCAGGTCGTAGAGCAGCTCGACCTCGTGATCGGCGAGCGCGGCGGTCGGCTCGTCCATGCCCAGCACCCGAGCGTCGGTCGACAGCGCCTTGACGATCTCCACGACCTGCCGCTGCGCGACCGACAGGGACGACACGGTGTCGGTCGGATCGATCCCGTCCTCGCCGAGCCAGTCCAGCAGCTCGCGGGTGTCGGCCACCATGCGCCGCCGGTCGACCTGCATCCGCCGCACGGGTTCCCGGCCGAGGTAGACGTTCTCGGCGACGGTGCGATGCGGCAGCAGGGTGAACTCCTGGTGGATGATCGCGATGCCGGCCCGCTGCGCGTCGGTGGGGCTGGCGAAGGACATCTCGGCGCCGTCGACCTCGATGGTTCCGCCGTCTGGGCGGTGCACCCCGGCCAGCACCTTGAGCAGCGTGGACTTGCCCGCGCCGTTCTCGCCCATCACCGCGTGCACCTCGCCGCCCCGCAGTTCCAGGTCCACCCCGCGCAGCACCGGCACACCGAGGAACGATTTGCTGATCCCGGTCAGCCGCACGCTCGTCGTGGTGCGAGGCGTCATGCCGGCACCTCGGTCCACGCGCCGTCCGCGGCCGCGGAGGCCAGCACCGCGTCGGTGATCCGTACGGCGCGCAGGCCGTCGGTGAACGTGGGCAGGCCGTCCGGGATGCCCTCGCCGCGCACCGCCCGGTAGGTGTCGGCGACGAACGCATCGAAGCAGTCCTGGTAGCCCTGCGCGTGCCCGGCGGGCAGCCGTACGTAGCGCGCGGCGGAAGGGTGCAGCCTGCCCGGGTCACGCAACAGCGTCTGGCCGCCCTCGCGCCGGCCGACCCACAGCCGCTCCGGGTCCTCCTGGTCGAAGCCGAAGCTCGCCTCGGTGCCGGAAAGCTCCAGGTGCAGCCGGTTCTTACGGCCGGCGGCGACCTGCGACACCACCAGCGTGCCGACCATGCCGGCGGCGGTGGTGAAGTGCACGGCGGCGAGGTCCTCGGTGGGCTGCCCGTTCCTGCCGGCCCGCTCGTGCACCACCGCGGTGCGCGCGGACAGCCGGGCGATCCGGTCGTGGGTGACGAACTCGAACAGGTCGCACCAGTGCGAGCCGATGTCTGCGAACGCTCGCGACGGCCCGCCGAGCGCGGCGTCGACCCGCCAGTCGTCGTCGGACGGGCGGGACAGCCAGTCCTGGAGGTAGCCGCCGGTCACGCTGCCGATGACGCCCGCCTCGCCCGCGGCCAGCCGGGCCCGCATCTCGCGCACCATGGGGTGGAAGCGGTAGACGAACGGCACCGTGGCCACCCGATCGCCGGCCGCCGCCACCAGCGCCGTCGCCTCGGCGCTGCCCGTGGCGAGCGGCTTTTCGCAGATGACGTGCACGCCGGCGGCGAGCGCGGCGGCGACGACGGCGGCGTGCGACGCGTTGGGTGTGCACACGTGAAGCACGTCGATATTGGCGGCGTCGAGCAGGGCCGCCAGGTCCGGGTAGCCCTCGTCCGCGCCGACGGCGCGAGCCGCGGCGGCGGCGCGCTCGGGGCGCGACGCCACGGCGGCCACGACGCTGCCCCCGGCACGCCGGGCGGCCTCCGCGTGCACCTGCCCCATGAACCCCGCGCCGACGACCGCCACGCGCGGCGCCTGGCGCTCGGATTCGAGGCCACCAGACGCCCTTATGACATCGGTCACAGACATGTGACGACGGTAGCGTCCACTTATGACGACCGTCAATCAAAAGATGCGCCTCAATCATCCATAGTGGCATGATCAACATCTCAAAGGCTTCCTGTCGCGCGCCGTAACCCGTCCGCTTCGCTTTAATTGAGGGATGAACAATGGGCACAGCGCCGCCCCGACGTCGCCCGGCGAGCTGCTCGGGCTGCTACGCGACGGGCAGGCACGCACCCGTGCTGAGCTGGCGACCGAAACCGGACTGGCCCGGTCCACCGTGCGCCTGCGCCTCGACGCGCTCATGGACGCCGGGCTCGTGACCGACGGGGGCGACGACGCCGTCACCGGCGGACGACCCGCCAGCAGGTTCGTGTTCAACGCCCGCGCCCGCGCGGTGCTGGCAGCCGACGTCGGAGCCACCCACGCCACCGTCGCCGTCGCCGACCTGAGCGGTGAGCCGCTGGCCGTCGAGGAGCTCACCCTGGACATCGCCGACGGACCGGACGCGGTGCTCAGCCTGCTCGTCGACACCTGGCGACGGATGCGCGCCAACCACGGCCTCGCCGCACCCATCGCCGGCGTCGGCATCGGACTGCCCGGCCCGGTCGAGCACTCGACCGGCAAGCCGACCCACCCGCCGATCATGCCCGGCTGGAACGGATACGACGTGCCTGCACGGATCGCCGCCGACTTCGCCGTGCCCGTCCTGGTCGACAACGAGGTCAACCTGATGTCCCTCGGGGAGCACGTCCGCTGTTTCCCGAACGAGGCGCACATGATCTTCGTCAAGGTCGCGACCGGCATCGGCTCCGGCCTGATCAGCAACGGTCAATTGCACCGAGGCGACGTCGGCGCCGCCGGCGACCTCGGGCACATCCTGGCCCCGCACGCGGGTGACGTCCGCTGCCGCTGCGGCAACAGCGGCTGCCTGGAGGCGGTGGCCAGCGGTCCCGCCATCGCCGCGAAGCTCCGCGCCGCCGGCCTCGACGCGACGAGCAACGCCGACGTCGTGGCCCTCGTGCAGGCCGGCAGCCCGATCGCCGGGCAAGCCGTACGCCAGGCCGGCCGGGACATCGGCGAGGTGCTGGCCGCCGGCGTCAGCCTGTTCAACCCGTCGCTGATCGTGATCGGCGGGGCGCTCGCGCAGGCCGGCGAGATGCTGCTGGCGGGCGTACGGGAGTCGATCTACCGGCGCTCCCTGCCGCTGGCCACCGAACGCCTGCGCATCGTCACCTCCCAGGCCGGCGCGAACGCCGGTGTCGTCGGCGCCGCGGCGATGGTCGTCCAGCACACCCTCTCCCCCACCGTGCTGGACCGCGAGCTCGCCTGAATTGACTCACCTCGCTGACGCAGGCGATGATCAAATACGGTCTGCCCGGGCTTCCCGATCCACGCCCTGCGTGTTATCCCGTAGGGCAGTACTGCCTCGCCGACGGAGTGGCCCATGAGGACAGAGTTGCGCAAGCGCCTGGACGACGCGCTCCAGGCCGGGCAGGTCGAGGGCCTGCACGCGGCCGTGGCGGTCCACGGTGGCCAGGCCCTGCTGGAGTACTACGGCGCAGGCGAGGACTTCACCTGGGGCACCTCACTGGGTGTCGTCGAGTTCGGACCCGACACGCTGCGCGACGTCCGGTCGGTCACCAAGAGCGTGACCGCGCTGCTGTACGGCATCGCGCTCGACGAGGGTAGGGTCCCCCACCCCGCAGAGCCGCTCCTGCGCCAGTTCCCGGAGTACGCCGATCTGGCGGCCGACCCCGAACGGGCCCGGCTCACCGTCGAGCACGCGTTGACCATGTCCCTCGGCCTGGAGTGGCGCGAAGACATCCCGTACGACAACCCGGCCAACGCCGAGATTGCGATGGAACTGGCACCGGACCGGTACCGGTACGTGCTGGAACGGCCGATCCTGGAGCCACCTGGCGCCCGGTGGGCGTACTGCGGTGGCGCCACCGCGCTGCTCGGCCGGCTGATCGCCGACGGCACCGGACAGCCGCTGCCCCAGTACGGTCGAACGGCGCTGCTCGCGCCGCTCGGCATCCACAACGTCGAGTGGATGACCGGCGCGGACGGGGTGGCCTCCGCCGCGTCCGGGCTGCGGCTCGCGCCGCGCGACCTGGCCAGGATCGGTGAACTGGTACTCGCAGACGGGACGTGGAAGGGTCGCCGGATCGTCTCCGCCGACTGGATCCACACGATGCTCCAGCCGCGCCTGCGGACCGAGTGGGGCGCCCAGTACGGCTACCACTGGTACCGCGAGACCATCGCGGGCCACCGCCTGGTGGCCGCGATGGGCAACGGCGGCCAACGCCTGATCGTCCTGCCCGACCTGGATCTCACCGTCGCAATCACCGCCGGCAACTATGACGACCCCGACCAGTGGCGAACTCCGGTGACGCTGCTGGAGCGGGTCATCCTGCCCGCAATGGGGTGACCACACCGATCCATCACCCGGACGTGACACCGACAGGAGCATCGTGCAGCAGCAAGTCCACCGCGCCCGCGATCTCGGCATCGTCGTGGGACCACTGCCCACCGGACGGCACAACGCAATCACCGACGTCGCCGGCGTACTGGTGGGGCACACCACCATCGACAACGGCCGCGACCTGCACACCGGGGTCACGGCGGTCGTACCAAGCCAACTCGGCCCGGGGCGGTGGTCCCTGCCCGCCGCCGTGTACGCGGGGAACGGCTACGGGAAGCTGGTCGGCTCGACCCAGGTGGACGAACTCGGCGTGCTGGAATCACCGATCGTCCTCACCGCCACGCTGTCGGTGTTCCGGGCCGCGGACGCGCTGCTCACCTACCTGATGAACCGCCGTCCGGACGGTCTGTCATTTAACCCACTGGTGGGCGAGACGAACGACGGCCACCTCTCGGACATCCGGCGACGCCCGATAACCGAGGAACACGTGCTCGACGCCATCACCCACGCGTCCGGTGAACCCCCGACGGAAGGCTGCGTCGGCGCCGGAACCGGCACCACGGCCTTGGGCTACAAGGCGGGAATCGGCACCTCGTCCCGGACGGTACAGGTAGGCGACCGCTCGGCGACGGCAGGTGCCCTCACCCAGTCCAACTTCGGTGGCGTGCTGACCGCGCTGGGTGTCCCACTGCCGGTCGAGGAGCTGATCCCGGCGGCCGACCGAACCGAACCACCCGGCAACTCCTGCATGATCGTGGTGGCCACCGACGCGCCCCTGGACGCCCGGCAGCTCGGCCGCCTCGCCCGACGGGCCATCTTCGCCATGGGCCGAGTCGGCGCGGCGTACAGCAACGGCAGCGGCGACTACGCGATCGCGTTCAGCACCGCACAACCGGACCGGCCACCCCTCCCCGACTCGCAGCTCAACCCGGTCTTCGCGGCCGTCCTGGACTCGGTCGAGGAAGCGCTGCTCAACTCGCTCATCGCCGCCACGACCACCACGGGCGTGGGCGGCCGCACGAGTCACGCCTTGCCCCACGATGCCGTCGTTCGGCGGCTGGCGGCGGCCGGTCGGCTGACTCCGCCAGCCTGAACCCCGGATGAGCCGCTATGCGGTCATGCCGACACCGTCGACCGTGCGGGGAAGGCCGAGCGGGTTGGCCTCGCGCAGCTCCGGTGGGAGCAACGGGTCGGGGGTGTTCTGGTAGCAGACCGGGCGCAGCCACCGCTCGATCGCGCTGCTGCCCACCGAGGTCGAGCCGCTGGTGGAGGCGGGGTAGGGACCGCCGTGATGCATGGCCGGGGCGACGGTCACCCCGGTGGGCCAGCCGTCCACGACGACCCGCCCCGCGATCTCGCTCAGGCCGGCGACCAGTTCCGCCGCCGCGCCGTCCCGCTCGTCTGCGGCCAGGTGCACGGTGGCGGTGAGGTTGCCCGGCAGGGCGCCGAGCACGGCGTCCCGCTCGACCGTCGAGCCGTAGCGGACCAGCACGGTGACCGGCCCGAAGCATTCCTCCAGCAGTTCCCGGTACGGCCCGCCCTCGACCAGCCGCGACGCGGCGACGGTCAGCAGGCCCGGCCGGACGGCCAGCGGCGCGGCGTCATCGCCGGCTTCCCCCGCCCGGAGCGGTTCGGCCACGCCGGGGAGCGCGGCACGGGAGCGGACGCCGTCGAGGAACGCGGCGCGCATGCGCGGGTCCAGCAGCGGTCCGGACGGTACGGCCGCCGCGGCGACCGCCTGGACGACGGCGTCACCGGCCGGTCCCTCGGAGAGGAGGACGAGACCGGGCTTGACGCAGAACTGGCCGAGGCCCTGGGTGTATGAGGCGGCCAGCCCCGCCCCGATCTCGTCCGCTCTGGTCTCGGCGGCCCGCACGGTCACCACGACCGGGTTGAGGCTGCCCAGCTCGCCGTGGAACGGGATCGGCCGCGGCCGGGAGGACGCGATGTCGAACAACGCACGGCCGCCGCGCACCGACCCGGTGAACCCGACGGCCGCGGTCAGTGGGTGGCGGACTAGTTCCGGCCCCGCCTCGAAGCCGTGGACCAGGCGGACGACGTCCTCGGGCAGCCCGACCTCGGCCGCCGCGGAGCGGAGGATCCGGGCGCACAGGACGGAGGTGGCCGGATGGTCCGGGTGTGCCTTGACCACGACCGGGCATCCCGCGGCCAGCGCGCTCGCGGTGTCGCCGCCGGGCACGCTGAAGGCCAGCGGGAAGTTGCTCGCGGCGAAGACCGCGACCACGCCCAGCGGCACCTGGTAGCGCCGCAAATCTGGGCGGGGTGCGGGCTCCGCCTGCGGGTCGGCATGGTCGATGACCACGTCCAGGTAGGCGCCGGCTTCGACCACGTCCCCGAAGGCGCGAAGCTGGTAGCACGTGCGGGCGAGCTCGCCGGTGAGCCGTACCCGGCCGAGCGCCGACTCGGCATCGGCGGCCGAGACGATCTCCTCACCGTTCTTCTCCAGGAGCGCGGCGGCCGTGCGGAGCAGGTCGGCCCGCGCGGCGCGGTCCCTCAGGGCCGGGGCGGCTGCGGCGGCGGCCCGCACCGCCTCGTCCACGTCGCTCGCCGTCGACTCGGTCGCGACGCGTCCCAGCGGCTGGCCGGTACGCGGGTTGGTGCTCAGCACGTCAGTCACCGTCTCGTCCTCTCCATTCCGTCCCGGTCGCCTCGACGGGCGTCGTGCCTTCGGCCAGGGCGGCGAGTTCCCCCAGGGGCACCGGCACCGCCAAGCTGCGGGTGGCCAGGCTGCGCAGGTCCTCCGGCGTGGTCTCGCGCCCGCTCAGACAGGCCGCGATCCCGGCGGTGGCGAAGCCGCACACCCGACCCTGACACCAGCCCATCCCCGGCCGGGCGAACATCTTCAGCGTGCGCGCGTCCTCCGCACCGAGGTCGTCGTGCGCCCGGCGCAGGTCACCGTACGAGACCTCCTCGCAGCGGCAGACCGGCGTCGTCTCCGACAGCCACTGCGGCCACGCGCGCGGCACGGGATAGGTCCGGTGCATGGCGGCGGCGAACCGCCGCCCCCGCCGGACGGCGCGGCGCAGCCGCCTCATCGCGGCCGGACCGGCCGGACGACCCAGTTCGGCGGCGAGGGCCAACGCGCTCAGCCGTCCCTCGTGGACGGCCAGGGCCGCGCCGCCCACGCCGGTCGCCTCGCCGGCGACGTACAGCCCCTCGACGCTGCTGCGCTGGCGGTCGTCGACGGCCACGACGAGCGATCCGTCAACGTCCTGCGCGGTCTCCGCGCCGAGCATGAGCGGCAGTTCGAGCGATGGGGTGAAGCCCCAACCGAGCGCCACGACGTCGGCGGGCATCTCCTCGTCCGGGCCGGCCGGGCGGCCGTCGCGGTCCACCCGCGCGATCCGCACCGCCTCGACCCGGTCCGTACCGAGGATCTCCCGGATCACGGTCCTCGTCCGGTACGGGATGCGGTGGCGGGCCACGAGCGCCGCGTACTGCAGTGCCTCGACGCCCTTGCCGGGCGCGGAGATCGCGCCGACCGGGTGGCGCAGCCAACCGAGCGTTCCGTTGGCCTCGACAACGGCCGCGACGGTCACCCCGGCCCGGGCGAGGCCGGTGGCCACGGGCAGCAGGAACGGGCCGGTGCCGGCGACAACCACTCGCCGTCCCGCCGGGGTGCGCTGCCCCTTGAGCAGGGCCTGCACTCCCCCGGCGGTCATCACGCCGGGCAGGTCCCAGCCGGGGAGGGGCAGCTGCCGGTCGTATCCCCCGGGACACAGGATCAGCGTCCGCGCGATGAGCGTACGGTCCGTCCCGCCGGCCGCGGCCGTGGTGGCCGTCATCCGGAGGGTGAACGCGCCGCTTTCCTCCCGGGTGATGAGCCAGGCCTGGTGGCCGGGGAGGTAGCGGATCCGGCCGGCCGCGCGGAGGGCGTACATCCGGTCCCGCAGCCGGGTGAAGGCCGGCCAGCCATGGTGACCGGCGGCATCGTCGGGGCGGGCGTGGTTCTCGTCGTAGTGCCGCCAGTACTGCCCGCCCGGCTGTCCGGCGGTGTCGATCAGGGCGACGCCGAGCCCGGCCTCGGCGGCCTGGACGGCGGCGGCGAGCCCGGCCGGGCCCGCGCCGACCACGGCGACGTCAGGCACGTGCGGCATCGCCGTTCCTCCCGTCGCCGACGTCCTCGGGGGCCGCGCCGGTCTCGGCGTCGTCGCCGAGGCGCATGCCGTCGGCGGCGGTGACCAGGCAGGCGCGCTGGTCGGGGACGCCGTCGACAGTGATCAGGCAGTCGAAGCAGACCCCGATGCCGCAGAACAGTCCCCGTGGCCGGCCGCCCTTGCGGGTGGTGCGCCAGTCAAGGATGCCGGCGGCGACCAGTGCGGCGGCGACGCTCTGGCCGGGCTCCGCCGCCACGGTGGCGCCACGGAAGGTCATCTGATGGGTCATCGGAGCACCTCCTCGGCGTCGCCGAATCGGTCCGGCGCGAACGGCGTGAGGTCCAGGTCGGGCCGCTCCCCCACGAACGCCTGGGCGATCAGCCTGCCGGTCCCGGCGGACAGACCGACACCGGCGCCCTCGTGGCCGCAGGCATGCCAGAGGCCGGGCGCGCGGGGGTCGGGACCGATGACCGGCAGATGGTCGGGACAGTACGGGCGGAAGCCGAGGTACGTGCGCATCGCGCGGACCTCCCGAAGGATCGGAAACAGTGCGATGGCCTTGGCGGCGAGGGTGCCGATCGCGGTGCCGGACACGGTCCGGTCGAAACCGACCCGCTCCCGGGACGCGCCGATGAGGATGGTGCCGCCGGCGGTTCCCTCGACGACGGGCGAGGTCTGCAGGGCCGCGTCGGAGCTGGCCACGTCGCCGACGTATTCGGCGGCGTACACCTTGTGGCGGATCGTCCGGGGCGGCATCGGCTGGGTGACCAGGACGAAGCCGCGCCGGGGCAGCACGGGGACGCGTACCCCGGCGAGGTCCGCGAGGTCGCCGGCCCACGTGCCGGAGGCGTTGAGCACCGCCCCGGCGGGGATGTCGCCGTCGGTGGTCTGCACGCCCGTCACCCGGGTGCCGGCGCGCAGGAACCCCGTCACCTCGGTGCGTGTACGCACCTGCGCGCCGCGCTCGCGGGCCAGCCGCAGCAGGTGCGCCGCGACCAGCATCGGCTGAACCTGGGCGTCCTGCGGGTAGAAGGCGCCCCCGACGAGTTCCGGGGAAAGATGCGGTTCGTAGTCGCGCAGTTCGGTCCGTGTGACGTCACGGACCTCGACACCGCTTTGTCGCTGCTGGACGGCGAGCGCGCGCAGCGATGCGACACTCTGCTCCGACGCCGCGACGACCAGGCCCCCCTTGGCCTCGAACTCCCACAGGTGGGCGTGTTCCGCGAGCTCCTCGCGCCAGACCCGCTGGGAGTACAACGCCAGGTCGAGCTCGGGGCCGGCCTCCTTGTCGGACACCAGCAGGTTGCCTTCGCCGGCGCTGGAGGTGCCCCCGGCGATCGCGCCGCGATCGACGACGACCACCCGCACCCCCGCCAGCGACGCGAAGTATGCGCTCGCGGCGCCCACGACGCCGGCCCCGACGACCACCAGGTCCGCGGTCATGCCGCCGCCCGGAGACGCGGCGGCGCTGCGCTGATCATTCGCTCTGTCCCGGCGCGTCCTTGGCGCCACCTGCCCACAGGCCTCGCACGTGCCTGATGTGCCGGTGCATCAGCAGCTCGGCCCCGGACGGGTCGCGGGCCTCGATGAAGTCCAGGAGCTCGTGGTGCTCGGCAGCCGAGCGGCCCAGCCTGCCGCTCTTCAGCAGCGGGGTCAGGCCGAGCAGCCGGGTCTGCGAGCGCAGGTCGGCGACGACGTCCACCAGGTACCGGTTGCGGCTGTAGCCGAGCAGGGTCAGGTGGAAGACGTGGTCGGCCTCGATGTAGCCGACCAGGTCGCCCTGCTCCGCCGCGTCGACGATGGCCTGCGCGAGCGTCCGCAGTTCGGGGATGTCCTCCTTCGGGATCACCGCCACGACGTCCCGCACGGTCGGCGGCTCGATGAGCAGCCGCACGGCGGCCAGGTTGTCGAGGTCCTCCTCGGACATCTCGGTGATCCGGAAGCCCTTGTTCGGGTGGGGGACGACCAGGCCCCCCTTCACCAGATCGAGCATGGCCTCCCGTACCGGGGTGGGCGAGACGCCGAGCTGCGCGCCCAGCGCGGGCGCCGAGTAGACCACGCCGGGCTCCAGCTTGCCGGAGATGATCGCGGCGCGCAGGGCCTCCCGGGTCCGGTCGCGGAGGTTTTCCCTGCGGCCGACGCCGGGCAGTTCCGGGACGGGCGCCGGGCTCACAGCAGGAATCCCGCGGGAAACGGGTCGGTGGGGTCGAGGTGGAACTGCGAGGTTGCGGTGATCCACGCCCGCCCGGTGATCGACGGCAGCACGGCGGGCAGCGACCCGACCGTGGTCTCCTCGAGCAGCCGGCCGGTGAAGCGGGTGCCGATGAACGACTCGTTGACGAAGTCCTCACCGATGCCCAGTTCGCCGCGCGCGTGCAGCTGGGCCATCCGGGCGCTCGTGCCGGTGCCGCAGGGGGAACGGTCGAACCAGCCGGGGTGGATGGCCATGGCGTGCCGGGACCAGGCGGCGGTCGAGCCGGGGGCCTTCAGATACACATGGTGGCAGCCGTTGATGTCGTGGCGCTCGGGGTGGACCGGCCGGTCCTGCTCGTTCACCGCTTCCATGATCGCCATACCGGCGGCGAGCAGGTCGCCGCCGCGGGACCGGTCGAAGGGCAGCCCCAGGTCCGCTAGATCGACGATCGCGTAGAAGTTGCCGCCGAAGGCCATGTCGTACGCGACGTCGCCGAAGCCCGGCACCGCCACCTTCCGGTCCAGCGCGTAGGAGAACGACGGGACGTTCTGGATGGTGACCGACTCCGCCGCGCCGTTGCGCACCGCCACGGAGGCGACGACCAGCCCGGCGGGGGTGTCGAGCCTGATCGTGGTCACCGGCTCGACCACGGGCACCATCCCGGTCTCCACGAGCACGGTCGCGACCCCGATGGTGCCGTGGCCGCACATCGGCAGCAGCCCGGTGACCTCGATGAAGAGCACGCCGTAGTCGGCGTCGGGACGGGTCGGCGGCTGCAGGATCGCGCCGCTCATCGCGGCGTGGCCGCGCGGCTCGTACATCAGCAGGGTGCGGATGTCGTCGCTGTGCTCCATGAACCACAGCCTGCGCTCGGCCATGGTCGCCCCGGGGATGGTGCCCATGCCGCCGACGACGACCCGGGTGGGCATGCCCTCGGTGTGCGAGTCGACGGCGTGGAACGTGCGGCGGGATCTCATCGGTAGCCCTTGCCCAGGACGGCCTCGGTGTCGGCGATGATCCTCGCGGCAATCTCGGGCGCCAGTGGCAGTCGCGGCGGGCGGCAGACACCGCCCTTGCGGCCGGAGACGTCCATCGACAGCTTGATCGATTGGACGAACTCGGTCTTGGAGTCCCAGCGCAGCAACCGGTGCAGGTCGCGGTAGACCGGCAGCGCCTTGGCGAGGTCGGCAGGGTCGCCCGAGGTGGCCAACCGGTAGAGCTCCACGGTGGTCTCCGGGATCATGTTCGGGTAGCCGGCGATCCAGCCGACGGCTCCGGCGAGGCCCAGTTCGAGCAGCACGTCGTCCGCGCCGACCAGGACGTCCAGGCCGGGTGCCAGCTCGGCGATCTCGTACGCCCGGCGGACGTCGCCGGTGAACTCCTTCACGCCGACGATCAGGCCCTCGTGGAACAGTTCGGCGAGCAGCGTGGGGGTCAGGTCGACCTTGGTGTCGATGGGGTTGTTGTAGGCGACGACCGGCAGCCCGGCCCGGGCGACCTCGCGGTAGTGCGCGACGACGGCCCCGCGATCGGCGCGGTAGGCGTTCGGCGGCAGCAGCAGGACGGAGGTGGCCCCGGCTGCGGCCGCCTGCTCGGCCCAGCGGCGGGCCTCGAGCGCGCCGTAGGCGGCGACGCCGGGCATGACGCCGAACCCGGTGGGGGCGGCCTGGACGGCCACCTCGACGACCTTCGCCCGTTCCTCCGGGGTCAGCGTCTGGTATTCGCCGAGCGAGCCGTTGGGCGTCACCCCGTCGCAGCCGCCGGCTGCGAGGAACCGGACGTGCTCGGCGAACGCGTCGTAGTCGACGGAGAGGTCGTCATGGAAGGGCAGTGCGGTCGCGACGTGAACGCCACGCCACGGCCTGGCGGGGGTGGTCATGCTGGGTCCTCCTCGGGTCGTATCGCAGTGCCGGACATGGTTTGCGCTGCCATCCACTTCTCCAGCCCGCCGGCGTCCAGCGGCAACGCGCGGGACAGCACCTCCCCGCCGTCCGGCGTGACCAGGAGGTCGTCCTCGATGCGCACGCCGATCCCGCGCAGCTCCGGCGGCACGGTCAGGTCGTGCGCGTGGAAGTACAGCCCGGGCTCGACGGTGAGCACCATGCCGGGTGCCATGACCGCGCCCTGATAGGCCTCCGGTGCGGCCCGGCCGCAGTCGTGCACGTCCAGCCCCAGGTGATGGCCGATGCCGCACACCAGATAGCGCCGGTGGTGCTGGCCGCTGTCGGAGAGTGCCTCGTCCACGGAGACCGGCAACAGTCCCCAGTCCGCCAGTCCCCGCGCGATCACCTCCATCGCCGCGTGATGGAAATCGGTGAACGGGCGGCCGGGGCCTACCGCCGCCAGCCCGGCCCGGTGGGCCCGTTCCACCAGGTCGTGCACCTGCCGCTGGACGGGAGAGAAGCGGCCGGAGGCGGGGAGCGTGCGGGTGACGTCGGCGGTGTAACAGCTCCTGACCTCGACGCCCATGTCGAGCAGGAGCAGCTCGTCCGGCAGCACCGGGCCGTCGCAGCGCACCCAGTGCAGGGTGGGCGCGTGCGAGCCACTGCCGACGATCGTGGCGTAGCCGGGGCCGTTGCCGTACGCCCGGGCGTACCGGTCGAAGGTGCCCTGCAGCCACCGTTCCCCCGGCCCGGCGATCGCGGTGGGGACCTCGCGGACGACCGCGGCGAAGCCCTCGACCGTGCGGTCCACGGCCTCGCGGAGCTGCCCGATCTCCCACTCGTCCTTGTACATGCGCAGTTCGGCGAGGGTCCGGCCCACCTCCTCGTCCCGGGTCACGTCCTCGGTGAGCTCGGCGAGCGGCAGGACCTCGACGCCCAGCGCCCGCGCCCAGTCGGCCAGTCCCGGAGCGGCCCCGACCCACAGCTCGCCGTACCTGGCGTCGGTGAAGAAGCCGGGTTCGCCGGGTCGGGCGGGCGGCGGCAGGTAGAGCGTGGCGTCGCCGTCGCGCAGCACCACGACGGCGTTCTCGATTCCGCAGCCGGTCACCCAGACGAAGTCGCTGTCCGGACGGAAGTCGTACGTCGTGTCGTTGCTGCGCACGGGCGCCTCTCCCGCGGCGAGCACGATCGTGCGGCCGGGAAGCGCCTGGGCCAGCCGGGCCCGATGAGTGGCGGCCGCCTCGGCGGCGCCGGGCACGACCGGCGGGGTGCGATCCGGTACGCCCCAACCCGTGTTCATGTACTGGGTGAACGTCGCGATCTCGGCCAGCTTCGGCGGCCTGCCGTCACGCATCGGTGACTCCTCCCCCTTGTTCGCGGACCAGCTCGGTCAGCCGGGCGAAGACCCTGCCGTCCGCACGGACGCCGTCGTGTTCGTACTCGTTGGTGACCCAGGTCTGGACGTTGCCGACCCGGGCGGCGGTGTCCAGTTGCAGTCCGGCGTCGACGTACATGTCGTCGTGGTAGACGGCGGCCGCCACCGGGATCTCGTTGCCGGCCAGCCGGTCGAGGTCGTAGAGCTGCGGCCACTCCTCCCGGGCGGCCAGCAGCTCGACGGCGCCGCGGAACGGCCGCAGCTCGGCGATCTCCTCGAACATCCAGGGATAGATCATCTCGCCGGTGAACAGCAACGGCCTGGCCTCCTCGGCAAACTGCGGATGCCGCGCCCGTTCGGCCTGCGCCGCCCAGCCGGTGGCGGCGGGGCCGTGTCCGTAGATGCTCTCCTGCAGGGCCGCGAACAGCGGGTTGTCGCGGTAGGCAGTCCGCTCCAGCACCTGCTGCAGAAACGTCGCCGACAGCTCGTCTCCCGAGAATGCCTCGTCGAGCAGCCAGTGCATGCGCTCGTATCCGGGCTTCATGCCGAGGTCGATGCCGAGGGACTGCAACCGCCGTACGGTGAGCACGTCGCCGTCGGGCAGCAGCACCTCACCCTGGGCCAGCCGGTCGGCGATCCGGCCGGCCTGCGCCACCTGGTGCGGGTACCGCCGGTAGAACTGCCGGTTCTTCGCCTCGACGCGAGGATAGGTGCGCCGGTAGACCTCGGCGGCCGACGGGTCGAGGCTGGGCAGGCCGCCGGTGACATAGCAGGCGCTCAGGCCTTCCGGGGCCTTCGACAGGTAGGTCAGCGTGATGAAGCCGCCGTACGACTGCCCGAGGGTGGACCAGCGGCGGCCACCGAAGACGGTCTTCCGCAGGTGCTCGTGGTCGGCGACGATCGCGTCGGCCCGGAAGCAGGCGAGAAAGTCGGCGGCGTCCGCAGCGGTCGCGAACCCGCTCATCCGGCGGCCGTCGATGCGGGTGCTGCGGCCGGTGCCACGCTGGTCCACCAGGACGACGCGGTGGTCGCGCAGTGCCTGGCCGAGCCAGCCGGAGCGGTCGAGCGGGCGCGGGCCCTTCCCGCCGGGTCCGCCCTGCAGGTAGACCAGGCACGGCAGGTCCTCGCCGGCCCGTACCGGATCGACGATCTCACGAGCGAAGAGCTGGATGGCGCCGCGCGCCGGGTCGGACCAGTCCAGCGGCACCTCGGAGACGTGATCGCGGACGCGCATGCCGGGGATGGTGTAGCTCGCCGTAACGGTCATCGAGCCGCCCGCTCCTGCCGGCCGCGCTCGGTACCGAGCCGCCCAGACGCCATCAACATCCCCCAGTAAGGTGTGCCATTGCACTGATCCTAGCCGCCGCCGAGGAAACCGCATAGAGGGGGCTGCGGCGGGAGCGGCTGCTCATCCCAGTAACATTGCACCCGGCTGCCGGGCGCGACGGGCAGCGATGGGGCAACCGAGCGGTGGGCCGGTTGCCGACCCACCGCTCGTTGCCGTTGCCGCGCACTACAGGGCGGCGCAGTCACCGCCCTTGGCGCCGTCGACCGTGTTCGGTGCGCCGAAGTCCTTCACCGCCGCACTGTTGCCCGTGCAGCTCAGCGATCCGTTGATTCGGCTACCGACCAGGATCGGCCCGTACGCGCCGGCCAGCCGGCTGAACCGGTCGTTGGCGGTCACCTGGACGTTGTCCGACAGGGTCAGCGAGCCGTTGAAGGTGCTGCCGGCGATCGTCACGTCCCGGGTGGCTCCGGTGATCCGGGCGGGCCCGTTCACCGTGCTGCCGAACAACTGCACCGCCGCGGCGCCCGTCGAGGTCAACCCTCCGTCGATCGAGCTGTCGCTGACCACCAGCGAAGCGCCCGGACGCACCGACACCCCACCGGCCACCTGGGCACCCTTGAGGCAGGTCACGCCCTCGCTGACCACGACCCGCGGCTGCTGGCCGGTCAGCGTCCTCGTGCAGTCCGGCGACGAGCCGGGCAGCACGGTGGCCCGGTACGCGCTCGGCTCGCCGACGTTGCCGGCCGCGTCGATGGCGCGGTGCTCGACCAGGTGCGTGCCGAAGCCCGGCACGAACCCGCCGCCCGGGTGGTCGTCCGGCAGAGTCTGTTCGAAGGCCGCCTTCGACAGGCCGCCGGTGCCGAGGTTGCCGTACGTCAGGGCCTTGATGTTCGTGCCCGAGTGGCGGAACTGGAACGGCGACTCGGGCATCGGCTGCTCGGGGAACCCGAAGTAGTTGAACCAGCCGTCCTTGTTCAGCCGGAGCTGGCCAACGACGTAACGGTCCTCGGCGTAGCCGGTGTGGTCGTCCTGCGGCTCCAGCCACATGTCCCAACCGTTGAAGTACACCGGGTGCTCCATGCTGTCCGCGAGCCGGGTCAGCGGCGTCGACAGGGTGCGCGGAGCGCTCGGCCGCGCGTTGTCGACGGCCCATTCGATCCGGTCGGAGACCCCACCCGGATCGGCCGGGTCGGTCACCACCGCGGCCAGCCGGTGGGTGCCCGCCGCCAGTTTCAACGCGCTGAGGTCGAGGTTGCGGCTGTTGTGCGGGTTCGGCAGCGCCTTGCCGTCGAGCGACCAGGTCACGTCGAGGATCCGGTCGTTCGGGTGGTTGGTCCGCACGTAGACCACCTCGTCGCCGGCGACCGGCTGGGTGTTCGGCGTGGAGCCGGTGATGGTCGCGGCCGGCGACGACGGTGCCACCTTGGTGTCACCCACCGTCCACTGCCGGGTCTGCACGAACCGCGCCCCGTTGTAGCCAGAGTTGGTGGCCGTGTTGCCGGTCGACGGGTTGCGGACCCAGTCGATGCCCTCCGGCCCCACCGGGTCACGCACCTCGACATGCACCACGGTCCCCGCGGGCAGGTCCAGCTCGCCGAGGTCGAGGTCGCGGCTGTTGTGCGTGTCGAGCACGGTGCCGTTCGGGCCGCCGATCCGCCAGGTGACCTGGAGCTCGTGGTAACGCGGCTGCCCGGGCTCGACCCACAGCACGCTGTCGGACGCCACCGTGCCCAGTGGGGTGTGCCGGACGTTCATCTGCCCGGAGTTGCGCATCCCGGTCACCCTGGCGACCATGTGCTCGAGGCCGATCTGGTCGAAGTCGAACCCGATCCAGCGCATCATCGAGTGCTCACTCGGCCGGCGCTGCCCGCACGGGTACGTGCCGCCGCCCTCGTGCACCCCGATCGTGCCACCGGACCGGCTCTCCTCGCCGACCCAGCGCCACCACTTCTGCTGATCCTCGACCATCTTCTGCGGATCGCTGTAGATCGTGTGGTGGAAGCTGCTGGGCTCACCGCCGGTGTAGCAGGGCCGCACCACGTCCCGCGAGGAGTACGGGTACTCGTCGGCCAGCGTGCCGAGCGAGTGGCCGATCTCGTGCAACGAGATCAGCGGGCCCTGCGGGGAGCCGCCGGACGTCGTCGCGTTGGTACCGCCGATCCCGCCGTACGTGAACGTGTTGAAGATCGCCAAAGTCTGCACGTTCTGCGCGGTACGGGGGATGCCCAGCACCGGCGCCACGTAGGTGTCGATGATCCGGTTGTGCGCCTGGGCGCCGGTCTCGCACGGGTTGACCCCGGCCGGGTAGTAGGCGGCATAGCTCGCGCAGTTCACCGGCGCACCGCCGTAGACGGTGCCGCGCGACAGGGGATCGTTGCAGCCGTTCTGGAAGATCATGCGCAGCGCGGTGTTCTTGGCGTCGATCGGGCCCTCACGCTGGCCGGTGTCCCGGGTCGTGCCGTCCGGGTGGCGTACCCGGCCATCCGGGTCGCACCGGACGCCGTAGTCGATCGAGGCGATCTCCACCGCGTACACGTTGATGTAGTCGCGGTAGGTCCGGAACGGTTCCGTGGCCCACATGATGGCCAGGTTGCGGTCCACGTCCTTCAGGAACAGGCTCTGCTGGTCCCACTGGTAGCCGTCACCGAGAATGATCAGATTCAGCCGCTCGGCGGCGCGTCCGGTGACCTGTATCGGATGCACCTTCGGGCTGGGCAGCGGCATCGGCGGGCCGTCCGCCGGGGCGCCGCTCGCCGGTCCGGCGCCGGTCAGCAGGCCGGCCACCATGGCGAGCGCCGCGAGGATCGCGACCTTGAGTCTCACTGGCTGTCCACCTCACCTTCAATCCGCCGGCGATCCCGTACGGCCACCGGAAGCTGCTTCCGGCACCGATCAGGAATCACCGGACACCTGACAGACCTTCCGTGGGCGCCGGCCGTCCAACGAAACGTGCGGCGCCCACCGAAGTGCTACTTCGTCACCTGCCGATGCGCGACCTGGCTGCCGCCGACACAATGGACCCACGCTGCCCCGACGTGACCACCCCAGCCGCGACCAACTGGTCCACCACCTGGTTGACATGGGTCACGAACTGGCCGTGGTTCGACCACTGCTCCCCATCGAGGAGGTGGTCGTTGATGGTGCAGTTGCCAGCCAGCGGGTGGTTGGGCACCCCGCTGTCGACGCCGCCGACGACCACCGTCGTCCGGGCGTCGGTGCTCGCGCAGACCGGCATCGCCAGCGGGCCGCCGACCACGGGCAGCCGCAGCGCCGTCGCGGCCAGGTCGACGTTGAGCACGGTGCCTGGGGCCGGGTGCAGCGTGAACTCGTGGTCGGTGGAGAAGACCATCAGGCCGATCCGGTAGCCGGCCGGGATGACCTGGTCGTCCGGCTGCAGCGGCACGGTCACGTCGACGAACTCTCCGGGCACGAGCGGCTCGCTCCGGGTGAGCGAGTGGCGGTTCTGCGGGTCCGCCCAGCCACGGGTGATGATGCTCGTCGTGGTCCCCCGGGTGCTCGACTCGCAACCCGATCCGCCGGTCCACGGCAGCCGCACCAGCGCCACCGACAGGTTGGCTGCCGGCTTGCTCGCGCTCATCCGGAGCGTCACCTCCGCCGTACCGGAGATGTGCACCGGCGCGGTGAGTTCCGGCGTCACGTAGAGCAGCCGATGGTCGGACACCGTGGTGGCCAGGGCGCCGGCATTGCACGCGGTGTTGCCGGCATCGACCAACGACTCCACACCCTTGCCGGGCCGAGCCAACGAGGTCAGCTCGCCGGTGGTGCTACCGCCGGGCTTCAGCACCATGGTGACCGGCGCCGCGGCCGGGTTGGGGTAGTCCGCGTACGGGGTGAGCTGGCTGGCGCCGGTCTCGTTACGCACCACCCAGGCCCGGGCGTCGTTCTCGACACCGTTCTGGACCCCGTACAGGTAGCGGGTGAACCACCGGTTGCGCATGTCCAGCGGCGGGGCACCGCCGTGTCCGCCCTGGTGGTAGTACGCCTGCACCGGCGTCCCCTGTGCCTTCAGCGCCTCGAGGATCCGCACGCTGTGCTCGGGCACCACGTTCCAGTCGTTGAACCCGTGCGCCATCAGAGTGGCGGCCTTGACGGTCCCGACGGCGTGGAGATAGTCCCGACCGGCCCAGAAGTCGTTGTAGTCGCCGTTCGCCCGGTCCTGGTAGCGGTTCATCTCGCCGACCCGGATCGTGTCGATGCAGTACGCCCGGCGCTCCGGATAGCCGCTGTTGATGTAGTCGAACAGGTAGTCGATGTCCTCGCCGACCCAACCGCCGGGATTCCGGACCAGCCCGTTGGAGCGGTAGTAGTGGTAGTACGAGGTGTTCGGCGCGATCGGGATGATCGCCTCAAGACCGTCGACACCGGTGGTCGCGGCGGCGAGCGGCAGAGTGCCGTTGTAAGACGTACCGGTCATGCCGACCTTGCCGGTCGCCCAACCGGTCGCCGAGACCTCCTGATCCCCGTTGACGCTGGTGTAGCCCTTCGCGCGGCCGTTCAACCAGTCGATCACCGCCTTCGGCGCCAGCGACTCGTTGGGTGCCCCGACCGTCGGGCAGCCCTGCGACAGCCCGGTACCCGGAGAATCGGAGTGGACCACGGCGAACCCGCGCGGCACCCAGGTGTTGACCTCGCTGGTGGACACCGAGGTCCGACCCGGCTGGTGGGCGATCGGTGGCGGTGAGAGCCGGGCTGGTGGTTGCGCACCGAGCTCGTGGCGCACGTTCCAGAAGTACTGCGACTGGCTGGACGCCGTACCGGCGTAGTAAGGGCTGCTCTCGTAGACAACCGGCACCTTCAACCCCTGCTCGGTCTGCGCCGGC
Organism: Micromonospora sp. RTBAU3-60; assembly: GCF_054963695.1. Lineage (NCBI taxonomy): Bacteria > Bacillati > Actinomycetota > Actinomycetes > Micromonosporales > Micromonosporaceae > Micromonospora > Micromonospora sp. RTBAU3-60. Next base: position 19,167 of record NZ_JBUEGB010000037.1, on the reverse strand, counting down.
CTGGTGACGTCCACGTGCATGCGATCGAGCTTGCCGTCGCCGTCGGAGTCGAACTCGGTCTCCACCCACAACCGCTGCCGGATCCAGCTGCTGGAGTTCGCAAACTCCGGGACGATCTGAGCCTGCCCGTCGACAAAGACCGGCCCGACCTCATCCGGGCTGGCCGCGGCCGGTCCCGCAACCCCTGCCGAGAGAGCCAGCGTCACCGCGGCGGACACGGCGGTGAGGCCGGCCGCCCGCGGGCGCAGCTTTCGTCGCGCCATCAAGAGTCCCTTCTATCGTCAGCTGGCGATCCCGAAGGGCCCGGGCCGCCCGCCACAGTCGGTAGTTCGACCCGGCTCGTGTCGACGTGAGTGAGGCGTGCTCGGTCTGACGACCGCCGCCGCCTTCATTCACCGATCTCACTGCCGGCCACCCGACCGTAGCTGTCAGCTCGGGGTGGGATCACCAGACACCTGACGAAACTTCTGCGGGGTTCCAGCCATCCAACGTCGCAACGGGGTGGGGCATCCCGTTGCCGGACCGGACTCAGCGACGCGGGCGGTACGTCGACAGCGGCCGGGTCTCGACCGGGATTCCGGCCTGTCGGCCGGCACGGATCCGCCACAGCCCGCAGTGGCAGGACTGGTAGTACACAGTCCCCTCGCTCGTCCGGTGCCGGGACCGGGTTCGCCAGACGTGCCCGTCGCTGTCGCTCATGACCACAGCCTGCTGTAATGGCCTTATGCATCTCAACCCTTACGGCGCCGATCCGGTACGGCTGGCCGTTGACCTGGCCAACCAGCCGCCCCGTTCGGTGCCGGAACTCGCCCGCCGATGCCAGGCGGCCGGGGTGGTGATGGACATGCCGGTACGCGACGACGACCTCGCGGTCGCCCTCCGCCTCGTCGAGGAGTGGTCCGAGATCGTGGACGCCACCTCGGCGGACGAGCGGGCGGTGCTGCTCAACCGGATGCTGGCCAGCGCGTCGACGTACCCCCGGCTCACCAACCATGCGGACGGGCGCTGGCACTTGCACTACCGGGACGACGGCGTGCCGTTGTCGGCAGTGCTCCGCGCCCTGATCAGCGTCGGCACCGCCCTGCACCTGACCAGCCGCGGCATGGACCGGCTGGGCCGATGCGCCCTGGACGGCTGCCGGACGATCTACGCCGACCTGTCCCGGACCGGCCGGCAGCGCTACTGCTCACCGCGGTGCGCCAACCGCGACGCGGTACGCCGGCATCGGGCCCGGAGCAGCCGACGTTGATGTCGGCGGTCGGCACCGAGACGGGATCAGACCCAGCCGCGTCGACTGGCCTCGACGCCGGCATGGAACCTGGACTTGACGTGCAGGGCTGTCAGCACTTCCTGGACCCGGCGCCGGACGGTGCGGGTGGTTGTGTTCAGCTGTCGGGCGATCGCCTCGTCCTTGAGCCCCGCCGCCAGCAGCTTGAGCACCTGGAGTGCCTGCCCCTCCAGGGTGACCGCGTCCGCGCCGAGTGGCACCGCCCGGCTCCAGCACGCGTCGAAGAGCAGGACAAGCCCGTCGAGCAGGGGCGACGGACGCAGCACGATCGCGGACACGTTCTGCGGCTCGCGGTCCATCATGATCACCGCGATCTTTCGATCGGCGATGATCCCACGAAACGGCACGTCCGGATGCAGGCGGGCCTCCAGACCCCGCAGCGCGGCGAACTCGTCCGCCAGCTGCTGGGGAAGGTCGACGGGGTCGCACATCACCCGGAACCGGATGCCTCGGCTCAGGATCGACTCCTCCGTCGGGGCGGGGCCCGGCGTGTACGGGCGGTGGTCCAGCAGCGCGACCTCCTCGGTCGCGTCCCGGAGGATCTGGTGGTAGCGCGCGCCGACGTTCTCCCACCCCTGCACGTACTCGGTGACCTGCCCGACCCCGGAGTCGCGGTGCGCCTGGCGGAAGCGGTCCTGCAGGTTGGGAAGCGCGGTGCGGACGTCGTGCAGCGTGCGTTCGCGGGCACGAACGAGGTCGCGGAGGGCATGGTCGGGTTCGGCGGCTGACCACCGGTCGGGAATCCCGGTGAGTGCCATGGCCTTGGCTCGCAGCACGAGACCGTGGTCGCGCAGCCACGTGAGGTTGGCGATGGTGTCGTCGGCGTCGAGACCGCAGGCGACCGCGAGGTCCGCGGTGGTCGCGGTCGGCAGCTCCAGCAGGGACAGGTAGATCGCGGCTGCGGCCTCCGGCATGCCGAGCCCGGCGGAAATGGACTCCCTCGACGCCACCTGCCCGCCTCCTCACGCTTCCCGGCCGACCAGGCACGCGAAGCGAACGTCGATCGCCTGGTGGCAGCCGAGACGCATTATGTCAGCAGGTGGTGGGCGACCTGGCCGGCGAGATCATGTTCGGGATACGAGCGAGGGGCCTGGTCCGGTGGACCAGGCCCCTCGACGGGCGGTGGATCGGCTGCGGGGGTTGTCAGGCGGTCATCGCTCGATGCCGAACGCCCTCTCGACGGTCTGCTCGACCTGGTGGCCGTTGGCGTCGGTCGCGGTGGCCCGCAGGCTCACGTAGCCGGAGGAGCCGGCGGCCGTCGGCGTCGTGAAGCGAGCCGCGTACGTGCCGGTCGTGCCGGTCGGCGTGAGGGTGAGGGCCGTCCACGTCTTGCCGTCTTCGTAGGAGGCCCACACCTTGACGTCGACGACGTCCGCGCCGCCGGCCAGCCACGGCTTGGCGTTGACGGTCAATGTCTGCGGGACGCGGGGCTTGACCCGGTTGTCGAGGCCGGTGTCGACGTCGTAGGTGACCTGCGGCATCGAGATCGGCGTGTGCGACGCGGTGCTGCCACCGGTCTCGAAGCTCCACTTCGTGGTCGACCGCGTCGCGAAGCCCCACCCGGGCAACGACCGGGAGGCATCGAGGACGGCCTCGTAATTCGCGTCGCCGCTCGGGATCCGGAAGAAGCTGTACCAGTAGGTGCTCCGCCCGACCTCGGTTCCCTCGCGCGTGAGCTTCATCGAGTAGGTGTCGCGGTAGTCGGCGAACTCGGTGTGGGTGGGGTCGCCGTCGAAGAACGGCCGCGCCGCGAGCGTCAGGGTCGCCTGGTTGTTCCAGCTCTGGTAGCCCTGCTCAAACCACGACGACTGGGTCGAGTCGATCGTCGGGTTGTTGACGACCTTGAACCAGTCCACCGTGCGGTGGCTCCCGGGCTGGTAGGTGCGCCAGGTCTGGTCGTAGCTGAGGAACCCGGTGTCGCCGAGGGCGACGGCGGTCTGCACCTGCATGTTCGGGTCGGCGGTGACCCACTGCTCCTGCACCGCCCCGAGCCGGGTCGGGATCTCGCTGGTCACCCAGTAGTAGCTGCCGGCGCGGCGGTTCCAGATGACGCTCACCGCGGTGTCGACGTCGCGGGCGTAGTTGTTCGCCGTGATCCGGGCGGTCCTGCCGTTGTCGACGGGAATCCGCAGGTCACCCTCGGCGACCGAGGCGAAGGGGGTAACCACGCTGTAGGCGAACGGGCTGTACGGCGTACCCGCGAGCTTGACGACGACGTCGTCGCGGGCCGCGGCGAGGCGGGCCAGCGCCGCGCCGTCCTCGCCGTACAGGGCGAAGGCGGGGACCGCCTGGGAGCCGGCCTGTGCCACCAGGCGGCCCGGCTTCGCGTTGCTCACCGCGACCGCCGCGGCGCCGCGCTTGGCCGCGGTCTCGATGACCTGGCTGATCGGCACGTCGGAGCGGGTGGCGAGCACCAGCTTGCCCTTGACGTCGACGCGGTTGAACTCGGCGGCCGTGCCCGACCCCACGACGGCGAGTTCCAGGGACGCGCTGCCCTCGAACTTCCGGGCGCCGTCGAGCTGCGTCGGGTTGAGCGTCACGTCGCCGGCGCCGGCGATGGTGGCGGTCAGCTGCGGCGCGACGAGGGTCGAGTGGACCATGATCTCCTGCGAGCCGCTGGTCGGCGCCGCCGACGGGAAGAGCTGCACGTGCTTGACGTCGGGGGAGATAAGGGTCATGACGTCGTGGTAGCCACCGCGGCCGTTCCGCGTCTGGTAGCCGATCGCGCTGCCGAGGAGTTCGGTCGGCCGGCCGGCGTCGACCTGGACCTCGGCGGCCTGTCGGGCGTCGAGGGTGTAGCTGACATCGCTGCTGGTGAGGTCGACGAACGGCCGGTAGGAGGCGGCGGCGCTCTCGATCCACCAGCCTGACGCCTCGGGGGTGTAGATCATCGTCTGGACGCTATAGACGCCCGGCTTGACCCGTGCCGTGGCGACGCCGTCGCGGAACGGGACGCGCTGGATCAGGCCGGGGACGCTCTCGGGGAGCAGGAGCGCCTGGCTCGGCCCGCCCGCCTTGGCGCCGTCCCGCGCGATCCCGGTGATCTTGAGTTCGCGGAGGAACGGCTCCAGGTAGACGGCGAACGGGACGCGCAGGCTCGCGGTCGAGTCGGTCGAGACCGCCGTGACGAACCCGCTGTAGAGCCGCTCCCGGCTCAGCCCGTTGGGGTCGAACGTCAGGGTGACCGTGGCCGTGCCCCCGGCGGCGACCGTGATCGTGGACTGATCCACGGCGAGTGTGCCGGCCGGCAGCGAGCCACCCGTGGCGGCGACGCCGGTGGCCGTCACCGAGAAGGTACGGCCGGTCGCCGCCTCGTTGTGGATCGTCACCTGCCGGCGGATCGGCTGGTAGGCGCCGTCAGCGGCGTACCGCACCGCGCCGAGGTCGAGCGTCGCCGGAGTGGCCTTGGCCTGCTGGGTGGCGGCGCGGGCGATGTTCAGCCGTCCCGAGCCGCCCTGGTCAGCACGGTAGTTGCCCTGGTCGGTCGAGTTCACCAGGGCGGTCTTGAGCTGGTCCGCGGTCCAGGTGGGGTGGGACTGCTTGAGCAGCGCCGCGGCGCCCGCGACGTGCGGCGTCGCCATCGAGGTGCCACTCGCCGTGGTGTAGAGGTCGTTGACGGGGGTGCCCATGGTCGTCCCGCTCGCCCGGGCCGCGACGATGTCGACGCCCGGTGCGGTCAATTCGGGCTTGACGGCGTAGTCGCCGATCCGCGGTCCCGTGCTCGAGAAGCCTGCGAGGGCGTCAGACTTGCTGACCGCACCGACCGTGAGGGCGCGCGCCGCGGAGGCCGGCTCGCCGATCGTGTTCGGGCCGCTGTTACCCGCGGCGACGACGAAGAGGGAGCCGTACTGCTCGGTGAGCCGGTTCACCGCAGCGCTGATGGGCCCGTTGCCGTCGTCGGGCACCGGGGTGCCGAGGCTCATGTTGATGATGTCGGCGCCATTCTCGGCCGCCCACTCCATCCCGTCGATGATGCTCGAGTACGTCCCGGAGCCCGAGTCCCCGAGCACCTTCCCGTTGATGAGGTCGGCGCCCGGCGCCACACCCTTGGCGCCGTTGCCGGCTCCGCTGCCGCCGATCGTCGCGGCGACGTGCGTGCCGTGCCCGAAGTGGTCGCCGGCGTCCGGCGAGTCGGTGAAGTTGCGGGCCGTCGAGACGCGTCCCTTGAGATCGGGGTGGGTCGCGTCGACGCCAGTGTCGAGCACGGCGACCTTGACGCCCTTGCCGTCGTAGCCCGCCTGCCACAGCGCGAGGGCCCCGATCTGGGGGACCGAGTCGGCGAGGGTGACCTTGACCTTGGCGTCGAGCCAGATCTTGCCGACCCGGGCGGCCTTGCGCTCCGTCGCCGTGTCGTTGGCGCGCCAGAAGGCCGACGCCTGACGCTTCGACACCCGCGCCCCGATGGAGTGGATACTCTCCAGCCGGTTCCCGGCGTTGGCCGTGGTCGGGACGTCCGGCTCGGCCCGGCCGGCGCGGTTGTCGAGCAGGAGCGGCAGCGAGTCGGTCTTCGCGTCGTCGTAGCCGCTCTCGACGAGGCCCTCGACGTCGAACAGCGCCAGGTCCACGGCGTTGCTCGTGATGGCCTCGTTGGCCGCGACCGGCACGACGTAGGTCGCCTTGTCGGTGTGGGTCACCTCCGCGGTCCCGCGGGACGGCCCGGTCGGGTCGAGGCTGATCGCCGGGTGGTCATCGCCGGGCCGGGTCGTCAGGGTGACGACGTCACCGGTGACCAGCGTCAACCGGTGCTGCGTAACGTCCTGTTTCGTCGGGGCCTTGTTCGCCGCCGGGGCCGATGCGCTCGCGGGCGCGGCGCTCACCGTCGCCGCGATCACGGTCATCGCGAGCGTCGCCTGCGCCCACGGGCGTCTGTTGCGTGCTGACATGCCGTTCCTCTCGATCCACACCGCCCTGAAAAAGGAGGCGGTATGGCATCCGAGGATTCCGATCCGACGGCCTCCAGAACAGGCGAGAGCGCGTCACCTTCCGGAAGATGTCCGCTTGAGGAAACGCCTCCGGGAACGCCGACAGCTGACCGAGGCGACCCGCTATGACGCTCGACCGGTCCGCCTGGCGCCCGCTGGCCCGGTCGCCACTGCCGCCGCCACCGTGACCGGTGAGGGCTGGCTGTCGTGGCTCTCGTCCCACGGGTCGAACATTTTCACACACGTCTTGACGCATCCGCACACATTCATTTACGTTCCTACATGTCTCTGCATCGCACCAGCCTCCCCACAGGAGCCGCCATGCGAACAGTTGCCACCACCACCCTTGGTCTCGCCCTCGCGATGACCGTCACCGTCCCGGCGTCCGCCGCAACACCGATCCACGAAGCGGCCGCAGCGCCGATGGCCGAGCCGATCCTCGCGGCGACGCCACCGCTCGGTTGGAACAGCTGGAACACCTTCGCCTGCAACATCAACGAGAAGCTGATCCGCGACACCGCCGACGCGATGGTCTCGTCCGGGATGGCCGCGGCCGGCTACGAGTACGTCAACATCGACGACTGCTGGGCCGAGAAGGGCCGCGACCCGGCGACCGGAAAGTACGTCCCCCACCACGAACGGTTCCCCAGCGGCATCAAGGCACTGGCGGACTACGTCCACGCCAAGGGGCTCAAGCTCGGCATCTACACCAGCGCCGGGACCGAGACCTGCGCTCGCACCATGCCGGGCAGCCTCGGTCACGAGGAACTGGATGCCCAGACGTTCGCCGACTGGGGCGTCGACTACCTCAAGTACGACAACTGCAACAACCAGGGCGTCCCCGCGCAACAGCGGTACCAGGCGATGGGTGACGCGCTGAAGAAGACCGGGCGGCCGATCGTCTACAGCATCTGCGAGTGGGGCGCCAACCAGCCGTGGCTGTGGGGTGACTCGGTCGGTGGCGACCTGTGGCGTACCACCGGCGACATCACCGACTCCTGGCCGAGCGTGATGTCGATCCTCGACCAGCAGGTCGGGCTCGAGGCGTACTCCGGGCCGGGCGCCTGGAACGACCCGGACATGCTCGAGGTGGGCAACGCTGGCCTGACCCAGGGCGAGAGCCGCGCGCACATGAGCCTGTGGGCGCTGCTGAACGCACCGCTGATCGCGGGCAACGACATCCGCTCGATGCCGGCGTGGGCGCGCAACCAGCTGACCGATCCGGACGTGCTCGCGGTCGACCAGGACTGGGGCGGGCGCCAGGGCGCGAAGCTGCGGGACGACGGCGACACCGAGGTCTGGACCAAGAAGATGTCGGACGGTTCGGTCGCTGTCGTCCTGCTCAACCGGGCCTCGGCGCCGGCCGTGATCGGCGCCACCGCGGCCGAACTCGGGCTGCCGCCCGTCGACTCCGGGTACGCGGTGCGGAACCTCTGGACCAACACCACGTCCGCCTCCGGTGGCGCCGTCCGCGCCCAAGTCCCCGGGCACGATGCGGTGATGCTGCGGGTCAGCGCCGGCGGCACGGGACTGCCGCCGATGGTGGTGGTCGAGGCCACGCCGGGGAAGCCGTACGTGGACGGCACCGAGGCGAACACCGTCACGGTGCAGGTCCACAATGACGGCACGACCGCCGTCACGAGGGCCCGGCTGCTGCTGTCCGCGCCGGAAGGCTGGACCGCGACGGCGACCGGGCCGACCCAGCTCGGCTCGGTCGGTCCCGGCACGACCGGTACGGCTACCTGGTCGCTCACCGCGGACCGCCCGGACCTCGGTCCGGTGAACCTGACCGCGAGTGCCAGTTGGACCTGGCGAAACCAGGTGTACAGCGGCACGGCAGCCGGACGGTTCACCGTGGCGACCGCGCCCCCCGCTGGCTCGTCGCACCTGTCCGACCTGACCTGGCTGTACGCCGAGAATGGCTGGGGCCCGGTCGAGAAGGACAGGAGCAACGGCGAGACGGCCGCCGGGGACGGTAAGCCGTTGACGATCGCGGGCACCATCTATCCGAAGGGCCTCGGCACCCACGCGCCGAGCAGGATCGGATACTTCCTCGGGTCGCACTGCAGCCGGTTCACCGTCACCGTCGGGATCGACGACGAGGTTGGTGACCGGGGCCGGGTCGGCTTCGAGGTGTGGGGAGACGGTGTCAAGCTCGCCGGTGCGGAGGCCACCGGAGCGGGCGCCGGCGTGCCGCTGGACCTCGCGGTCAGCGGGGTGGACGTCATCGAACTTCGTACGGACACCGTCGACGGCCCCAACTACGACCATGCCGACTGGGCGGCCCCGGTGGTCACCTGCGCCTGAGCCGTTCCGCGTTGATCGGTCCGACGGCAGGCTCCGCACGTTGCGGAGCCTGCCGTCGGCACATGCTGCTCGGACCACTTCAGTGGAGCGGGTCGCCTCAGCTCTTCTCCAGCACCGGGTCCTTGGGCTTCGGCCGGTCGAACGTGGGTCGCGTCTCCTGCCAGTGGCCGCGGGTGAAGTCGGGCACCTTGACCGGGTGCATCCGGCCGGTCTTCAACGACTCGTGGCTGAGCGGGATCACCGAGCACCACGCCGCCGAGTCGTAGACGTCGATGTCGGGTGTCATGCCGAGCCGCATCGTCTGGACGAGCCGCCAGATGGAGATGAAGTCGCCGCCGCCGTGGCCGCCGTACTGGCCGGCCAGGCTCTCCAGCGTCGGCCACAACCAGTGGTCGTGCTGCCGCAGGAGCGTGTTGTACTCGTTGCCGGTCCGCCAGCTGTGGTTGGTGTGTCCGAGCGACTCGAGGTAGACCCGGCCGTTGTCGAGCTCGATCGTCCCTCGGGTGCCGGTGAGCGTGGTTTCCCGGCTGTACGGGTGCGGGGAGTTCACGTCGTGCTCGACCCGGATGAACCGGCCGCTGGTCGTGGTGACGAAGCAGGTGTGCCGGTCGCCGGAGATGTAGGGCTCGTCATCCCACGACGAGTGGTCGGGGCCGACCCGCGGGTCCTCGGCGCGGAAGAGGGCCAGCGCCTTGGGCAGGGACGCCACGGAGATCAGCTCCTCGAAGCGGTCTCCGCGGTTGATGCCCAGGGTGGCCGACACCGGCCCGAGGCCGTGGGTGGGGTAGTGCGAGGCGTTCATCCGGGTCTGCCAGCGGCGCCGCCAGTGCTCGGGGTAGTAGGCGCCGCCGAACGTGTACGGCCAGCGCAGGTCGTGGACGTATCCGCCGGAGGCGTGCTGCAGGTCGCCGAAGAGCCCCTGCCGGGCCATGTTGAACATCGCCATCTCGGGGCGGAAGTAGTTGACGTTCTCCAGCAGCAGGCAGTGCTTCCTGGTCCGCTCCGAGGTGCGGACCAGGTCCCAGATCTGGTCGAGGTACGGCGCGATCGGCAACTCGACGGCGACGTGCTTGCCGTGTTCCATGGCGGCCTTGGCCATGGGGTAGTGCCACTCCCACGGGGTGGCGATGTAGATGAGGTCGATGTCGTCGCGCTGGACCAGGTTGAGGTAGTCCTCCTCCCCCGCCGAGTAGCCGGCCGGGGGCGTGTCCTGGAAGCCTTGCTGCATGATCCGGTCGATGGTGCGGTTGACGCGCTCGGGACGGATGTCGCAGACCGCGGTGACGGTGCCGACCGCGCCGAACCGCCGGTCCTGGTCGCCGCCGCGGTTGCCGAGGCCGATGAGTCCGATCCGGACTCGATCGAAGCCTTCGAACGGCACGTTGGTCATGCTCTTCTCGTCGCTGCCGCGGCGAGGTTCGGTGCCGGTGGAGTCGTCGGCCGCGGCGGGGGTGCCCACGGCGCCGCTCAGGCCGGCGGCGGCACCCAGCACGACACCAGACCGGAGCAGGTCACGACGGGACGGATTGAAGTGAGCGGATGGGGCCACGTGATCACTCCTCTGTGACGGAGACTGATCGAACCTGCCTACTTGCTCTCGATAGCGAGCAGTGTCGGTCAAAAGCTCATCGATGACAAGGCCCATCGATGCGACGTCCGCTGATCGTGCAGGACGGCGAGGGACGGATTGCTCAAGAGGCGATCGCCGATTTACGCTCGGATCGCTGCCGAACCGCGCGGTTTCGCGCTCGGATGGTTCGTCGTGAGCAGCAGGTCGGAGTGTCATGACGCACGTCGATGAGGAAATCGCCAGCCAGCCCGACTGCTGGCAACGGGCCATCGCGCTCGCGGGATCGTTCGCCGAACAGTTGCCGCGCCGCGGCGAGCGGGTCGCCGTCGTCGGCTGCGGCACGTCCTGGTTCATGGCGATGGCGTACGCCGGACTGCGCGAACGAGCCGGTCATGGCGAGACGGACGCGTTCGCGGCGTCGGAGTTCCCGCGGCAGCGCCGCTACGACCGGGTGGTGGTGATCAGCCGTTCCGGCACGACCAGCGAGGTGCTGAACGTCCTGCGCGGCCTCGCCGGCGACACCCGCAGCACCGGCATCATCGGCGACCCTCGGTCTCCGGCCGTGACCCTTGTGGACGACGCGGTCTGCCTACCGTTCGCCGACGAGAAGTCCGTGGTGCAGACCCGGTTCGCCACGACCGCGCTGGCGGTGCTGCGCGCACATCTCGGCGAAGACCTGGACCAGGCGGTCCGCGACGCGACAGCGGCCCTGACGGCACCGCTGCCACTGGACCCCACGGCGCTGGAACAGGTGACGTTCGTCGGCCGGGACTGGACGGTTGGCCTCGCCCACGAGGCGGGGCTCAAGTGCCGGGAGGCCGCCCGCTTCTGGGCGGAGGCGTACCCGGCCATGGACTACCGGCACGGCCCGATCGCCATCGCCGCCCCTGGCCGGGCGGTGTGGGCATTCGGGGCCGTGCCGGCAGGGCTGCCGGAGCAGGTGTTGGACACGGGCGCCACGTTCGTCCACTCGGGACGCGATCCGATGGCTGATCTGATTCTCGCGCAGCGGCTGGCCGTCGCGCTGGCCATGCACAGAGGGCTCGACCCGGACGCGCCGCGCCACCTGACCCGATCGGTGGTCCTGTCGTGACCCGCGACCAGACCGACGGTCCGGTGATCGACAGGCGGCCCGGATGATCCTCACCGTCACGCTGAACGCCGCGCTCGACGTGACGTACCGCGTCTCCGCCCTTGTTCCGGGCGGCACCCACCGAGTCGCCGAGGTGGCCGAGCGGGCGGGCGGCAAGGGTGTCAACGTCGCCCGCGTGCTGCGCACCCTGGGCGCCCCGGTCGTCGCCACCGGGCTGGCCGGCGGTGCCTGTGGCTCCCGGATCCGGTCCCTGTTGACCGCCGAAGGGGTACGGGAGTCGTTCGTGCCGATCGCGGCCGAGTCCCGCCGCACGCTGGTCGTGGCCGAGCCGGACGCGGCGACCGGGTTGTGGGAACCCGGGCCGATGGTCACCCCGGACGAGTGGGCTGCCTTCCTCGGCCGGTTCGCCGACCTGGTGGGCGGCGCGGAGGTGGTGGTGCTCTCCGGCTCCCTCCCACCCGGGGTTCCGGTCGACGCGTACGGCACGCTGATCCGGGCGGCCCGCGACGCCAACGCCCGGACGGTGCTGGACAGCAGCGGTGAGCCGTTGCGCCACGGCCTGAACGCGTGCCCGGATCTCGTCAAGCCGAACGCCGAGGAACTCGCCGGCCTCGTCGGGCACGCGCTCGGCGGACCGGCTGCGGCCGCCGGCGCGGTACGCGCGCTCGAGGCGCGTGCCGTGGTGGCCTCGTTCGGTCCGGAGGGGCTGCTCGCCCGGACCGAACAGGGCAGCTGGCACGCGTTCCTGCCGTATCCCGTCGCCGGCAACCCGACCGGAGCGGGGGATGCCTGCGTCGCCGCGCTGGCCCACGGCATGCTCCACCGTCAGCCCTGGCCGGAACAGCTCGCCGAAGCGGTGGCGCTGTCCGCGGCGGCGGTCCGGGCACCGGTGGCGGGAAGTGTGGACCTGTCCGACTACCGGCGGCTGCGCCGGGCTGTGACCCTCAAGGAGCTGTGATGCCGCTGGTACCGACCGAACAGGTCGTCGCCGCCGGGCCGGTCTGCGCGTTCAACGCGATCAGTCTGGAGCACGCCGAGGCGATCGTCGCCGGTGCGGAGGCCGCGGGGCGACCGGTGATCCTGCAGATCAGCGAGAACGCCGTGCGGTTCCATGACTCTCGGCTCGCCCCGATCGCCGCGGCGACCCGGGCCGTCGCGGCGATGGCGGCTGTCGACGTCGCATTGCACCTCGACCACGTCGTCTCCCCCGACCTGTGGCGCCAGGCCCCGGAGCACGGGTTCGGCTCGATCATGGTCGACGCGTCGAGGTTGGCGTATCAGGAAAATGTCGCGACGACCCGGGCGGTTGCCGAGTTCGCCCACGCCCGGGGGCTGTGGGTCGAGGCCGAGTTGGGCACGATCGGCGGGAAGGACGGCGAGCCACCGGTGGACCCGCACTCCCCCGGTTCCCGTACCGATCCTGATGAGGCGGCGTCGTATGTCGCGCAGACCGGGGTGGACGCCCTCGCCGTCGCGGTCGGTTCCACGCACGCCATGACCACCCGCAGCGCCGTACTGGACCACTCCCTGATCGGGCGGCTGCGTGCCGCGGTCGCGGTGCCGCTGGTGCTGCACGGCTCGTCCGGTGTTCCCGACGCGGAGCTGCGTCGGGCCGTCGTCGGCGGAATCGTCAAGGTGAACATCGGTACGGCGTTGAACGTGGCGTTCACCGACACCGTGCGCGACACCCTGGCCGCGCGCCCCGAGCTGGTCGATCCGCGCCGGTATCTCGCGTCAGCCCGAGGGGCGATGGCCGAGACGGTGACCCGGTTCTGCCGACTCGTGTCCGGCGACGCCACGCCGCAGCCGACGGTGGCCGGACGAGCGCCGGCCGTGACCGAATCATGAGCACTGCGTGGCATTACGTGTTCGCCGTCTCGATCGTTAGCATCGTTCCCGTGGTCATCCTCTTCGCGCTGGTAGAGAAGCGCCTGGCTGCGGGTCTGACGGCGGGAGCCGTGAAATGACCTCGACCGACGCCACGACCGGGGCCGCCGCAGGGAGCGGAATGGCCGATCGCGCTCGCCGGCTGCAGGCTCTGCTGGCGATCCTCGCCGAGCGGGGCGGGCGGCTGTCCGTCCTCGAGGCCGCCACCGCCCTGCAGGTTTCCGAAGCGACCGTCCGCCGTGATTTCACCGCCCTGGCCGAACAGCATCTGGTGACCCGCACCCATGGCGGTATCGTGGCCAGCTCGGTCGCCTACGACCTGCCGGTCCGCTACCGCCACCGCGGCGACCACAGCACCAAGGAACGCATCGCCGCCACCGCCGCCGGGCTCATCGAACCGGGCAGCGTGGTCGGGCTGAACGGGGGCACCACCACCTCGGCCACCGCCCGGCACATCGCGGCGCGACCCGACCTGACGCAGGCCACCCACCGGCCGGCGCTGACCGTCGTGACGAACGCACTGAACATCGCCACCGAGATGGTGCTGCGGCCGTCCCTGCGCACCGTCATCCTCGGCGGGGTCGCCCTGCCCCAGTCGTACGAGCTGACCGGCCCGCTGACCAGCATGGTCATGCAGTCCCTGTGGCTGGACACCCTCATCCTCGGCGTCGACGGATTCTCCGTCGAGGGCACGTCGTGCCACGACGAGAGCGAGGCGGGCATCGACGCCCTGATGGTCAGCCGCGCCCGCCGCGTGGTCGTCGTGGCCGGCTCGGAGAAGCTCGGCCGCCACTCCTTCGCCAAGATCTGTACCGCGTCTGCCGTGCACACCCTGGTCACCGATGACGCCGCCGACGAGAAGGTCGTGGCTGATCTGCGGGCAGCCGGCGTAACCGTGCTCCTCGCCTGACAGCCGTCCGACCAGCACCGACACGCCCGCCGGGTCCACCCGGGGCGGCAAACCCCAGATCAGCCGGCCACGCCGCAGCGACGCCGCGGCGCGACAACCCCTGCCACAGAGCCGGGCCGTACCCCTGCGCCCCGGGCTCGAACCGACCAGGGCGAAGCGGCGCAGACACCCTCGTGACAGACGGCGCATCGTGGGATATGAATGTCATGCCTGACCATTCCTGATCGAGATGAGGGGCAAATGCTCATATCTGTTCGCTCGATCCGACGTTCAACTGCCGCAGTCGGCGTCGCGCTGATGCTTGCCGCCAGCGTCCTGGCCAGCAGGCCGGCGATGGCCGCCGAGTCCCGAGAGCTCGGGGCCGTGACCGGCTTCCACGCCGACCGGGCGACCTACACGCTCACCGCAGGCGACGCCCGGGTCCGAGTGGCGTTCCTCACCGACGACGTGTTCCGGATCTGGCTCGCGCCGGACGGACAGTTCACCGACCCGGCCAACACCCCACCCGATGACCCCGCGGCGCCGGACGCCAACATCGTGGTCAAGACCGACTACCCGAACCCGCAGACGTCGTGGTCCGACGCCGGCGGCTACTACGCGCTACGCACCAGCGCCATCGAGGTCCGGGCGTACAAGTCACCGTTGCGTTTCGCGCTGCACCGGGCCGACGGCAGCACGGTGTGGTCGGAGACCCAGCCGCTCCGCTGGACCGACACCACCACGTCGCAGACGCTGACCCGCGGCGCGACCGAGCAGTTCCTCGGCGGTGGCATGCAGAACGGGCGGTTCAGCCACCGCGGCACAACGATCCAGGTCGCCCGAAACTTCAACTGGGAGGACGGCGGCAACCCGAACTCCTCGCCGTACTACATGAGCTCCGCCGGCTACGGTGTGCTGCGCAACACCTTCGCACCGGGTACGTACGCCTTCAACGACCCGGTGGTGTCCACCCACAACGAGAAGCGCTTCGACGCCTACTACTTCGTCGGTGACTTCAAGACCGCGCTCAACCGGTACACCGAACTCACCGGGCGACCGTTCCTGCCGCCGATCTACGGCCTCGAATACGGCGACTCGGACTGCTACAACCGCGGCCACTACGGAGTGGACCCCGACCCGGGCAACAACGGGAAGAACCACCCCGACAAGCAGACCACGCCGGACGCGGTGAAGATCGCGCAGAAGTTCGTCGACAACGACATGCCGGGTGGCTGGATGCTGGTCAATGACGACTACGGCTGTGGCTACTCCGACGACCTGGGCTACGAACTCGTCGACGGCACGTACTGGGGCAAGCGAGAAATCAGCCCGCTGCGTCAGACCGGTGACGAGCTGCGCAACCGCAACATCGAGATGGGGCTGTGGACCCAGTCCGCACTCGACCGGCAGCCCGCAGAGGTCGGTGAGGCTGGTGTCCGGGTCCGCAAGCTGGACGTCGCCTGGGTCGGCCCGGGCTACCGGCACGCGCTCACCGCCTGCGACACCGCGCACGAGGGCATCGAGCAGTACAGCAACGCCCGCGGTTACGCCTGGATGGTCGAGGGCTGGGCCGGCGCGCAGCGCTGCGCCGTGCAGTGGACCGGCGACCACAGCGGCACCCTCGACGCGATCCGCTGGCAGATCCCGGCGATCCACGGATCCGGCAACTCCGGCATCGCCTACACCGCCGGCGACGTCGACGGAATCTTCGGTGGCTCCCCCCGAAGCTACGTGCGGGACATGCAGTGGAAGGTCTTCACGCCGGCACTCATGACGATGAGCGGCTGGGCCACCCCGGCGTTCAAGCAACCATGGGCATACGGTGAGCCGTACACCTCGATCAACCGCCGGTACCTGAAGCTACGCGAACGGCTCCTGCCGTTCTTCTACTCGTACGCCGCCGAGGCCCACCGCACCGGCACGCCGATCAACCGGTCACTGCCGATCGAGTACCCAAGCGACCCGACAACATACACCGACGCCGCCCGGTACGAATTCCTCGCCGGTCGAGAGTTCCTCGTCGCCCCGATGTGGGGCGGGGACGAAACCAAGAACGGCATCTACCTGCCGGCCGGCACCTGGGTCGACTACTGGACCGGCCAGGTCCACCGCGGACCCACCACGCTGAACGGCTACCACGCCCCGCTCGACACGCTGCCGCTGTTCGTCAAGGCCGGCGCCGTGGTGCCGATGTGGAAAGCCGGCATCAACCGACACGCCGAGCAGGCACCGGACGACCGGCTGACGCTCGACGTCTACCCCCAAGGCAGCTCGTCGTTCCTGCTCTACGAGGACGACCGGGTCACCCGCGAGCACCGCACCGGCAGGTCGGCGACCCAGCGGTTCGACGTCACGGCGCCGGTCGACGACCGCGGCGACGTCGTCCTCACCATCGGCGCGAGCATCGGCTCATACACCGACAAGCCCGCCCAGCGGCCCTACGAGGTGACCGCGCACACCAGCACCAAACCGCAGGTGGTCAAGGTCGGCGACCAGCCGCTGCGAGAACTGAGCGACAAGGCGGCGTACGACGCGGCAACCACCGGCTGGTACTACGCGCCCGGCGACCGCGCCGGCGTGGTGTGGGTGAAGACCCCCGCGATCTCCACCAGCGCCAGCGCCACGGTCACCCTCGCCGGCACCAGTTCGGTGGGCGGCGCCAAGCCGGCCGACACGCTCGGCACGGTCGAACTGACCGGCCCCCAGCTGTGGAACCCGCCGGGCCAGCCGACCGAGCTCACCGCAACCTTCCGTAACGACGGCACGCACGCGATGACGAACGTACGGCTGTCCCTCGCCCCGCCGGACGGCTGGACATCAAGCGGCCACGCCGACTTCCCGCGTGTCGAACCCGGCGAGACCGTCACCGCGCCGCTGAGCGTCACACCGGGACCCGGCATCCGGCCGGCCCCGTACACACTCCAGCTTGACGCCGCCTACACCGCCCGGAACACGCCGTACCGCACCAGCGCCGTCACCACAGCGGAGCTGCCCTACGCCTCGATATCCGCCGCGGCGAACGTGGTCGGCATCACCGACGCCCAGACATTCGCCAAAGGCAACTTCGACGGCGCCGGCAACAGCTTCCACGGCGAGGCGCTGGCCGCCGCGGGATTCCGCCCCGGCGCGACGGTCACCGTCGACGGGGTCGAATTCGGCCTGCCGGCCGGCGCTCCCGGCACGCCGAACGTGGCGAAGGACATCACCGCACCGATCCTGGTGAACGGAACCGGCAGCCACCTCCACCTGCTCGGTGCCGGCGCCAGCCTGAACGCCCGCGGAACCGTGACCGTCCTCTACACCGACGGCACCCAGTCCCAGCACACGCTGCAGTTGCCGAACTGGTGCTGCCAGGATCCGGCCACCGGCGGAGCCAAGCCCGCGGTCACGGTCAAGGGTCGCTACACCCCGGCTGGCCTGGCCAACACCACGACGGACTACCGGGTGTCCTACCAGGCGCTGCCACTCACGCCGGGCAAGACGGTCCGCGCGATCCGCCTGCCGGGTGGTCCGCTCGGGTTCTTCGCCGCCACCGTGGCGGACAAGCCGTTGCCGCCGGCGCCGAAGGGCGAGGCGTGGGTCAGTGACCTGGAATGGATCGATTCGACGAACGGCTGGGGCCCCGTCGAGCGGGACCGCAGCAACGGCGAGAGCGCCGCCGGCGACGGCAACCCGATCACCCTGAACAGGGTCGGCTACGCCAAGGGCCTCGGCGCCCACGCAGCCTCGTCGGTCAAGGTCAACCTCGACGGCCGGTGCACCCGGTTCACCGCGAAGGTGGGCGTAGACGACGAGATGGCCGACCGCGGCTCTGTCGCCTTCCACGTGCTGGTCGACGGTACGACGAAGTACGACTCACCGGTCCTGACCGGAACCGCCGAGACCGTGAGCGTCGATGTCGACGTGACCGCGGGGAAGGTCCTCGACCTGCTGATCACCGACGGCGGCGACGGCGTCGGCAGCGACCACGGCGACTGGGCCGAGGCCAAACTGTCCTGCAACCCGTAGGCCGACGGGGCCGTTCCGCGGGTTGATTCCGCTACGGCGCCGGCACCACGTTCCACTCGGCACGTAGTGCCGGCGCCGTGGTCGGCTCGCTCGCGCGAGCCATAACAGGCCCTAGATGCGAACCGCAGATGCTGGCCGCCGGAAACGCCGCCAGATCGAACCGGCTTTCAGCACGCCGTGGGCGACGCCGACGTAGACCGCAGTGGGGCCAAGCACAGCGACCACGCCGCCCAGGCACGCCAACAATGTGCCGACGATCGGTACGTCGGTTGCTACTGCCACGACGGCCACGTAACTCGTGGCCAGCACGGCGGCGACGGCGAACGCGATCAGCAACTTCAGGGGAAGACGCCCGCTTTTCGTGGCAACCTCGCCGACCAGGCCGGCTGGCACGAACAGCAGCGGCACCAGGGCGGCGCCCACGCCGCCGGCAAGCAGCACCAGCAGTGGTCCCGCGAGCGGACCACCCGGATCCGCATCGGCCATCACCGCGTACGCAAGCAGTGCGACGTATATGACGGCCCCCTGCACGACGAACACCAACCAGGCGGCAGCCGCCCCAGCAAGGTGCCGAGCGATCTTTCCGATCTTGACGCCTCCTCGCATAACGCTTAGGAGGCTATGCCACGCCGCGTCTTCCTGCGGCCCGGGACAGAGGAGCATGAATGCGTCGGCCGTCCGATCACCCGCGCACCGTCACCAAACGGGGACCCGTGGGGCCGGTACGATCCGCCCACCGGCTCGCCGAGGAGACTTCTGTTGATGGACGTGGTCGAGACACTGTTGAGTCTGGCCAGCTCGGATGACTACTCGGAGCGGGCGCGCGCCGGCACCGAGTTGAGCCGGTTCGCTGGATCAGGGGCCGTCGACCAGGTGCTGCTGAAGCTCTTGCTGGATGACGACAACACCTTTCCCGTTCAGGAAACTGCGGAAGCCCTGATCAAGCGCGGCGACAGAGCAGCGCTCCGTCCGTTCGCCGCGGCCTGGCACATAGCTGACTCAGCGCAAGGCAACACCCACTTGACCGAGATCGCTGACTACCTTTATGGCGCCATCAGTTACGGCCGCTGGCTTGATTCGACCGATCCTCAGCGCGCCGGCCTCCGAACGGTGCTTGCGGCACTGCTCGATGACCAGGACCGGGCGGTCTGCAAGGGCGCCGACAGCGTCCCTGATCAGCTTAGTGATCCTGAGTCGGATGGG